>DASRRM010000412.1:0-40599 GCA_035695715.1 Tepidisphaeraceae bacterium
GCGTCCGATCAAGAATAACAAGCCATGGAAGCCGTCGAAGTCCCACCCGTGGAACTGGTAGGCCGCCGTCGCCGCTTCCGGAGGGAGGGGTGACACTTCTGCTTCGGCTAAAGGGGTGACATTTCTGCTTCGGTACAACACTTCGCGCCAGCGCCTCACTTGCCCCCCGTCGCCTCCGCCTCTATTCTTTCGGCCCTATGAGTATTCTCGTCAATCGCGATACGAAGGTCATCTGCCAGGGGATTACCGGCACCGCCGGGGCGTTTCATACCAAGGCCTGCCTGGAATACGGCACGAAAATGGTGGGCGGCGTGACGCCGGGCAAGGGCGGCACCAAAGACGCCAATGGGTTGCCGGTATTTAATTCCGTGCGCGAAGCCGTCGCCGCAACCGGTGCCAATGCGACGATGATCTTCGTGCCGCCGCCTTTTGCCGCCGATGGCATCCTCGAAGCCGCCGACGCGGGAATTGCCGTGGTCTGCGCCATTACCGAAGGCATTCCCGTCCTCGACATGGTGAAGGTCAAAGCCTTCCTTGCTGAAAAGCCCAACATCACGCTCATCGGCCCCAATTGCCCCGGCGTCATCACGCCCGGTGAATGTAAGATCGGCATCATGCCCGGCTACATTCACACGCCCGCCAAAGACGCCAAAAGCAAAAAAGCCGTCGGCATCATCTCGCGCAGCGGAACGCTCACCTATGAAGCCGTCTGGCAATGTTCCACCCGCGGCATCGGGCAAACCACCTGCGTCGGCATAGGAGGAGACCCGGTAAAAGGGGTCAACTTCATCGAAGTACTCGACCTGTTCGCCAAAGATCCGGCCACCGACGGCATCATCGTGATCGGCGAGATCGGCGGCAGCGACGAGGAAAAAGCCGCCGCGTTCGTGAAGAAGAACATCAAGAAGCCGGTGGTTGCCTTCATTGCCGGAAGAACCGCACCGCCCGGCCGCCGCATGGGCCACGCCGGCGCCATCATCAGCGGCGGCGAAGGCTCGGCCGACTCAAAGATTGCTGCCCTGCGCGAGGCCGGAATCTCGGTGGCCGAAAGCCCCGCGACGATCGGCGAAGAAATGGCCAAAGCGCTTGGGGTCAGGGCGTAAATGCAGGATGGCGATGTCGATTTGCCTGTCGGGTTGAAAAGGCTCGAGACTATGGTGCGCCTCCTTTTTGGACGCGCTACTAATGTTGGATGATGGCCGGGAGAATAATGAAGCGAGAATTCATTCTTCCTGCGGCAGCGGGATTTTCAGTTTGAATTTTGAGCCGTTGCCCGGCGTGCTGGTCACGTCTACCGTGCCGCCGTGGACTTGCGCGACGTGCTTGACGATGGACAGGCCAAGGCCGGTGCCGCCCATTTCCCGCGAGCGCGAGCGGTCGACGCGGTAGAAACGCTCGAAGATGCGATCCAGATCGGCCGGCGGAATGCCGATGCCGTTGTCCTGCACTTCAATGCTCACGGCTTCGTGGTTGTAGCTGATGGCCACGCCGACCGAGCCATTTTCGGGCGTATATTTGATGGCGTTATCCACCAGATTGCTGACGGCCCGCTCCAGATAATCCGGATTTCCGAGTATGCGCGGCAGGTGCCCGGAAATTTCCAGCGAGAGGGCCTGGTTTTTCTTCTGCGCCGTCGGCATCAGCAGATCGACCACCCGCCGGGTGACGCCGGCCAGGTCGACGCTTACCCGCCGGGGCATTTCCGGAGAGCTTTCGAGTTTCGACAATTCCAGCAGATCGGCCACAAGATTTTGCAACTGATCGACGTGCTTGTTGATGGTGGCTAAAAACTTCGGCGCGGCGATGGGATCGTTGATCGCCCCATCGCGCAGGGTTTCGGTGAAGCCGCGAATGACCGTCAGAGGCGTTCGCAGTTCGTGCGATACATTTGCCACGAATTCCTTGCGCAGCTCCTGGTAGCGGACGGATTTGGTGGTGTCGTGGGCCACCAGCACAAGCCCCGCGCATTTGCCGGTGGAGGGAAACACGCAGGCGGCGATTTCCAAATATCGCCCGGCGGATGAACTGATTTGAAAAACACGACGCTCCCCGCCGGCCAGAACTTCCCCGGCGGCGCGGAGGATCGGCTCGTTGCGCACCAGTTCCCACAGCGGCTTTCCCTGGGCGGCATCGCGCGGAAAGTCGAGCAACTCGGCAGCCTTTTCGTTCACCAGCACCACGCGCTGGCGGGTATCGGTGGCGATGACGCCTTCATTCATGCTGGCCAAAATCGCCAGCAGTTCGCTGCGCTCGTTGGCCAGTTGCGAGAGAAGATCGCTGAGCGAATCGGCCATGGTGTTGAGCGAGGAAGTAAGCGTCCCAATTTCCCCGGCGCTGCCGGGTAAGAGGCGTTTGCCCATGTCCCCCCGGGCGATCGCCTCGGCGAACGCCGCCAGCTCGCGAACCGGGGCGGCATGTCGGCTGGCGAAGTAATAGCAGATCATTGCGGCGATCAGCATCGCCGCCAGGGCGACGCCGATCAGCGTTCCATACAGCAGATGAAGCTCGTGGCTGAGCGTCGAGAGATGGACCGCCAGGCGCACGAAGTAGACCTTGCCATCGGGCGCGGTCATCTTGCGGGCCAGGTAAAGCAATTCCGCGCCAACGGAGGTGCTATGGCGGACGCTGGAGCCTTCGCCGGTATCGGCAGCCTCGATGATTTCCGGCCGCTGCCGGTGATTATCGAGCGCCGTCGAGTCGGCTTCGTTGTCGGCGATGACCTTGCCCTGATCGTCAATCACCGTTATCCGGCAGCCAAACCCCGCGCCGAGCTCGCGCACTTTCTGAGCCAGGAGATCCGTCGAAGCCGGGGGCACAACATGTTCCAGAATGCCGGCCGCGACATTGGCTTCGCCAACGAGGGTTTCACGCGTTCTGTCGAGATAAGCCGAGCGAAGCCGAACCGCGGCGAACGCGCCGACGACGGTGGTAGCCGCGCAAATTAATATGAGATAGGGAAGGAAGAGTCGGCGAAAGAATCGGCTGGCGAACAAGTGTTCCTCGGATCATCTAATTGACGGCGCAGCTGCGGGCACAAATGACGAAATCCGAATGACCAATGACGAATCAAGTCCGAATGACCGAATGCCCAAGCCCGCGTTTTGCGCCTTGTCTGGCTCTGTCTCCCCTGTACTCAGGTTGAGGGAGAAATTCTGGTCGCGCCATCGGTTCCTCACACCGGCTGCTTTTCCGCATCCAGCGTCGGACGGAATTTATAGCCGAAACCCCGTACCGTTTCGATATGCTCCGAGCCGGGTCCAAGCTTTCGGCGGATGGCGGTGATGTGAACGTCGACCGTCCGGTCGAAAACGGCCGCGTCATTTCCGGAGGCGGCATCGATGATCTCATCCCGGCTGAACACGCGATTAGGCCGGCCGGCAAGAAACTGCAGGATTTTAAACTCGGTGGCCGTCAGCGAAATGCGAACGCCCTGGTAGGTCACTTCGTGGCCTTGCAGATCGATATAGAGCGAGCCGGTGCGAATCATCTGCGGCGCTTCGGCTTGCGAGGCAGCACGCCGCAAAACCGCCTTCACCCGCGCCACCACTTCGCGTGGGCTGAACGGCTTGGTGATGTAATCGTCCGCGCCCAGTTCCAGGCCGACGATGCGGTCTGCTTCGGTGGCCTTGGCGGTCAGCATGATGACCGGCGTTCGCCCCACCTTCTGATCGGCGCGCAGCCGCTGGCAAACCGCCAGGCCGTCGATCCCCGGCATCATCAAATCGAGCACGACCAGGTCGGGACGATGCCTCGTCGCCACGTCCAGGCCAGTCTGCCCATCGGTGGCGGCGATGACGTCATATCCTTCCTTCTCAAGGTTGTAACGAACCAGTTCGATCAAATCTTTTTCGTCGTCGATGACGAGGATTGTGCCTTTGCTCATAGTTTCTTTCGAATGAGAGTCTGCCCGAGAATATCCGAATTCTCTTGTCGTCGCCCGACTCCGTTGTCCCAACACGCCGGTTCTGAGGTACTCCGAAGAGCCGGGTCTTACCGGTAAAACCCGGCTCGTCGGAGTACCTCAGAACCGGCGTCAGGCGGACATATTTGCGAAACGATCAAGAAAAACTGCACAAGTTGATTTCGGGCACAGCCTCTGTCTTCTGCCTTCTGCCTCCGGCCTACTGCCTGCTGCCCTCTTCACCTTTTCCATTCCCCATCGCCGCGATGGCGGCGGCGTCGGATGCGCCGCGATGCCTTGACGGCTTGGCATGGCGGATGTCGCGGCCCTGGATCCAGTAAATGACTTCCTCGGCGATGTTGGTTGCGTGATCGCCGATGCGCTCCAGATTCCGCGCCATTAAAATAAGCGACAGCGACTGCTGGATCGTGCGCGGGTCGGCCATCATGTGCGTCAGCAGGATTCGAAAAATCTGGTCTCGAAACGCATCAACCTGATCCTCCTGGCGAAGCACATCCTCGGCAAGCTGAATATCCCGCCCCGCCATCGCTGCCATGCTGTTGCGAACCATCTTCTGCACCAGCCCGCCCATGATCGGCAAATCCACCAGCGGCTTGAGCGGCGTGGCCGCCTCCAGCACATAGTGCGTGTTCTGCACGATATTGATCGACTGGTCGGCAATCCGCTCCAGTTCTCCGCCAATGCGCGACGCCATGAACAAAAACCGCGCATCGCTGGCCACCGGCTGCTGCAGTGTGGTGAGCTTCACCGCTGTGTCGTCCACCTCAACTTGCAGGGCGTTGACCTGGTGCTCCTTTTCGTAGACATCGCCCGCCAGCGCTTCATTGCCGTCGGTATAAGCGCGAATGGCCATCTGGATCATCGATTCGGTAATCGATCCCATCATGATGATCCGCTTGAAAAGCTCGTCGAGTTGTTCGTCAAAGTGACGCATGAGAACTCCCTACTGCCTACTGCCTACTCCGCCTCATCCAAACCTTCCCGTCACATACGCTTCGGTTTCCTTCAGGTGCGGATTGAGGAAGATGGTATTGGTCGGGCCGTATTCAACGAGTCGGCCCAGATACATAAACGCCGTGTAATCGCTGCAGCGGGCGGCTTGCTGCATGTTGTGCGTGACGATCACCACCGTGTACTTCCCGCGAAGCTGGTAGATGAGCTCTTCAATCTTAGCCGTCGCCACCGGGTCAAGCGCTGAGCACGGCTCATCCATCAGCAGCACTTCCGGCTCGGCTGCAATGGCGCGGGCAATGCACAGGCGCTGCTGCTGCCCGCCGCTCATGCCCAGGGCGCTTTGGCCGAGGCGGTCTTTCACTTCATCCCACAGCGCCGCGCCGCGCAGCGACTTCTCGCAGACTTCGTTCAGCACGCTTCTGCGTTTTTCGCCGGAAATGCGCAGCGCGTATACCACATTTTCAAAGATCGACATCGGAAACGGATTGGATTTCTGGAAAACCATCCCCATCCGCTTTCGCAGGCGGATGACATCCACCCGACGATCGTGAATGTCCTGGTCGTGAAACTGAATCGAGCCTTCGGTGCGCACGCTTTCGATCAGATCGTTCAGCCGATTGAGGCTTCGCAGCAGCGTTGATTTGCCGCAGCCGGATGGGCCGATGAGGGCCGTTACCTTGTTGGCGGGAATCCGCATGGTGATGCCATGCAGGGCGCGGGATTTTCCGTAGAAGAGCTTGAAATCGTGGATGCCGAGCACGTTGGTTTCGCCGGCCAATTCGGCATGGATTTCCGCCGGCTGATCGGCGCGGGGCGTAACCGGGGCGGAACGGACCGACGACTCGGCGGCGCTGGTGGTAACGCTGCCGTTGGGTGAATTAGCCAGCCTGATGGCGCGCACGACAGGCATCACCGGCGGTTTCGACGCCGGCGAGGCTGCCTGCCCGCGGGCGGGCGGCTCCTTGGAGAGATCGGCGGATTTTTCGGTCGCTTCGGTCATGAACACACCTCGGTTCTCACTTGCCGTTCTGGCCGCGCGTCACCGCGCGGGCCGTCACGCGAACGATCACATTCAGCACGAAAATCAGCAGCAAAAGGATGAGAATCCCCGCCCAGGCCAGGCGGTTTTGCTCCTTGTACGGCTCCATCGCATCGTGATAAATCTGGACGGTCAGCGATGGAAAGGGAAGATTCGGATTTTTTGTCAGGAAGCGGCTTCCCAGCGCCGTGAACAGCAAAGGCGCTGTTTCACCCGCCACGCGCGCAATCGCCAGCATGATTCCAGTGATGACGCTTCCCGCCGCCGCCGGCAGCACGACTTTCAGAATCGTCCTGGCCTTGGTCGCCCCCAGCGCCACCGACGCCTCGCGATAACTTCGCGGCACCAGCAGCAGCATTTCCTCGGTCGTTCGCGCCACCAGCGGCACCATAATAAACGCCAGCGCCAACGCCCCCGCCCATCCATTATACTTCAAACCAAACCGCCCCAAAGGCACCACCAGCAACTCATATCCCAGAATCCCGACCACGATGCTCGGCACGCCCGTCAGCACGTCGGCGATGAATCGCACCGGCGAAGCCATGATCGAATTGCTGCTATATTCGGCGAGATAAATGCCGGTGAACATTCCCACCGGTATGCCAACCACGCTGGCCAGGCCGATGAGGATCAAGGTTCCGACGATTCCATTGCGCATGCCGCCGGGCGAGCCTTCAGCGCCGGGGGGAATTGGATCTTTCAGGAAAAAGGCGAGGTCGACCGACTTGTAGCCGATTGAAACGAGGTATCCCACCACCAGGGCGAGGATGGTGATGATGATGGCGGTGAACAGCACGCACAGGCCAAACATGACCGTGCTTTTCCCGCGCGAATATGTCTCGTATGCACTTGCCATGACACTTTCAGCCCGACGTTTTCACCTGTTTGCCGACCACCAAATATCGCGCAATGACATTAAACAGAAGCGACATGACCAGAAGGATCAGCGCCACCTCGATCAGTGCCGACCGATTGAGGTCGGTATCGGCCTCGGCGAACTGATTGGCCAGCAGGCTGGCCATGGTCTGTGCGGGCTCGAAGATGGAGCTTTTTATCTGGATCGCGTTGCCGATGACCATCGCGACGGCCATGGTTTCTCCCGCCGCCCGCGCCAGCCCGAGCATCACCGCGCCGAAAAGCCCGCTGCGTCCATATCGCAGCATGGCCCAGGAGCTTTGCCACCACGTCGCCCCCATCGCCTGCGTGCCTTCGATCTGGATTCGCGGGACCGCCCGCAGCACATCGCGGCCGATGGCGGTAATGATCGGCACGATCATGATTCCCAGGATCAACCCCGCGGAAAACATGTCGCGCCCCGTCAGGCCGCCATCGCTATGCAGGAATCGCAGGAATGGAACCCAGCCGAAGAATCGATTCAAGGCCGGCTCAAGATAATTCTGCAAAAACGGCGCGACGACGAATAATCCCCAGATGCCATAGGCGATGCTGGGAATGGCGGCGAGGAATTCGATGAGGAATGACAGGATAGAAACGCCGCCTTCCCCAAGTTCGCCCAGCGAAATGCCTGCGATGGCTCCAAACACCAGGCTGACGAGCCACACCTTCCAATCAAGCCACAAAAGCACGTTGTGGCCTAGCATCGCGATCAAAAATACTGATACCGGGAAGGCGGTATGCAGGAATGCGTGCAATGCGCGAGGAGGACCGACCCTTGGATCATCGCGATACCATGCGATTAGGAGAAGTCCAAGTGTTGCGGCAACGCCAATCAAGGCACCGAGGAATGAGAGAATCCGGGAACCGCGGAGCGCGACGTCGCCGATCTGAAAACGCGGCACAGCCATCAGCAAAAGAATGAGCGTCGCCCCGACAATCCCGCTCTTTACAAACGTCGGCGTCAGCCACGGGCCGATGCGAACCAGAAACAGCGCCGCCCCCAGGCTCAGCGGGACGGCTATCAGCAGTGCGATGACGGCGCTGGTAATGGTGCCATAGATGACCGGCAGCGCGCCGAAAACGCCGGGCACCGTGATGGTAACCGGATCCCCGTCTTCGTCCTTTACAAGGTAGCCTTGGGCGTCGCGCTTCTGCATTTCGTGCTCGGGCGCCCAGGATTGCGAGGTGAGAAAATGCGCCCCGAACTGGTGGATACTCAGCGAGGCGGCGTGCGCCAGAACGACAATCAACGCCCCGAGCATCAGCAGCACGATGCCCGCCGACCCGCGCGCCAGCATGCCGAGAAGAAAGTCCGAGCCGAACCTGGAATCCGACGCTTTGTAGATGCTCCGCGCTCCATGCGCGCCGCCCATATCGCCCACAAAGCCAATCATCGGCTCGGGTATGCGGGGGTCAATGGATGAGGAGGTCGACACGTCTTTTCTCCCACTTGTCAGAACACACCGTAGGGTGGGCGTACTCGCGCGTACTCGCCCACCATGTCCGCCTGCGTCGCTGTGGGCTGGTGGGCGAGTGCGCCCACCCTACGGTTCATCTCCAGCAATTATCTGCTATTTCCCAACCGGCTTACCGCCCAGCGTCAACGACGCCAGTGCTTCCTCGACCTTTTTCTGCACGCCGGGGCTAAGCGGGGCGTAATCCAGACTGGCGGCCATTTTCTCGCCGTCGGTCGTGGCCCAGCGCAGGAATTCCGCAAGTGCCTTGGCCTTGGCGGGGTCTTTCACGTAGGCCAGGTCCTTGTAGACGATGATGTAGGTGAACGAGGAGATCGGATAGGCTTTTTCGCCGGGCTGGTCCCAGATATTGGCCGCAAGAAGATTGCCCTTGAGATTCCCAACCGCTCCTTCACCCGCCAGCGAAACCGTCTCGGCGGTCGCCTTAACGAATTTCCCGTCCTTGTTCTTCATGACGGCAAAGGGAATCTTGTTCTGAAGGGCATAGGCCAGTTCGATATAGCCGATCGCCCCGTTAGTCTGCTGGACGATCTGAGTGACGCCGGAGTTAAAAGCGCCACCTTCGCCATTGGGCCATTCGACCGATTTCCCCGAGCCAACCTTCTTGTTGAATTCCTCGCTCTGGGTGCCGAGGTAGTTGGTGAAGATGAAGTTGGTGCCGCTGCCATCGGTACGATGGACGGTGGTGATGGGGAGATTGGGAAGCGTTGCCCCGGCATTGAGGGCGGCAATCTTCGGGTCGTTCCACTTCTTGATATTGCCGAGATAAATCTCGGCCAGCGTCGGCCCATCGAGCTTCAGTTCCCCTTGAAAACCCTTGAGGTTATACGCGACCACAACCGCGCCAGCGACGGTGGGAATCTCAACGAGAACTTCCCTCCCCCCGGCTTTTGCGATTTCCTTTTTCGACATCGGGGCATCAGAGCCGGCGAAGTCGAAGGTCTTTTCGGTGATTCCCTTGATGCCGCCGCCCGAGCCGATCGCCTGGTAGTCGATCTGCACATCGGGGTGGAGTTTCTGATATTCGGTCACCCAGCGCTGATACACCGGCGCTGGAAACGTCGCGCCACCCCCTTGAAGGCGGAGGTCGGCGGCCTGGGTCGTGACACCCAAAGCCAGCATTCCAAAGCCGGCGAGAACACTTGCGAAAGTTTTCATTGGCGAGCTCCTGTTGGTTAGGCCAACAAGTATTCCCGCGGGGAATTAGCGGACGGTCGGGTATTGGTTAAGAAATGATTAAGACGCTCTGAGCCGTTGCAAAATGGGCGAAATCGCTGCGACGCCGGTCTGTCGTAACCGTTGCACTGGAAGCAATTAACGTCAAATCGAAAGGTATGGCGAGTCCGGCAGAATAGTCGAGCGAAATTGTTAAGGCGATGGCTCCGGCGGCTTTGCAAGTTCGAAAAACTCCTCGCAACGGAGTGGAACGCCAAGTCGCCGAGAACGCCAAGGTCGGAAAGAAGAGAGAAAAAAATCCATTGCATTCTCGGCGGCTTTCCTTGGAGTCCCTGGCGGCTTGGCGTTCACTTTCGGCATTTCGTTAGAGTCCAAGGTTCCCCGCTACATAAATATGAAAGCCCGAAAAATCAGCCATCCCGCAACGCCCAGCACTCCAAACACGATCGAGCCGATGACTGCCAAAATGAGATAATCGACCCAATAAGAAGGTCCCTGCGGCCGCACTTTACGTTCGTAATCCAGCCTCATCGCCAAATCGTAGCACGACCGGAGAATTCAGGGTGGAATTTTCGGATTAACCGGTATGATGGTCGTGCTTCCCCGGCGGCGGGGTTTGGCGGAATTGCGGGGTCCATTATGTTTCGTTCCATTGGCGCATTTATCGCTTTCGTGTCGGCGCTGCTTTGCATCGGCGTCATCGTCCTTGGCGTGCGAAGCAGGCATCATGCCGACGTCTTCGTGATTGAGACGCCGGGCGGGCATATTGCCGGCATGGCCGGCGATCACGGCGCAGTGCTGCTGGCCAACAGTGACATGTCGTTCACGGGTTCTAATTCCATCGATGGGACCAATCATCCGTATCTTTTTTCCTCGCTCACGATTGAAGAATTCAAGCCGATCCTCGACACCATCGTGGATACCACCACGACGAAATTTTCCTTCCTCGGCTTCAAGACCGCCGCCGGGCAGGCGACGATGACCAGCCAGATTTCCCCGCGTTTTGCCGCGTTGCGAATCCCCTGCTGGTTTTTGGGAATCGTCTTTGCGATTTTGCCGTTGGGCATCGGCCGATCGATTCTGCGCCGCTCGCGCCGCAAGCGCAAGGGCCTGTGCCTGGCGTGCGGCTATGACCTCCGCTTCAGCGAAGGCCGCTGCCCTGAGTGCGGCCGCGATATTCCGGCCAGAACATCCAGCGCGGGGATACGGGCCGCCACCTGACGCACCCGCGGCATGAAGATTTCCGGAACGGGTAATTGCCAATCTGGGCTGGGGTGCTGATCGAAACACAGAAGAGGTTTGACCACGGATTTCTCGGATGCGCACGGATGGGAACAAAATCAGGGAGTCTTCTTATCCGTGTACATCTGTGAAATCCGTGGTCAAAATCTTTAGTCGCGCTGCCATTGCCGCTGCGGAGTAACTAAGGATGACGATTGCCCGTTCGGACATTTTCCCGCGGCGGGTGTGCCATGGTGACTGGGGCATCAGTTCCAGAAATCGGTCAGCTCCCACCGGCGGTTGCATGAGTATGGGATAAACAAATCATGGACATCTGGCTGCTTACCATCGAGTTGGCACTCGCAATTTTCGTGGGGATGGCGTTTTGGTTTGCACTGTTCGCGCGAACCAACAGCCGGGTCTTTTATATTGCGCTCGGCATGATTTTCTGGTTGATCCCGGCCGGCGGATCGTGTGCCCTTGCGGCGGCGAGCTATACCATTCACTCGCACGGAAATGCACTGGTCTATCTCCCGCAGGCGGTGACCTTGGCCGCCGTCAGCGTGTTGGGCGGCTTGTTCCTGCTCGTCCGCGGCGGGCTGCGCCAGGACTGGAAACTTCGCGCGGCGAGATGGAAATTATTGCCGTTGCTCGCACTGTGGATCCTGATCGGCGGAGGCGAGGCGTATACGTCGAAAAAGCTGGATGAAAAGGCGAAACTCTGTGCCGAGGAAACTCGCAACCAGACCGCTAAAGACTATGCCGCCATCACCGGCTCCATGCCTGCCGACGCCGACAATGCCCGCGATCTGTACAACCAGGCCTTTAAAATCATCAATGACCAGATGGATGCTTTCGACGCCGAGCGGGCCGCCACCGCCAACGCGGCGAGCGCGAAGCCTCAAACTGTACCTGCCGTTCCGGCAACACAGCCGGCGCCGGCGGAAGAAATCAAAAGAGCGTCGGACTTTTTGTACAAGGACGAGGCCGATCGCCCGGAATCTCATGCCCTGGTGGCGAGAATGAAGCCCGCTATCGCCTTGTTGAAGCGCGCTGCCCTGATGCGCAATTGCCGATTTGCACCGGCGGCTAAGGTCCCGGATCTTGCGAGTGAGGTTCCTGCCCGGGGCCTGCATCTCTCCGAATTCCGCCATGCTGCTATTCTGCTCCAGACGCATGCCGTGCAGATGGCGCACGAGGGGAATCCTGCCGAGGCGATGGCCGACATTCAGACCATGAGCCTGATGTCGGAGCATATCGACCAGACCTTTCCGTTTTTGGTTTCCGGCCTGGTTCGCGAGGGGTGTGAATCGGTAACCATCTCAACTCTTTTTGACGTGCTCCCCTACGCGACGAACGCCGGCATGTTGCCCGACCGGGTCCTTGCCGACGACACGATTCTGACGTCGGAGTTCGAGCGCGATATGCGCGGTGAAGAGGACACGGTGCTCGGCACCATCCTCAACTTCGCCGACGGGAAATTCGGCGTGACCGAAACCAACGCGAACACCGCAAAGGTGGCGATTGGCTATCGCCTCCTCTGGCTGAAGCCGGATGTGTTGGCGACGCAGAGCCACATGGGCGCCCAGCGCAAAAACCTTGCCTCTTCGCATGTCCATTCGCCGTCGGGTTTCAACGCCGGCAGTCCTCTCATCCAGGTCCTGCTCGTTGCCAATGATCGGCCGCGCACTGTCCAACTGCGATTTCTCGGCACGGCCCGCCAGGGGCGGCTTGGCATTGCGCTGACGAAATATCGCCTGCAACACGGCGCATATCCCAAAACGCTGGAAAGCCTCACGCCGGATTTCATTGCATCACTTCCACTTGATCCATTTGATGGCAAGCCGATGCGATATCGCCTCGAGAATGGCGACGCCATTATCTATTCCATCGGCAAGGACCTGAAAGACGACGGCGGGAACATCGCCGACCGCCCCACCGACGACGGCTTCCGCCTGAAAAACGCGGTGAAAGTGAAATAAATACTCAAACTGAGCGGTTTTGGACGCCTAGTCCGCCGCCTGTGCCCCGCCGTCAGCTTTTTGGGAGAATCAAATGCATCGTCATATCCTGTTGTCTACGCTCCTGCTGTTTTGCGCGTGTCCGGTCCTTTTGGCAGTCGATAAGGCGCCGGCGGGGGTTGAAAAGGAATTCACCGTGCGCGGGCATGGGAGTTTGGCGCTGGTGGTTCCCAAGGGGTGGTCGGATTCGATCCAGCCGGCGCCGGGGCGAAATCTGCCGCCCACAATCCGGCTGGCGACCCAGGGTGAGAAGTTTTTGATGCTCATCACGCCGCTGACGTCGCAGGATGGCGATGCGAACTTTAATTCGCCGGCCAAGCTTCGGGAAATTTCGCAGACCACCGGCAAGGGAATGCTGAGCACCGCCAGGGAAACCGCGCTCGATATTCAGGAGCTTAAAGGGGACAAGGTGGTTGGTTATTACTATACGCTGACGGACAAGGCGCCCGCGCCGGGATCGTATGAATATGTCACGTCCGCCGCCGTGGGCGTGGGCGATCTGATGCTTTCAGTCACCATGCTGCATCATGAAAAGGATCTTCCCGAGCGTACGGCGGCGCTGGAGATGCTCAAGGGTGCGACGCAAAAGGCGCACGCGCCAAACACCGAATTGCGCGTTGCGTCGCCCGGCGGGGAATGGGAGATCGTTATTCCGATTAAAGGGCTGGAAGTCGACGGCCAGCGCGTGAGCGTTGCCCGGAAAATGAAGCAGGTGAACGCATCGGACGAAAAGAGCGGCCTGATAGCATCGGTGTTCATGGAACCGGCGCAAAAGCCCGGCGACAGCACCATGGTGCGCGATGTTTACTGGGGCCGGGCCAAGGAAAGCCCGTTTAAGAAGGACGACATCAAGCTGGATAAAGCCGGCGATTTTGCCACCGTGCAATACACGGTGCCGGAAGTGGGCGGGCAGCCCATCGCCCAGAAGAATGCGAATATTTATATTGTGCACGATGGCGAATGGATCGACGTTCACCTGTCAAAGGTAAATTTCACAAAAGCCGACCAGGCGATTTTCGACGAGGCGATCAAGGGCGTGCGGATCGAAAAAGCGAAGTCGAACGACGGGAAGGAAAAATAGGTGAGAGAATTGATCGAGGGCATGGCGCCCTGGACACGCGGGGTGGTGGCCGTCTTTTTTGGCACGGTCATTCGTGACACGGGCGTCCCGCCGGCGTCCCGCCCGTGCTTGGTGGTATTTACTCCCAAAGCATAAGGCACGGCCGCGACGGCCGTGTCACGACAGTGCCAAAAAAGACGGCCACACTCCTACGCGCGTGCAGCGCCGGCGCGCCCTTGGTCTCGAAACGAAAGCATGGGATTCTCACTTCGTATTGCTGTTTCGCAATTGCTTTCGCAGTGCCCGCAGCGCGTTTTTTGCGGCGGAAATGTCGGTGAAATCCGTCTTCTGGATCTTCAACAAAGTTGCCCGATCGGCCTTGAGCGTAGCATCCGAACTGCCAACGGCAGCGGCGAAACCTGGATCGATGGATGAAGTCGGCTCATGCGCCCGGCGCGCCGTCTGGCGGGCGATGCGAAGGTTGCGCAGGGCGGCGGCGTACGCTTTCCTGTCGCCGGCTACAGTCTGGCGGGCATCGGTGAGCTGCGCCCGGCGATCGAGTTGCGCGGTCTTAACCGCCGCCACATCGGCCGCAATCTGCTCGGCAGGCGTCGGCGGCACTGTCGCGTTTTGCGATACCTCGAAATCAACGCCCGTCGCCGCCTGCCCGCTGGAAAGCTGCACCGTTTGCTGCGCGGAGGAAACCTGCGCATAGCCGTCCGGCGTTTCGATGCCGACCGCAACGGTTTGCGTGGCGCCGCTCAGTGGCACAATCAATGAGTAAGCACCGTTGGCGTCGGTGGTGGCGGAAGGCTCGTCAGAATCGTGTGCGCCGTTGCCGTTGCTGTCGAGGTAAACCGTCACGCCCGCCAGCCCGGTTGGCGTCGATTGCGTCACGCCATTGATGGCATCGTTCAATACATGGCCGGAGACGGTGGCTGTCGATGCCATCGTGCCGGTGATCAGGAAATTATTCCCGGTGTAGTCCTGTCGGCTGGAAACAAAAACGGGACGGTCAGCCCCATCGGCTGGGTCAAGCTGCGTTTGCCCCGCCTGCAGCGACAGCCGGACGTAAAACTGCGCCGCCGGTGAAACCGAGAAGCTGTAGTTTCCATCTGCATCGGTAATCGTGGCTGGTTCGCCAGCGTCGAGTTGGCCGTTATCGTTCGTGTCGAGATAAACGATCTGGCCGGTCACGGGCGTTGATGCGGTGCTGGTGGAATCGGCTGAGTAATCCACCGTGCCGTCGATCGTCGCGGTCGTCCCCTGTTCCTGAAGGAAAACGAGATTGTCCACGTTGCCGGTCTGGCTGGACGTGATGATGATTCCCGCGCCGTCGGCGGGAGACGTTTGCGCCCAGCCGGTCGGAACGACTTCGCGCACGGTGTAGTTGCCGGCGGGCAGTTGCGCGAAATCGAAGACCCCGCCGTTTTCTGAAGTGAAGACTGGTTCGGTGGCCGGGTCGTAAACGCCGTTGTTGTTCAAGTCAATGTAGACGGTGATGCCGGTGATTCCGCTTTCGTTGGCATCGAGCTGGCCGTTGCCATTGGCATCGTTGTAGACGTTGCCGGCAAGATTGACGGCTGAGGCGGGGGCAAGGAACGTGCCGGAAAGGTGAAATGTGAAGTTATCCTGATTCGCCACGCCATTGATCGTGGGATAGATCGTTATGGGAGCCGTCGCCAGCCCCGGGCTGACGTAGGCATTGTTCCCATTCTCATTGAATTGCAGTTGGAAGCTGGCCGATGCGCCGGCGGCAAGGGTCATCGACGGCGTCTGCATGTCCGGCGTTGCGCCCAAAACGCTGACCAGCGGATAAAACGTGCTCAAACCCGCCAGGCCCTGGGCGTCAGGATCCATGGTAAAGCTGATTGGCTGAGTAAGCGTATTGGTGACCGTCAGCGTCTTGATGGCGCCGGGAAACGCGGCATAGGTCGAGCCAAAGTCAAAAGTCCCCGCCGCCACCGGCTGCTCGTCAATCGTCACCGACACCGCGCTTTGGATATTGACGTCGAACGCGTGCAACTGCATCGTCGGCAGAAAATAGCCGAGCTGCGTGTCCTTCACCGTATTGGGCTGGAGATCGAAATAGTAGCTTCCATCCTCGGCGGCGGTGAAGGAATCCGTGCCCAGATAGACCTCGTATTCAGCCAGGCGATATCCCTGCCCCGGTCCCGGATCGCTCGGCGCCACCCGCGCATCGGTTGCCGGGGCGGAAAATCCATTTGCCCCCTCGACCAGGAAATTCCCGTTGCCAAAAGTGGTGGTATCGACCGCAGGCCCCGTGAACTTCACATCGACCACGGCATAAGCGCCCGTTCCGTCGCCGGGAAACTGGGTCGTCTGCGGCGTGATCGAAACCGACAGCGTTACTGAAAGAAGAACCCGGTCTTCAAGCGTTTCGGCCCATATACTTCTGCGCTGTTTGCGAGCAGCCGCGTTTCGCATCATCGTTCCCATAAACATATTGCATCCCCGGTATGATTATCCAGAAAACGCTTCAGCTTCGTAGTTGGTCGCCGCCGTCCATCGCATTCTTCCAAGTGGCGCGCCGATTATTCACCATCGGCATCATCCGTGGTAGATTCCGGCGAAATTATGAACGCTCCTCTCCGCGAAATTCTGCTGAAATTGTGCCGGCGCGAAGACCTGACCCGCGCCGAGGCGCGCCAGGCGTTCGTTTATATTATGTCCGGCGCAGCCTCCGATGCCCAGATCGGCGGCCTCCTTGTCGGCATGGCCGCCAAGGGAACTACCGTCGACGAACTTGTTGGCGCGGCGACGGTCATGCGCGAGCAGGTTGTCGCCATCGGCGCGGAAAACGCCGGCGTCATCGTCGACACCTGCGGAACCGGCGGCGATGTCCGCAACACGTTTAATATTTCAACTGCCGCCGCGTTGATTACCGCCGGCGCGGGCATCAAAGTCGTGAAACACGGCAATCGCTCGGCCTCCAGCCAATCCGGCTCGGCCGATGTATTGGAAAAGCTGGGCGTAAAGCTGGAAACAACCGCGGCCCAACTGCAAAAATGCCTCGCGGAGGCCAATATCTGCTTCGCCTTTGCCCGCCTGCATCATCCCGCCATGCAGCACGTGGGGCCGGCCCGGTCGGCACTGGGCATTCCCACGATTTTCAACCTGCTCGGCCCATTGACCAACCCCGGCAAGGCGAAGCATCAACTGATCGGCGTGTTCGCGCCGGAATTGACCGACCGCTTCGCATCGGTCCTGCGCGAACTGGGCAGCGAACGCGCCTGGGTCGTTCATGCCGACGATGGCCTCGACGAACTGTCCACCCTCGGCCCAACGCGCATCAGCGAACTAAAGCAAGGCGAAGTTCGCACCTGGCACATGAACCCGCGCGATCTGGGACTTCCCTACGCGAAGCTTTCGGATTTGCAGGTCAGCAGCGCCGCCGAATCAGCGGAGATCATTCGCCGGCTGTTGAATGGCGAAAAAGGCGCGCCGCGAGATATCGCGCTGTTGAACGCGGCGGCGGCGCTGGTGGTCGCAGGAAAAGCCGATTCGCTCGATCCGGCGCTGAAGATCGCGGCCGATTCGATCGACAGCGGCTCGGCGGGGCGATCGCTTGCAATGCTGGCGAAGTGTTCTCACGAATAAAAAGCGATAACAAAATTCGCGACAATGGGCTGTCACGCAAGATGCGCAAGATAATGGCCCTGCGCTATTATGCGATGCCAGGGTAATGATCGTCATCCTGAGAGCGTGTGAATTCTTAAGGCGGGCCGCCCATGCCACGCAAGAATTCACGCGCTGAGCTGAGGTACTCCGAAGGATCCAGCAGCTCACGCCTGGCTTTTTCGCGTAAGCATCGGCTGGTTTTCACGGCCTACGCACTGGCCAGCAGTCGCTTTCGCGCGTTTTCAAATTCCTCGGCGGTCAGGATGCCCTGATCGCGCAATGACGCCAGTTTCGCCAGGTCACTTTGAACCGTGCGCGATTTTGCCGCCGCCGGGGATTTTTCCGGCGCCTTTTTCTCCGCGGCGACAACAACTTGTTTCGGCTCGGCATGCCTGGCAGCCGGCGCGGAAACAGCGGCGGCCGGGTGCGCTGGCGCGGTTTCCGGCGCCGGTGCGTTCTTCTGGCGGTCGTACGCCTGCCGCATCAAATTTCGCAAAACCATCAGGCACGGCTCGGGCTCCATGAATGAAGCCGGCATGCGCAGATAGACCGTTTTTTCGTCGATCACCCGCAGCGTGCCCGGCGCGCCGGTCAGGGCGGCTTGCGCCTTTTGGGCATCGGACACCGTCATCACCACGTCCGGCGGCTTGCGGATGATGCTGTTGATGCCAAACATCTGCGCCAGTAGCCTAAGCTCGGTCAGCGCGAAGAAAACGATTGCCTGCCGGGGCGGTTCGCCGAAGGCGTCCTGCATGTCTTGCTCGAGCATTTGCAGCATGTCCAGATCCGAGCAGCGCGTCAGACGGCGATACAGGTCCATGCGCTGGCGGTCGCCGGGGATGTAGGTCTTGGGCAAAAATGCGGTGATGTTAATGTCGACGTGCGCCTCGGGGGCGGCGGCCTTGGGCTCGTTTTTCAACTGGCGTGTCGCCTCTTCCAAAAGCTGGCAATACATTTCGTAGCCAACCGTGGCGATGTGGCCCGATTGTTCCGGCCCGAGAATGTTTCCCGCGCCGCGAAGTTCCAAATCGCGCATGGCGATTTTGAAACCTGCGCCCAAATGACTGTATTCCTCAATAGCCTTGAGCCGTTTGGCGGCGACTGGCGTGACCGGGCGGTCGGCTGGAAGCAGCAAATAGCAATACGCGCGATGCTTCCACCGCCCTACCCGCCCGCGAAGCTGGTGGAGCTCGCTGAGGCCGAAACGGTCGGCGTTGTTGATGATGATCGTGTTGGAATTGGGAATATCCAGGCCCGATTCGATGATGGTCGTGCAGACCAGAATATCCGCCTCATGGCGGATGAATTTCAGCATCGCGTCTTCCATTTCCCCTTCACCCATCTGGCCGTGCCCGATGATGATGCGCGCTTCGGGAACGAGCTGCTGAATCTCATCTGCCATCTCGGTGATGTTCTGCACGCGGTTGTGAACGAAGTAGACCTGCCCTTCGCGATTGAGCTCGCGCATGATGGCGGCCTTCACGCGCTGGCGGTCGAAGGACATCACTTCCGTGACCACGCTTCGCCGGTCCTGCGGCGCGGTGGTGAGCGAGCTGATGTCGCGCAGGCCGACCATCCCCATGTGCAGCGTTCGCGGGATTGGCGTGGCCGACATGGTCAATACATCCACCATTTTGCGCATTTGCTTCAATCGCTCTTTATGCGTCACGCCAAAGCGCTGCTCTTCATCAATAACCACCAGCCCCAGGTCGGTAAATTTAATATCCTTGCTGAGCAGGCGGTGAGTGCCGATGAGAATGTCAATTTCCCCCTTGCCCAGCCGCGAAACAGTGGCTTTTTGTTCGCGCGTGGTGCGGAATCGGCTGATACTGTCGATCTCGAACGGATAATTCACCATCCGCTCTTTAAACGAGCGGTAATGCTGCTCGGCCAAAACCGTCGTCGGCACCAGCACCGCTACCTGCTTCCCCGCCTCGACGACTTTGAACGCCGCCCGCATGGCCAACTCGGTTTTGCCGTATCCCACGTCGCCGCACAGGAGCCGGTCCATCGGCCGCCGCTTTTGCAGATCCTGCTTGATCTCCTCGGCGCTGGTGACCTGGTCCGGCGTTGGCTCATACGGGAATTCGGCCTCGAATTCGCTCTGCCAATCGGTATCGGCGGGAAACGCCGTCCCCTGCTCGGCGGCCCGCGCCGCTTGTATTTCCAACAGCTCGGCGGCCATGTCCATCACCGCCTCGGCCACCCGCGCCTTTTGCTTCTCCCACGAGCCGCTGCCCAATCGCGACAACTGCGGCGTACCCGAAAACCCGCCGACATACTTCTGAATCAGATTGATCCGCGACGCCGGCACGTGCAGCGTCGCGTTCTCGGCAAAGCGCAGCGTGAGATATTCTTCATTTGTGCCATCCTTGGAGATGGTTTTCATCCCCATGAACCGCGCGATGCCATGGGCCACGTGAACGACATAGTCGCCATCCTTCAAATCCAGAAACGAATCCACCGGCCGTCCCGCAATCACCTTCTTCACTCGCCGCCGCTGCTCGTAACGGTGGAAGAGCTCGTGATGGCCGAGGAGGGCCTGCGGCTTCGCCGAAGACGACGCGGAGACACGGGGACGCGGCGACGCAGAGATGGAATCCGGCGTTTGCTCTATTCCCCGCGTCTCCGTGTCCCCGCGTCCCCGTGTCTCTTCGCCCCCCGCGTCCCCCACAAACCCCCGATGCAAATATCCAATCGGAATATGCACCCTCTTCGACAACCCCGCCTCTGCCTGTTCCAGCAATTCGCCAAAGCGCTGCGCCTCCCCGGCGTTTTCGCAGAAAACCGTCACCTCGTGCGTCGTGGTCAGCTCGGCCAATTCGCCGATGGCTTTCTTCGCCTCGGTTTCAAATCGCTGCAACGAGCGGATCGGCAGGCGAACCTGCGGCACTTCCTTCCCGCCGATCAAACTGTCGATGGCCGTCGTTCCCTGGTCGAATTGGCTCAGCTCCAGCCGGGTGAATTGGCCGATCTGGCGCAGGAGTGCCGACAGCGGATAAATCCCCTTTTGCTCCGGCAATCGGTCGAGATAAGCCCGCGCCTGTTCGGCGATTTCCAGCGGCGCCCACAGCACCACAATCGTCTCGGCAGGCATGTAATTGAACAGGCTGACCGATTCGCCGGTGTCGGGAAGCTGTCCCTTTATATCGATGATGCGGAGCGACTGCATGGCGTCGAGCGAACCCATGCTGTCCAGGTCGAACCGCTTGATCGATTCGATCTGGTCGCCAAAAAAATCGATGCGCGCGGTCAGGCCGACCTCATCCTGTGAATTTTCGAAATCGCCGGGAAGGTAAATGTCGATGATCCCGCCGCGCACCGCAAAATCCCCCGGCACCTCCACCTGCTCCAGCCGGTTGTACCCATGTTCGCTCAGCCAAACGATCAACTTTTCCGGCTCAAGATCCGTCCCCGGCTTGAGATTCAGCATGAGCTGCCCAAGCTGCTTTCGCGACGGAATCGACTGCATGAGCGCCTGCGCCGGCGCAACCAGCATCGCGTCGGCGGCAACGCCCGCCGCGTATCGGCTGATAAGCGTCATGCGATTGGCGACCTGCTCATCAGAAAGCTTCCCAAGATTCCCGCCCAGTTCCAACGCCGCCAAAACATCCGGCCGGGCCCCGGAAAACAGCCCAATATCATCCGCCAGATCATCCGCCTCATCGAGATGCCCGCAGACAACGACAATCGGCCGCCGCAGCTCGGCGCGCAGCGATGCCACGACCGCCGCCACGCTGCTGCCCCACATGCCGGAGGCGGTAGCCGCCCCGGCATCGGCGAGTGTGCGGGCGAGATTTTGCAACGGGCGCGCAGCGACAAGCCGCCCGATGGTGTCAGGGAGGGTGGTGGAAGCCATAAGTGCTTTCATCTTAGCGCCGATCGTTGAACGCTTCCAGCGAAAGCGCGGTAGAATTTAGAACGATTCACGGCAATGCCATGGGAATAGATTTTCTTGACATCATGTTTCGCCTGGAGAAGAAGCTGAACGTCAGAGTCGGCCGCGACGACGGCCCGGCGCCGCGAACGGCAAACATCGGTGAGACAACCGCCGGGCAACTTGCCGATTGGTTTGACAAGATCCGGAAAAAGAATTTTTCCGGAAAAGCGCGCCGCGTGGAACAATCGCTCCACTGCCTCAATTGCGCCGCCGATCTACGCGGCATCCCGACGCACGGCTTTTGCCGCGCCTGCGGCCGGGAGATCAGCGACGAGGAATATGCCTGGCGCATCGTGCGCGAAGTGTTGATAGACGTGCTGGCGGTGGATGAGGATGAGGTTCATCGCGATGCGCGGTTGATCAAGGATTTGGGGACGAGTTGAATTGCGCAGTCTCCGTCCAGAATCAGGAATCAGGTCGCCGTAGTTTAACGGGACGGTCTGTGTGCGGCAGAGGAGTGAACTGCGTTTGGACAAAACAATCCGCCAGCAGTATTATATGTATCCCAAATGATAACGCGACTCTATGCACACAACTTCCGATGTTACCAGAACTTTTCTTTTGATCTGACGGACAAACATGCCGCCCTTATCATCGGCAAGAATGGCTCTGGAAAGTCGACGTGCCTTCATGTGCTCTTCGTCCTTCAACGTATCGCGCGGGGGACAAGCAGGCTTAAGGATCTTATTTCTTCGGCTGACTTTTGTCGGTTTATCTCATCCCAGAAACCCACCAGCACACCACAAATTCGCTTCGAAGTTGATCTCCAATTGAAGGACCGAAAGTACAGCTATGTTCTTGCCCTTGAGATGCCCGAAAGCTTTCGTGAAGTGAGAGTCGTCGAAGAAAGTCTATCAGTCGATGGAACAGCGGTGTTCACACGTAAACTTGCCCAAGTCACCCTCCGCGCTACGGCTTCATTCAATGTCGACTGGCACATCATCGCGCTAACTGTGATAAACGAGCGGCCACCCGGGAACGCGATTCAGACTGTCCGCGATTTCCTTGCGTCAACTATTTTGCTGACACCTGAGCCCAGCCGCATGACCGGGTATTCCGACGTTGCCGAACTCCAAATCGACGTGACGGCCTCCAATATCGCATCTACACTTCGCGCGCTGCTGGAGCAAAAGCCCGCCGCCTATTCCGTGCTCGACAAGCATATCCGCGAGCGCATTGCAGACTTCTCTTCGCTGGAGTTCACCGAAAGGGGTGAGAGTGGAAAGCAGCTCATTGTCAAATTCGACCGGACCGAGCCGCTGGACTTCAGCATGCTTTCCAGCGGCGAGAAATGCTTTGCCCTCGCCGCGGTTATCCTCGCCGTGCAGGACAAGATTGGGTCGGTTTTCTGCATGTGGGATGAGCCTGACAACCACCTCGCCCTTACCGAAGTCAATCAATTCGTTGCCGGCCTACGGAAGATTGCCAGCCGGGGTGAAGCACAGCTTATCGTCACATCACACAATCCAGAGGCGATCCGGGCATTCTCTGATGAAAATACTTTCGTCTTCTTGCGGCCCACTCATGACACCCCTACCCAGGTGCGACGTCTCGGTAGTTTCCAGTACACGGGAAGCCTGGTCGATGCGCTGATTGAAGATGAACTTATTGGGTGAAGCATGGCTGCCACAAAATTCCTGCCTCACGTTGTGCTGATCCCAGAGGACAAAAAGGATGAGGACATTGCCAATGGGTTTCGAGACTATTTCGCCGTTGATGAAACGCGCTTTGAGATTCGCAACGTCGCCGGGGGCTGGCGTAAAGTTTTGGCTGCCCTGATCGAGCCAGAGAAGGCAAGACTTTATAAGTACCCGGAACGCAAGCTGATCTTACTCATTGATTTTGACAATGAATTCGATACACGCTTTGCCCAGTTCCAGAATGAAATTCCTTTCGAGCTAAAAGATCGCGTATTTGTCATCGGATCGATGCATACGCCAGAGAAACTCACCACCGCAACCCGGCTCTCTCCCGAAAAGATCGGCAAGAAGCTGGCCGAGGAGTGTGATCTAGGCAATTCCGCCCTCTGGGCGCATGAACATCTTCGCCACAACGCGCCTGAAGTCGCACGCCTTCACAAATTTGTGCGGAGTATCTTGTTCACGCAGTAGTCCTAGCGGGGTGATTATTCTCCGGGCGATGCGCCGGTGTAAAGCGAAATGGCGGGAACATCATGATGAATTACATACACCCGTCCGCCGGGGACTGTCCGTATTGAGCCGTATTGCGGCCAAGGTGGGCTTTCATTTGGGGGCCTATCCCCCCGCGATTGCCCCAATAATAATAAACGCCTCCTCCCCCTTCGCCACTTTTTCCGGCAATACCGCATCCGGCGAATCGTTCGACAGATCCTCCTCGCAGGCGAAGAACCTTACCAGTGGCCGGCGTTTTTGGGTGATGTGGTCGCGCATGGTGCCGCAAAGCATCGGGTATTTTGCCTCGATGGCATCGAGGATGGTGCGCTGCGTGACGGGACCGGGAACGTCGAGCGTGATTTCGCGATCAACGTTCGCCAGCGTGCGAAGATGGGCGGGCAGGACGACTTTTATCATGGCAGGGCCTGCACTTCGACGGAGACCACGGCGGGAAGATCGCGGACAATTGGCGTCCAGGTGTCGCCGGCGTCGCTGGAGGCGTAGACCTGGCCGCCGGTGGTGCCGAAGTAGACGCCGCAGGGGTCGAGGGAGTCGACCGCCATCGAATCGCGAAGGACGTTCACGTAACAATCCTGCTGCGGCAGGCCGCGGGTCAGCGGCTCCCATTCGTCGCCGCCGGTGCGGCTGCGGTAGACGCGAAGTTTTCCCTCCGGCGGATAATGCTCCGAATCGCTCTTGATCGGCACAACATAAATCGTCTCCGGCTCGTGGGCGTGAACGTCAATCGGAAAACCAAAATCGGTTGGCAAATTGCCGCTGATCTCGCGCCACGATTCGCCGGCGTCATCGCTGCGCATCACATCCCAATGCTTCTGCATGAACAGCACATCGGGCTTGGCCGGATGCATGGCAATGCGATGCACGCAATGGCCCACCTCGGCGGTGGGGTTCGGCATGAATTCCGAGCGCAGGCCGCGATTGATCGGCTTCCAGGATTTGCCGCCGTCGTCAGTGCGAAATGCGCCGGCGGCGGAAATGGCGATGAAAATGCGCTCGGGATTCTTCGGGTCGAGCAGGATGGTATGCAGGCACATGCCGCCCGCACCCGGCTGCCACTTTGGGCCTTGGGCGCTGCGCAGGCCGGGCAATTCCTTCCAGGTATGCGCGCCGTCGGTGGTTTGAAAAATGGCGGCGTCTTCAACGCCGGCGTAAACGCTATCCGGATCGGTGAGGGATGGCTCCAGATGCCAGACGCGCTTGAATTCCCAGGGGTGCGGCGTGCCATCGTACCACATGTGCGTGCCGGGATTCCCCTCGTAGGCGAATTTGTTGCTTTCGCCCTTTGGCATTCCCTCCGGCGTTTTTTGCAGGCCGCCGCCGGGCGTTTCCCAGGTTTTGCCGCCATCGCTGGAGCGCTGGATGATCTGCCCGAACCAACTGCTGGACTGCGAGGCGTAGATGCGATTGGGATCGACGGATGAGCCTTTGAGGTGATAGATTTCCCATCCGCCAAAATGAGGGCCGCTGACGTCCCATTTCTGGCGTTTGCCGTCAGAGGTGAGGATGAAAGCGCCCTTCCGCGTGCCGACAAGTACCCGAACGCCGCTCATTGATTTCTCCTTGAATCGCAATGTGTTGGCCTGATGATAATCGAGGATTTGCGACATGTCACACAAATCGGCCAATTCCGATCTCAACCCCGGTCGGCCAACCGAGATACAATGAGATGTTGGTAAACCGTGACCTGCAGTTGTGCGTAGTGTTAAATCCATGCCCCTTCCAAACCCGATCCTCCGAATCGCCACGGCTTTACTCAGTGTTGTTGGGCTGGCGGCGGCAACCGTTGCTTCCAAGCCGGTTGTTAAGACGACGCTGGCGGCGGCTGGATCGAGCGCGTACGACTGGCAAAAATGGGGGCAGTTCTGGTCGTTTAAGCCGATTACGCATCCGACGCCACCGACGCCGAAACAGAAAAGCTGGGTGCGAAATCCCATTGATGCGTTTGTGTTGGCGCATCTCGAGGCAAAGGGAATTGCCCCAGCGCCGCAAGCTGACAAGGCGACCCTCATTCGCCGGGCAACCTACGATATGCTCGGCCTGCCGCCGACGGCTCAGGAACTGCGGGCATTCTTGGCGGATGATTCGCCCGACGCCTACGAAAAGCTGATCGATCGGCTTTTGGCCAGTCCGCACTATGGCGAAAAATGGGGCCGCCACTGGCTCGATGTGGCACGATATACGCCCGGACGCATCAGCTTTCCCGGGGTGAAGCACACCGCCGGTGACTCGGCTTATCGCGATTACGTCGTGCGCGCCTTCAACGAAGATAAACCCTTCGACCGTTTCGTCACCGAGCAACTGGCCGGCGATTTGTTACCTCCATCGACCGACCGTCAGCAGCAATATGACCAGATCACCGCACCGGCGTTTCTATCCATCGGCCCGTGGTTCGACATGTGCACCGACCCCAATCGCCTGAAGCTGGAGATGGTCGACGACATGATCAATGTCACCGGCAAGGCCTTCCTGGGCCTGAGCATCAACTGCGCCCGCTGTCACGATCATAAATTCGACCCCATTCCCACCGCCGACTATTACGCCCTGGCCGGCATTTTCAGCAGCACGCGCATCGTCGGCGATTTCAGCGAATATTGGCGCGACGGGCGCGTTCGGCTGCTTCGCCCGCTGGCGATGCCGGATGAAGTGAAGGCCAACGATGCGATTCATGCGCAAATCGACGAAAAGAAGGCCGCCGAGTGGAAGTATTTGAGCGATGTTCAGGCCGAGCTGGCTTCCCGATGGCACAAGGATGAGCCGCGATATCGCGCCGCCGCGTCTCAAATCGCCAAACCCTACATCCGCAATTTCGAGGCGGAAGATTTTGATGGCGTTTACAATCTTCGCATTGCCGAGTTGTCATCCGAGGGAAAAGTCGTGCAGGTGGTGGAGACGTTGAACCCGACGATGCAGTGGCTGCGCTATCGGCTGGAGGTTCCGCAGGACGGGCATTATCGCCTGGAGGCGCTGTTTTCCGCCGACGAAAAATGCCCGGTGACTGTGCAGGTGAATGGCACGAATGCCACTGAGGATGCACTCAATTCGGCCACGGGTGGATGGGGATTGAAATATCGGCGGTGGGAACCAATGGCCGATTTCGAGTTTCGGTCCGGCTTGAATTTCCTGCGCATTACCCGCAAGGAAGGCAATTTTCCGCGCATCGATAAATTCCGATTATATAAAATTGACGATGGCCTTGATGCGAAAATCGCCCAGGCCGCCGGCTCGGAAAAACTCAACGCCCGACTTCTCACCAACTTTGTTTTGGACAACGCGCATCCCTGGCCGGCGACGGCGGGCATTGTCGCATACCTCGATCCGGCCCGGCAGAAGGAAGTGGATGCCTTGCGCGCGGAGATGGACGCGCTGGAAGCGCAAATCAAGCCGCACGCGATGATCGTTGCCGTCAGCGATCAGCCAAAACCGGCGGACATGCCGATCCATATTCGCGGCGCCACCGCATCGGTCAGCCATGACCCATGCCCGCGAAATGTGCCGCGATTATTCGATGCTCTCGACTCGCGGCCCATTATTCCCCCCAATGAAAGCGGCCGCCTGGAGTTGGCGAGATGGATCACCGATGCGCGCAACCCGCTGACGGCCCGCGTTATCGCCAATCGCATCTGGCAATGGCATTTCGGACGTGGCCTGGTCGCGACAGCCAGCGACTTTGGAAGCCGCGGCACGCCGCCCACGCATCCGGAACTGCTCGACTGGCTGGCAGGCAGGTTCGTGGAGGATGGGTGGTCGATGAAGAAGCTTCATCGCTTGATTCTTCTTTCCAGCACCTATCGCATGAGCGGCAACGCCGACGCAGCTGTCATATCCGCCGATCCGGAAAATCTGGACCTGTCCCGCTTTTCCCCCCGTCGGCTGGAAGCCGAGGAACTGTTCGACTCGATGTTCAGCAGCACGAACATCCTGATACATCAGGAGAGTGGAAAACCGCTCGATCTGCAAAAAAGCCTGGGCCGGGCGATGTATGTGCTGACGACCAACCGCGCCCCGCCGGGCCTTGGGCCGGAAGTGCGGAAGATGCTGATGTTGTTCGACCTGGACATGACCGGGGTGACGATCGACCGCCGCCCGCAGTCCAACACCGCCGCCCAGTCGCTCTTCTGGCTCAACAGCCCGTTGCCCAGGTTTTATGCCGGGAAATTTGCCGAGCGGCTCCTGAAAATGGACAAACTGAGCGATGAAAAACGGCTGGATCAGGCGTATTTGATCGCGTACAGCCATCCAGCTTCAAAGCAAATCCGGAAGATGACGCTGGATTATCTGCACCAGTTGGAATCGCAAGGCGCATCGCCCCAGGAAGCCTGGACGAAGGTGTGCGAGGCGATTTATGCGAGCGATGAGTTTCATTATGTGGAGTGATTCCTGTGGAGTTCCAGTGGCATGGGCTTCCAGCCCATGCTTTTGCGAGCAAGTTGGAATTACGCTCGCCGCCCTCGGCTGGCAGGCCCTTTCCCCACCATTTGCTATCCCACCATCCCGTCTCGCCGTCCCTCCACATCCCGGCCCGCTCCTGCTAAACTCCCCGCGCGATTCATAAATGGAGACCGCGCAACATGGCTGAACGGAATTATCTGGCATTTGATCTGGGCGCTGAAAGCGGACGGGCTGTTCTGGGCCGACTGGCCGGCGGGAAACTCACCCTTGAGGAAAAGCACCGTTTTCCCAACCCCAATGGCCGAATCAACGGCCACCTGCACTGGAACCTGCTCGGCCAATGGGAAGAGCTGAAAACCGGCCTCCGAAAAACCGTGGCGGGGACCAATATCGAACTGCACGGCATCGGCGTCGACACCTGGGGCGTCGATTTCGGGCTGGTGGCCAAAAATGGCGAAATCCTCGGCAACCCCTTCCACTATCGCGACACCCGCACCGAAGGATTGATGGAACGCACCTTCCAGCGCGTGCCCAAAGAACAAATTTTCCAGGCGACCGGCGTGCAGTTCATGGAAATCAACTCCCTCTTTCAGCTCATCGCCATGCGCCTGGGAAGTTCGCCGCTGCTCGACTCTGCTGACACCTTGCTCTTCGTGCCCGACCTGTTCAATTTCCTTTTCACCGGCATCCGCAAGAGCGAGTTTTCCATTGCCAGCACCAGCCAGATGTATGACCCGCGGCAAAAAAACTGGGCAACGGAAATGCTTAAGGCGCTCGATCTGCCGGTGCGGATTTTCCCGGAAATCATTCCCTCCGGCACGATTCTCGGCCCGCTGCGCGACGATGTGGCCGCCGAGTGCGGGGCGGGCCCGATTCCGGTGATCGCCCCGGCCACCCACGACACCGCCAGCGCAGTCGCTGCTGTCCCCACCGATTCAAGCAGCAACGATTGGTGCTACATCAGTTCCGGCACGTGGTCGCTCATGGGCGTGGAGATTCCACAGCCCCTCATCAATGACAAGGCGCTCAAATACAACTACACCAATGAAGGCGGCGTCGGCGGGACGATTCGCTTTTTGAAGAACATCGCCGGCCTTTGGCCGGTGCAGGAATGCCGCCGCTTTTGGAAACGCGAGGGCCATGATCACACGTACGGCGAGCTGACCCACATGGCCGCCCGCGCCCGGCCGCTGGTGAGCCTGCTGAATCTCGCGGCCAAGCCGTTTCTCGCCCCCGGCGAGATGCCGATCAAGATCGAGCAGTTTTGCCGGGAGACGAATCAGCCGCTGCCCAGCGCCCGCGGCGAATACATCCGCGCCTGTCTCGATAGCCTGGCACTGACCTACCGCCAGACCCTCGAAGGCCTGGAGGATGTCCTGGGCCGGAAAATTGCAGTGATTCATATCGTCGGCGGCGGGTGCCAGAACGAGTTGCTGAACCAGATGACCGCCGATGCCTGCAAGCGGCCTGTGATTGCCGGTCCGATCGAAGCGACCGGCATCGGCAACATCCTCGTGCAGGCCATGGCCACGGGTGACGTGAAGTCATTGGCCGACGCCCGGGCCATCGTGCGGGCGAGTTTTGACGTGAAGCGATATGAGCCGCGTGACGCGGGGAAATGGGATGAAGCGTATGGGCGGTTCAAAGGGCTGTAGCAAAACGTTCAGATCGGTGACTGAGGTACTGGCTCAGCGCAGCGAAGCCGCAACCAAAGCAAATGCGATGTCGCCACAGATTGAGAGAGATGAACACAGATAAAACCCGATCGCGTCGATATTATCTGTGTCCATCTGGGTTCATCTGTGGCGATTTTCGCATTTTCTTTGGCTGTTTCTGATCATTTTTTGCAAAACCGCCCCCTCACCCAGCCCAACAAGCGGGAGGGGAAGACCAAACCAATCTCCCCGATTGTGCGTTCCACCCCTATCAGTTGCGCGGTGCGGCACGTTCCAAATTTTGCCTTAACTTATAATCTTTCGCTTTCCTCATCCATTTGCGTATGATGACGGTATGAGCGTGGCACGACAATTCGTGATCGCTGCTCTGGTGCTGCTGGGAGCCAACGCCAGTTTGCTGGCGGAGAAGGCTCCGCAATCTCCAACGCCAGCGGCGGTCATTCGGCTTTCGGGCGAAATCGACGATTTCAGCCGGGACAATCTTTTCCGGCGCTTTCGCGAGGCACAGGCCGCCGGCGCGAAAACCATCATCATCGAATTCAACACGCCCGGCGGGCTGGTGACCAGCGGGATGGACATCAGCCGATTCCTGCGCGGGCAAAGCACTGTTCACACCATCGCCTACATCAATACCGCCGCCTATTCCGCCGGAACTTTGGACGCCATGGCCTGCGATGAAATCGTCATGGCGCCCAGCGCGGTGATAGGCGATTGCGCGCCCATCATGCTCAACCCCGCCGGCAACGGCCTGGCCCCCCTGCCGCCGACCGAGCGCGCCAAGATTCAATCGCCCCTGCTTCAGGACTTCCACGAAAGCTGTATCCGCAACGGATATAACCCGCTGCTGGCCGACGCAATGGTGAAGGTTGACAGCAGCGTCTACCTGATTTCCGACGCCGCCGGCAAAGAACGCATTGTTAATGAAGCTGATTATAAGAAATTGACCGCCGGGGGCGATTTCAAACCCGCCGCGGGGGTTTCCAATCCCATCAACACGCCCGATACATTGCTGACCGTCAGCCCAGCCGTCGCAAAGCGCCTCGGCCTTTCCAAGGGAACCGCCACGTCATATCAGGATCTTGCCAACCAGCGGAATCTCACCATCGTGGCCGATCTGACGCCAACTTTCGGCGACACGCTCATCGAATTTCTCAATGGCAACGGCGCGCGATTCATGTTGATCGTCGTCTTTCTGCTTAGCCTCTATATCGCGATGCACGCCCCCGGCCACGGGGCGGCTGAGGCCATCGCCATCGTCTCACTGGGCCTGCTGGTTTGTATTCCGATGCTGACGGGTTTTGCCCAGTGGTGGGAATTGGCGCTGATTCTGGTTGGACTTGGATTATGCGCCTTTGAGCTGCTGGTATTTCCGGGCCACGGCGCGTCGCTTATCACGGGCCTGATCATGATCCTATGCGGGCTGCTGCTGACCTTTGCGGGCCGCGATGTTGGGCCGGGCTGGCTGCCCTCTTCGCATGATGCGATGCATCGGCTGAAAAATGGGGCGGCGGTTATCAGCGGCGCGATCGTGGTTGCCGCGATCTGCGGCGCGATCATGCGGCCGTTTCTTCCGAAACTTCCGCTGTTTAGAAAGCTGATCCTGACCGAAACCAGCGGCGGCCAGCTTGCCGCCGCCGGCGCGCCACTTAAGGCCGGGGAGGATGTCTGGCCATTTGTCGGCACCGTGGGCATCACCACCACCGATCTCAGGCCGGGCGGGATCGTGCAATTCCCCTACGGCGCTGACACGCGCAGCGCGCCGGTCGTATCGGCCAGCGGATATATCGACAGCGGATCAAAAGTCATCGTGCAGGATGCCCGGGGCAATCGCATCGTCGTGAAAAAAAGCTAAGATGGTCTAGCGCAGCGTAGTTTTTAGAAGCCGGTTCGACACCATCTCCCAGAGGAACCTATGACAAACACAGTGATCGTTGTCCTGATTGCCCTCGGCATCATCGTCTTCATTTGCTTCATGATGGTGGCGCAATTCTTTAACCTCTGGATTCGCGCCAGGGTCAGCGGGGCCAGTGTCAGCATGCCGGATCTCATCGGCATGCGCCTGCGAAAGGTCAATCCGCTGGCGATCACCAACGCCCGCATCCAGGCCATGCGCGCCGGTCTTCCCATCAGCACCCGCGAAATGGAAACCCACTACCTGGCCGGCGGCAACGTGCAGCGCGTGATCGGGTCGATGATCGCCGCCCACAAAGCCGGGATCGACCTCACCTGGCAAACCGCCACCGCCATCGACCTGGCCGGGCGCGATATTCTCGATGCCGTGCAAACCAGCGTGAATCCGAAGGTGATCGACGTGCCGAACCCCTCGTTCGGCCAGCCGACCATCGACGGCGTTGCCCAGGACGGCATTCAGCTTCGGGTCAAAGCCCGCGTGACCGTGCGAACCGCCATCGGCCGATTGGTCGGCGGAGCCACCGAAGAAACCGTCATCGCCCGTGTCGGCGAAGGCATCGTCAACGCCATCGGCTCAGCCGAGGATTACAAGCACGTGCTGAAAAATCCCGATTCGATCTCCAAGGCCGTGTTGAACAAGGGCCTGGACGCCAACACGGCGTTTGAAATTCTATCCATCGACATTGCCGAGATTACCGTGGGCGAAAACATCGGCGCCAAGCTGGCTGCCGATCGCGCCGAATCGGACAAGCGCCGTTTCCAGGCCGAGGCCGAGCAGCGCCGCGCCATGGCCGTGGCCCAGGAGCAGGAAATGGTGGCCAAGCAGGCGGAAAACCGGGCGGCGGTCGTGCTTGCCGAGGCGGAGGTTCCGCGGGCGATCGCCGATGCCTTCCGCAGCGGAAATCTGGGTGTGATGGATTATTACAAGATCAAGAACGTGCAAGCCGACACGCAGATGCGCGAAGCGGTGGCCAATAGCGACGGCGGAAAGTGAAGCGAAGAGTAAGTCGGAGACTGGAAGAATACGATTCACTGAGAACCGGCGTTTTAGCTCTGAACTTCGTTTCGGATGCGCCAGCAATGTGACCATGACAACAAGAGCCCAGGTTGATAGGATAAATGATGACACCCCCCCCGATCATTCTCGCCGACGATTTTGACGGATGGGGCAAGCTGCTCGTCGGGGTGATTTTCGCAGTGATTTGGGGCATCGGCGCGCTCTCTTCGGTGATCAAGAAGGCCAACGAGCAGGCCAAGCGCAACGCCGCGATGAAGCCCAAGGCACCGGCAGTGCCGGCGGCGGGCGCTCAATATTTCCGGCCGCCCGCGGCCAGAGCTGCCGCGCCGCGTGCGAATTCCGCCGCCCAACAACAGTTGGCCCAGCAGCAGGCGAGGCAACGTGCCGCCGCCATCGCGCAGCAGCAGCGGACGGCGCAGGCCAAAGCCCCCCCGCCGATTCCACCAGCCCGGCCGGTCGCGGCCTCGCCCACAAGCCCCAAGCCGGCGATGGCCGGCGCCGGCGTGGCGACGAAATCCGCCGGCGGCGCAAATGCCGCAGCCATCCGCCGGTGGCTTCAACCCGGCACAATCCGGCGGCAATTCATTTTGACCGAACTCTTTCAGCCGGCGCTGGCGCTTCGCGAGCCGCGAAAGCCGACCTAAATACACAACTGAATAAGAAAAGCTCAGCGCGGCCGCTGGCCCCAACCAAAATGGATGCGCCAAGAGCGACAAGAAGCCAAGAGGGCCAAGGCAGAAGAAGTTTTTCTTTGCGCGTTTGGCGAAAAATGCTGCTAACCATCGCGCCAGCGACTTGAGTTTGACGCGAAGGCACGAAGCGACGAAGGAGTCCAAGAGATTTTCCGCGTTAGATCGAGCCTTCGCGCAGCGACCCAATGAGTTTTTTCTTCTTGGCGACCATGGCCACTTGGCGGTCTTGGCCGCAAAATTCTTGTCAAGAAAACAAGATTTAGCAGGATATCTTTGACGGATCTTGCTTTTTCGCGAGTATTGGCAAGTAGGCATAGCTCAAGAATCTTTTTAGAGTTCCTAACAAAATGGGTTGGGGAGCGCAACCGTCATCGTGAGGTGCTCCGAAGGATCTCGCCCACAGTCGGCTGAGTCGCCGTCGGGATCGGTTGAAAATCGCCTCATTTCGCGTGTGCATCGCAGCACCCCTTTTTTATTTTTCACGATTTCATTAATGCTCGTCCGATACCTAACGTTGGGTGCATCAACTTGTCTGTTTCATTGAAGAAACCAATAGCTTCACAGGAGTTGCCATGACGCTTGCCCGAAAATTATTGATGGAGACGCTCGTTGGACATTTCGCCTGGCTGGAGACGACGCATCCCAACAAGGCCCATTCGCCGCTGGCCCGAAAGGCCCGCCAACATGCGAAGACGACGCTGAAGAAGTGTAATTCGCCCGTTCGCCGGCTCGCCGCGTGATGGCGGCAGCCTCTCCTCATCTCATCCAGCCCCGGATCGCCAACGATCCGGGGCTTTTTTTTGCCAGAATCAATGCCCCATTCTTTGCACATCGTGAAAACAGGAGACATTCGGAGACCTCGACTTTTGCACTTTTTGCCGTTCTCAAAAAGGCGGACTCCTTGCCTACTGATGGGTGCTGAAGCCAATCAGTGGAAGGAGCCACCTTGTTTTCGATTCCTAAAGCGGCGGAGCCGTTGGCCCACGCCATTCACCAGGCCGGCGTTTTTTCAAAGCCCACTTACTCTCGTTTTTCCGCCCTGATGATCGGGCTGATTGTAACCATGGGGCGGCGAACTGTCAGCCACAGTTTGGTCGCCATGCGGCCGCTTCTGCGCGGGCATTGGAGCAGCTATCACCGGCTCTATTCGTCGGCGAAGTATTCGATGTGGAATCTGGCCGCTGTTCTGGTCAGGCAGGTCATTGCCTTGTTGCCAGCGGATGCGGTGATCGAACTGGTCGCCGACGACACCGTCGACGGCAAGGAGGGAGATCATGTCTGGGCCAAGTCGGCTCATCGTGATCCGGTCAAGTCCACCGAGGCCAAGACAGTCATCAAGTACGGACACAAGTGGCTGGCCATGTGCGTGCTGGTTCAACTCAAGGGCTGGGATCGGCCCTGGGCTTTGCCGATTTTGTGCGGCTTGTGCATCGCCCCAGGATCGGCAAACAGGTCCATCAGGGAAAAAAAAAGGGGGACATTCCTATATTCATGCCTTCTCCCTTCCCGGCCTGCCTCGCAGGCGGAGCGTGAAGCTTAGGGAAAAACAAAAGGGGACATTCCTAGGAAAAACAAAAGGGGACATTCCTATATTCGTGCTTTCTCCCCTCCCGGCCTGCCTCGCGGGCGGAGCGTGAAGCTTAGGCCGAGGCGCTCGGCGGTTTGCCGGACCCACGGCGGCGAGCCGTAGGGCCGGCCACGCTTGATGCTCGTGCGGATTGGCTCCAAATCATCCGCGTCCATCTTCCCGTTCACAATCTCCGCCCAATTGCCGGGCCGATCCAGCGGCCACGCCGACAGCAGTTCAGGATAGTAATCGCGCTCCCGCGCGTACAGGCTGCCCCATTTCCAGTTTTCCGCCCGGCGGACAAGTTTGGCGCGCAGCGCGTTTGCCTCAACGTATCGCAGAAGCGTCAACAGGTGCCGATTTTGCTCGACCGGAAAGTTTTTGAAACGACCCTGGTAAAGGTGGCCGCCCGCCGAATCGTGGTACTGGGCGTAATGCCGCCTGACGTGGGCGGTGGTGAGGCGGAGCATGAATTTCGACAGATCGCCGTCGCCTTTGGGGCGGAGGACCAGGTGCCAGTGGTTGGGCATCAGGCAGTACGCCAGCAAGTCAATGGGAACAGCCTCCCTCACTTCCGCCAGGAGTTTGAGGAATGCCAGGTAATCCCCGTCCTTGAGGAAAAGCTGCCGCCGGCCATTGCCGCGATTGAGCACATGGTAGATCACGCCGCCGGGAGCAATGCGTCCAACTCGTGGCATGGGTTGGAGTGTCGTCTTGGGGAAGGGCTTTGTCAAGATAAAGGAATGTCCCCTTATGTTTTCCTTTTTTCCAGCATCACGGGATAATCAGGCGTAAGCTCCCGTTTTATCTCTCCCACGTCCGCATTCAGGACATCGTGCGCCACTCGCGCGCACATCATACCCGCACGAGGCGCAACGGCCAGAACGCACGCGAACACGCCGGCGGAAACTCTTGAGAAGCATTGCGAAAGGAACGGCGACCGTCGCCGCCAGTAGAATCCAATAAGGTAGAACAACGACCAATGCATGGCCCGAAAATGGCGTCTTGTTGTATCCGCCCGTTGCAAGGTAAAAGCCATTTCTTTGAAGGAAACTGTGCCGGGGGTCCGCAACCAGCGGAACCCGCGATGCCGGAGACGTCCTGAGCTGGCGAAAAGTATGTCCCTCGTGGAAGTACGGGTCGCGGCTAATTGACTTACGCACTTGTTCCTCCGACGGAAAGGCTGTCCGATCCACCCCGATGGATAGTCCGATGGCGCCGCAACCGGAGTTTAGCTGTGCGCCATGGGTAACGCGTACGGGACCGTCCGCCACGATATGATGCCAATCCCAAGCGCGTGCATGCGATGCGCTATCAATCCATGCCACCATCTCGAGCGTGGCACAAAAAACAAGCGATAATGTCAGCACCCTTTTTACGAGTCTCATCGCCTCGCCCTCCTTGGCAATCGACACTTATTCCGGCTTCGGCAGGCCAGGATGCCCAGTTTGTGAATCGGCGAATAAACCGGCCCGCTCGAATGGCGGGCGGAGCCTCAATTCATGCCCTTGCCGCGTTGCGAAATACCTGGCGGGGGGCGTCGAATTTGTATCGCTGTCGGGTAGGCGCCCCCTACTTATACGTTCGCCCGAGGTAATCCAGGATCGCCTTCATTAACTCCCCGCCGTTAATTTCACCGCTATGGCGGTAGATCACTTTTCCGCCTGGGGCAATCAGAAGCGTATACGGAACGGGGCCCGGCCATTCTTTGTCGAGGGCGCTGGCAAGGGCGTTCTTGTCGTCGGCGCTGTAAAGGTAATTCGCACCCGCGGCATGGTCTTCCTGCAACACCTTCAGGGCCGCATCCTTCTTCGCGACATCGTCGATGCTGAGGGTGATCAACTCAAATTCGCGCGTGCGAAACCGGTGCCGAAACGCCGCGAGTTCAGGCAGCTCGGCCGTGCATGGCCCGCACCACGTCGCCCAGACGTTGATGAGCCGAAGGTTCTTTGAATCGTTCGCAGCCAGGGCAGCAATTCCTTTCGCGTCAATCTCCTTGATCTCGACCGGCTCGGCATTCCATTTCTCGATCTGCTTTTTCGCCCCATCCTCCTTTTCGATCCACTTCGTCGAGCAGCCGAATACCCGCGTTTTCTCGACCGCAACCGGCTTACCCGCCAGCAGCGCGTCGATGGCATCGCGTGCATAGCGCTTGGTGACCGTCTTTACTTCCGAATCATCGATCGACCCGTTGTAACGCAACTTGCGTTGGGCATCGAAAATGAAAACGTGCGGCGTGGCCAGCACGCCATACGCATGGGCCACCTTCTGAGAATCGCCGTCGTACAGATAATGGAAGGGGAAATTCCGCTCTTTGGCCCTGACCTTCATCTCGTCAAGGGAGTCGGAAATATCGGAATAGCCCAGCTCGTCGAGGCGAATAGCCGCCGGGCTGTTTGGATTAATTGCGACCAACGCCACGCCTTTGTCGTGATAATCCTTATAGAGGTCGATGATGCGCTGCTCATACGCCTGGGCGGTTGGGCAATGGTTGCAGGTGAAGATGACGCAGAGGATTTTTGCGTCGGCGAAATCCTTGAGCGCGTGCGTCTTTCCATCAACGCCCGGCAGCGAAAAATCCGGAGCGGCCGAGCCGATGTCCAGGGTCTTCACATTCGCGGACTGTGACAGCGCCGGAAAGCAAAAGAGGCCGATGATCGCCAGCAGATGGCAGTAAGTTATACGGTTGGGCATTGGATGGCTCCTTCATATTGGAGGTATGGCGTTGGCGCGGGACTGTTGATGGCGGAGAGTGGAAGGCGATCTTTTCGCCTGTTCGGGTCGTAGATATTCTGTAATGACGGACAGAGAGTGATCACCATGATTTCCCGCAGAAACATGCTCCGCCGGGCGATGCTCGGATTTGGCAGCCTGGCGTTGACTGATCTGTTGGCGCGCCGGTCATATGGCGCTGTCGCGCCGATACCGGCGATTAATCCGCTGCGCGCAAAAATGCCGCATTTCCCGGCGCGAGCCAAGCGCGTCATTTACATTTTCCTCGACGGCGGCCTCTCGCATGTCGACAGCTTCGACTACAAGCCTATCCTGCAGCGCGATGATGGCAAACCCCTGCCGGCATCCATTGCCAAGCCGAAATTTACCTTTGCGCCGACCGGCTCGCTTCTCAAATCCCCCTTCGCATTCAAACGTCATGGCGAAACCGGCATGTGGGCGTCGGAGCTGTTCCCGCAAATTAATCAGCAGATCGACGATCTCACGTTTATTCACTCGCTGCATCACGACAACGAAGATCATTTCACCGCCAAGAACATGATCTTCACCGGCAGCGGCCGCGAGGCGCGCCCGCCGCTGGGATCCTGGCTGGCGTATGGCCTGGGCAGCGAGAACGAAAACCTCCCCGCTTTTATCGAAATCATGCCGGGCGTGCCCAAGGGCTCTTCGGCGGCTTTTCTGCCGGCGCAATTTGGCGGCACCGCCATCGGGCGGCCCGATGCAAAAACCAAGGACCGCGTCTGGGACAATCTTCGCCCCGCCGCCGGCCAGCGAAAATCGCTCGATCTGGTGCAGGCGATGAATAAATCGCATTTGCTGCAATCGCCGGATGACCGCGCGCTGGAAGCCGAGATCCAGAACATGGAGCTGGCCTTCCGCATGCAATCCGAAGTGCCGGAGATCATGTCACTCGAGAGCGAATCAAAGGCCACCAAAACCCTCTACGGCATCGGCGAAGATAAGACCGACGACTTCGGCCGGGCGTGTTTGCTGGCCCGGCGGTTTGCCGAGAAAGGCGTGCGGTATATCACGCTCATGCACTCCACCCGCGCCTTCGGCAATCTGTGGGACCAGCACAAGGACCTGTACGACGGCCACCGTAACAACGCCGCCAGCGTCGATGTGCCGATCGCCGGCCTGCTGCGCGATTTAAAGTCCCGCGGCATGCTCGACGACACCCTCATCATGTGCGGCAGCGAATTTGGCCGAACCCCCGTCTTTGAATACCAGGATGGCTCCGAAGGCCGACATAGAAACGGCCGCGATCACAATCCCCACGGCTTCACAATGTGGTTCACGGGCGGCGGCATGAAGCCCGGCCTGCAATACGGCGCAACCGACGACTACGGCTATTACGCTGTCGAAAACAAAGTCGACGTCCACGACCTTCACGCCACGATCCTGCACGTGATGGGCCTGAATCACGAGCAACTCACCTATCGCCACGGCGGGCGCGATTACCGACTGACGGATGTCTACGGAAACGTGGTGAAGGCGGTCCTGGCCTGAGGGCCCGTTAGTTACGGGATTGAATACCTCACGTGTCGATTCATTTGATAGCCGAGGGCGGAAGCCTACGGATCTTCCCATCGCGAATATTCGCTGTCCTGTACGTCTGGAAAATCCCTGAGCTTCCGCTCACGGCTATGAAAAGCGAATGTGCTGAGCGCTTTACGGATCATCCCACCGCATTACCCAGGGTTCCGATTCCCTCGATTGTAATCCGAATTTCATCCCCGGTTTGCAAGGTAAACGCATCGGGTGGAACCACGCCGGTTCCGGTGAGCAGATAGCACCCCTGCGAAAACGTCATCTCGCGATACAAATATTCCATCAATTCCTCCGGCTCGCGCTTCATCTGCGCGAGCGTCGTCGATCCTTCGAACACGCACGCGCCGCCGCGATGAATCTCGATGCGAATTTCGGTCGATTTGGACAGCGGACCCTCGGCGACCAACACCGCCGGCCCCAGCGCCAGGCTGCCATCGTAGACTTTGGCCTGCGGCAGATAGAGCGGATTTTCCCCCTCGATATCGCGGCTGCTCATGTCGTTGCCGATGGTGTACCCGACGATTCTTCCCCGGCGATTGATCACCAGCGTCAGCTCAGGTTCCGGCACGTTCCATTTCGAATCGCGGCGGATGCGCACGATGCCGTTATTTCCAATCGCCCGGTGCCCCATCCCTTTGAAAAATAATTCCGGCCGCGCGGCGGCGTAAACCCGGTCGTAAAAATCCCCGCCCCCCGCCGATTTCGATTCCTCCATGCGCGCCGTGCGGCTGCGGAAATACGTCACCCCCGCCGCCCATACCTCCTGCGACGAAATCGGCGCCAGCCACCGGCCCGCCGATATTGGCTTGCCATCCATCCACGCGGAGGCCAGAACGCCGGGCAAATCGTCGGCGTTTAGCACTTCATCCCACGACTTGGCGATGGGGAAGAATTGATTATCCCGTTCAACAACCGGCCCGGCTGACGAAAGATAAAGTCTCATGAACCCTCGTGAAAGATTTGCCCATGATACCGCCGGCTGAAGGAACTTCGAGACTTGCAAATGATTCGCCGGTGCCTAATATCTCTCCCTCGCGTCCAGCACGGGTAGGTAGCTCAGCTGGTAGAGCAATGGACTGAAAATCCATGTGTCGCCGGTTCAATCCCGGCCCTACCCATTTAGAATCAGGGGGATCGTTCCCGCGGAATCCGCCAATTCCTTCGGTCAAGTCATTTACCAGCCTCAGTCGCACTCTCGGCGTTATTTCGGCACCATTTCAAATCACACGTAAAAATAAATGGGAACCCATGTAAATTGAGGTTAGATCGCGCCGTATTCGCCGTCCTTCATTCGGTAACGATACGACGCGATTTAGCTGACATTTCCGCCAGGGGAATCGCGCGTTTTACAAGGAGAATCACCATGAATCGCATGCGTAAGTCATTTGCCGCGTTGGCCATTTCCGGTGCGGCCCTTAGTGTAACGGCAGGCGGAGTTGCGTTTATTCACGCCGCAGTTGCCGAACCGCAACATCATGTCATTACCCCCGAGCAGGCTGCGACCGCCAATGACCTGTCGACGGCGTTCCGCAACGTCGGCAAGACCATCGCGCCGTCGG
>DASRRM010000413.1:0-57606 GCA_035695715.1 Tepidisphaeraceae bacterium
TCACGTATCATTCCGCCATGCCCGCGCTCACCGATGCGCAGATCCATCTCCTCGACCAGGCATCGAGCAAGCTGGATTATGCCGTCATTGATGAAGTGCTTCGCCCGCTGGCGAAGGAATTCAATGACCTGCTTCAGGCCCTTCAGCAGTTAGGTCCCCGTATTGGCATCCTAAGATTTTTGGACAACGTTTGTGAAGGTTTTTCAATCGACCAACTCGCATCGATCGTCAGAGCCATCGACGTTCCATCCAAATTTGCGACGAAGGGCCAGCAATTCCGCCAGCGGCTGATCAATGAGCCTGACACGCGCATTACCAACGCGATGTTCGAGTTCATTGATTCGCAGGCGCGACAAGAAACCGCCGCCGGGACCTCCCTCGCTGCTCATCAGGCGGTGATGGCGAATTTTCGGTTCGTGCGCTGGCTGCCTGATGACAGGGGCATCTCCGATGCATTGCAAGCTGCGGCCCAGCGCCCGCAGCCAGACGTCGAAGCTCGCCTCGTTGCCTATCTGGCTGATCCGCCATGGGGTGTCGATCGACGGGCCACGTCTACTCTGCTCCAGGCGATGGCCGAGAATCCATGTGACGCGTATCGGCAGGCGATCGGTTTGGCAATCGACAGGTACCAAACGCCGGCAGCTTTTCGCGGTCAATTGCTGGGGGTTTTATTTCTCGACAAACCCATTGAGGCGACGAGGATTCAGGTCAGCGACCTTCGCAAGCCAATGCCGCTGGATTTTCAACTCAACTACCTGAACCAGCTTTCAACCTGGCTGGCAGTGGAAAAGAAATCGGCCCGGCATCCTGAAATGCGTGCGACGGCAATCGAGGAGTTCAAGGCCATCGACACCCGGACGTGGACGCGGCTGGGGCGCGGGATTCTCGCGGAGTTTTATCGGCAGTTCCTTCCGGAGTGCCTCGCGTTCTCCCGCGCTTCCCCGCTCGACCGGATGCTCTGTTTTAGCGTTAATGCCTTTACAGCTTGTCGGCTTGATCACATGGGATGCATGGTTTCGGGCCCAATTTGCCTGGCGATTGCGTTCGGATTCCCATGGCTCCTCAGCCGCATCATCGCACCACCGGCGGCGCCGGTTCGATTCCTTGATGCCGTTGCGATCGCACTTTTTCTCAGTGCGCTTTTCTGCACGGTAACCACTCATTTCACCCGGGAAACGCTTTCCCAACGCCTGAAGCTTTCGCTGTTCTTCTGGGGCTCGATTTTAATGTTCCCCACCATGGTCATTGGCATTCGCGTCTTGCGAATTCTCTCAAGCCATCATCCGTAAGCGTGTCGGCGGCTCGCATGACGAGAGTCTCGGGCTCCGCGGCGCGCAATCGATATCCCCGTTTCCGACGGCGGACCGCATTTCGTCGTGGGCGTCAGGCTCCGCACAAAACGGAAGAAAATCGCGAATCGCGAAGGGGACAGTCCCCTTCGTAACCAAAGGCGTGAGAAATTCCTCCATTTAATGGATTTTTAACAAATACGAAGGCGAAGGGGACTGTCCCCTTCGTCGGCGAGAAAGCCATAGAGCCCTCGCGTGTCATGGGCACCGCAGTCGCCGCGACAAAATCCGAGCAAGGCGTTCACGGATGCTGGGTTGGCACGGCGAGATCTTTGGGCCAAGTCTCGCGACGGGTGAGGTCAACGTCGACATTGTTGCGATTTCGGCCGGCGCACTGCGGAACGATCGCGTCGAACTCACGGTAGAGCTTGTTCCGTTCCGGCTTCGTGCGCGACGAGTTGGTCAAGGCGCGCCGGCTGGGCGATGCGGAGCGGGTTATTGGGGGGATGGCGGGACCGCCTCGTACAGCCCGATGATATTCCCCTCGCTATCGGCAAATTCCGTGAATCGGGGGCTGCTTGCGCGGCGGCGCGGGTCGCTCACCTGAACGCCGCGAGCGCGCAGGGCGGCAACGGCTTTGTCCAGATCGTCGGCGTTGAAGTAGATCATGGATCCGTGGCCGACGTTTTCGCCTTTTGGATCGGGATGCAGATCGATGCGGAGCTTGAGCGTTTCGTTCCAGAGCGAAGCGTAATGCGGGGCGGCAGCGTATTTGACGGCGAAGCCCAGCGCATCGGCATACCACTTGATCGCGCGCGGCATATCCGTGACGTAAACCATGACATGGGAGAAAGCTGTCAGCATGCCTGTTTCGCCTCCCTCTCGTCTCGTTCAAAGACGCTTTATTTCTTCTTTTTCGCCCGGTCCGACAAAAATCGGCGAAGTGCCGTGAAGAAATCGTGGCAGTCCTCGGCCTTGACGTTGTGCTCGACGAATTTCTGCACATCCGCCAGCGAGGTTTCGGCGTCGGCGATGTGCATGTCGCGAAGCGCCACCAGCATTTCCTCGTCAATCGGGATGGCATGACCTTCAAAGGCGTAAAGCATCACATACGCCTCGACGAAGGGATGAATTTCCGGAAGCTCTCGCAAAAACTGGCGCGCATCCCGCTTGTTCAGCGTTTTAAGGCGGTCGAGGCTCAGCGTGTGCTCGCGCTCGAAGATGTTGTTTAACGCGGCGGTGATCATCGCCACCCGCCGCTCGATGGCCGGGTATTTCTGGCCGAGCATTTCCTGTACTTCAAGCTCGGTCGCCACGCGCAGCTCGTTGAGATCGACGAACTCCTTGTCGATCAGCTTCATCGCCTCGTCTGCCCGCGTGTCGGCAACATCGAAGCTCATCGCCGCCCGAACCAGCGCCTTGAGCGGATCGACCACCGGCCTCTCCACCGGCTTGTATTCCCTGGCCAGCTTCTTATGCAGCGATTTGAGTTCGTCCGCGTGTTTGGTTGCGTTCTTCATTGAATCTTTGTGGGTGGTCAGTTGTCAGTGGTCAGTGGTCAGTTGCGGGTGGCTAAGCCAGCCCGGCTATGGCGCGGAATCCTGCTCCGCGGAACGAGCCTCTTCGACAGGATTTTGCGATGGCTCGCCTGCGCTGGCCGCGGCGGCTTCGGCGCGCTTGCGGTCGGCCTCGGCGGTCTCTTCGCTGGCCTTGCGGATCAGGTCGAGAATCTCGATTTCCTTCTTGGCGTTTTCATCGATATGAAATTTCAGGAACGGGGCCGAGCGGATGGTCAGCGACTTGGTGAGCCGCGTGCGCATCAGGCCGGCCGAGTGCTGCAAGGCGTTGAGGGCGGCGGTCTGCTGGCCCTTGGAACCCATGATGGTCATGTAAATGTCCGCCGCCGACAGATCGGGGCTGACCTTCACGCGCGTGATGCTCGGCAAGCCCTGCAAGCGCGGGTCGTGCAGCTCGTGCATGATGATGGCAGCCAGCTCCTGCTGAATAATGCTGGCCAGGCGTTCGGTTCTTCGTGACATATCAGTGGCACGGGCTTCGGAACCCGTGCTTCCTATTTCCTTCGTTAGCACGCCGGTTAACCGGGAATGCATGGGCTGGAAGCCCATGCCACTGGGCTACAACATCTCAATCTGATAATCCACCAGTTCCACCAGCGCCGTCCCGCGGACGAGGTCTACCAGCTTGCTTAGCTCGCCTTCGGCATACCGGGCGTTGTTTGAAACCATCGCCAGCCCCAATATTGCCCGCCGATGTTCGTCGAGCGCGCCAACCTCGGCGATCGAGACGTTATGTCCGTGGGCAATCCGGTCCTTCAGGCCTTTCACCACCCGGCGTTTGTCCTTCAGCGACATCGCGTCGCCAATGCGAAGTTCCAGTTGGAGAACGCCGATGGTCATTGGGAAACGAGTTGCTTGTTGTTAGTTGCTGGTTGATAGTAAGAAAATCCGGATCGCTCAATTACCAGCAACCAGGAACTGACAACCAGCAACTTCTCCGTCACAACGTCCTCTGGATCGTCTCGCGGATATACGCCTCGAGGATATCGCCGATCTTGATGTCATCGTAGTTGGCGATCTTGATGCCGCACTCCAGGCCGGACTTCACTTCCTTGACATCGTCCTTGAGGCGTTTGAGCGACTCGATGGCGAGGTCTTCGGTGATGATGCTTCCGCCGCGGGTCAGCCTCAGGCGGCTTCCGCGCTGGATGTGGCCGTCGGTGACCAGGCAGCCGGCGACGTTGCCGACCTTGCTGACCTTGATGACCGCCCGAATTTCGGCGTGGCCGTGCAGCTTCTCGCGGACCTCGGGCGTGAGCATTCCGGAGAGGGCTTTTTTCAGGTCGTCAAATATCTCATAAATGACGCGGTACACCTTCACCGAGATATGGTTTTGCTCGGCAAGAGCGCGGGCCTTTTCCTCCGGCACCACGTTGAAGCCGACGATCGCCACCTCGTGCGGGTGATCCTTGTTTTCGGGATTAATGCGGGTGGCCATCGCCAGCTCCACATCGCTTTCGGTGATGCCGCCAGCGCCGGAGTGAATCACCTTCACGCGAACTTCCTCGGTGTTCATGTCGGTGACGCTCTTGGCCAGGGTTTCCACCGAGCCTTGCACGTCGGCCTTGATGATCAGGTGAATCGTCTTGGCTTCGCCGGCTTTCACGACGGCGTTGAGGTTGTCGCGCGTCACCTGCGTGCGATTGCCCAGGTGAGTTGCCCGAGTGCGCATCTCGCGGTCGGCAGCAATCGCGCGGGCGCGATCCAGATCATCAACTTGATAAAACCGGTCGCCCGCTGAAGGCAACTCTGTAAACCCGCTGACGACAACCGGCGTGGAGGCGTTTGCCTCTTCGATCGGCTTGCCCAGGTCATTGAGCATCATTCGCACCCGGCCATAGCCCGGCCCGGCCAGAATCACGTCGCTGTTATGCAGCGAGCCGTCCTGCACCAGAACGGTGGCGATTGGGCCCAGGCCCGGATCCATCCGCGCTTCGATGACGGTGCCGCGGGCGGCCAGCGAGGGATCGGTCTTCAGGTCGAGCAATTGTGACTGGTAATCAAGAATTTCGATCAGGTCGGAAATGCCCTGTCCGGTGGTGGCACTGGTGCGGATGACTTCAACGTCGCCGCCCCATTCCACCGGGTTTAGTCCCTGTCCGGCAAGCTGGCCGAGCACCTGCTGCTCGTTGGCATCGGGGCGATCGATCTTGTTCATGGCCACGACGATCGGCTTGCCGGCCGCCTTGGCGTGGTTGATGGATTCGATGGTTTGCGGCTGAACGCCTTCCGCCGCCGACACCACCAGCACGACGACGTCCGTCATGTCTGCGCCGCGGGCACGCATGGAGGTAAAGGCCTGGTGGCCCGGCGTATCGATGAAGGTGACGCGCTTGGCGGCCGCGCCTTCGCCGATCTGCACCATCCAGGCGGCGGTGTGCTGCGTGATGCCGCCCGCTTCACCAGCCGCGACGTTCGCCTTGCGGATCTTGTCGAGCAGGCTGGTTTTGCCATGATCGACGTGGCCGAGAATAGTGACCACCGGCGGGCGGGTGATCATGTTTTCCGGAATCTGCTCGTAACTGGCAAATTCGGCGATGAGGTCTTCCTCCATCGTCGACTCGACGGCAATCTGAAGATCGGCGCCGTAATCGAGCGCGAGCATCTCGGCAATTTCACGCTCAAGGGTGTAGTTGGGGGTCGATTGGATTCCCTGCTTAAGCAAGCGAAGTTGGATATCGCTCCCCTTGACACCAAGCGCGGCCGAGAGCGACTTGACGGTGATGGGTTCCTCAATGTGGATCGGCTCGCCCTTTTGCAGGCCGGTCTTGGCCAGGATATGCGTGCCGCGCTGCTGCGCCTTGACCATGTGCCGATCAGTGGCGGCACGATGGGTGGTTGCGCCGGCGATGCGGCTCTTGCGCTCGGCGAGGTCGGCTTCGGAGAACTCGCGCAGCTTCTCCATGGCTTCGCCGCGACGGCCGTCGATCCCGCCGCGACGGCGCTGGGAATTGGTTCGGCCCGCCTTGGCGGCGGCGGCTTTTTTCTTTGTCTCCTCTTCGTCCTCGTCGGTCACGCGCACGCCGCGGCCGGTTGCCGGTCGCGCCTGGGTGAAGGTTGGCGTATCGCTTTGCCGCGGGCCGCGCGGGCCACCGCGCCCGCCGGGCACGGGCACCGATTCGGGCTTCTCGACGCGGACGACGTTGGGACCCTTCATCTGGGCCGGGGCGATCTGGGCGCGGTCGAGTTGCGGCGCGGGGATGACGGCTTTGCGCTCAACGGTTGCCGGCGCATGTCCCCCGCCGCTCTTTAGACTGACCGTCGGCCGTGCGGTGGGCGGATGAGTCCCGGTGCGGGGAATGCCGGGTCCCGATGGACGAACCGGGCCGGTGTGCGCGGCGGTTGTGGGAGCATGACCGGCGGCTGGCGAAGCAATGGCAGGCTGTGCGGCCGGTGCATGAGCCGCCGGCTTTAGTGTTGTCGGCGGATGCGCCACGGCGCTGCCCGGAGCATGGTCGGATACCGCTGGAGCGTCTTCGACTGGAGTTGCCGGCGCGGGGGCAAAAGCCGTCTCCGGATGAGCCGGGGCCGATGTGGGGGGATGAGCCGCATCTGGCGCGACTGGCTCGGCATGAAGTTCGGGCGCGACGGCCGGGGGTTCGGTTGGCGTCAACGTCGTTGCGCCATTATCTTCCACTGCGGGCGTTGGTGCGATGGAAGGCTCTTCAGCGGTTGTATGGCGCGCAGTGGTTTCGGGAAGGATGTCGTGCGAGCCGTGATCGTCGGATAATTCGCCCTCGATCTTCTTCTTCACCTTCGGGCGCTTGGGCTTGACTTCGACTGGAGGGGCAACCTCCACAGCCGTACCGCCCCCGCCGCCGCTGAACCATTCGCGCACTGTCTCTGACAGTCCGACGCTCAGGACGCTCATGTGGTTGGGGACTTTCTCGCCAAGGCCCTCTTCGCGGCACTTGGCGAGAATTGCCTTGCTTTCGACCCCAAGCTCCTTGGCAAGCTGGTTGACTCGAATACCTTTAGCCAAAATCGGTCTCCTCGAATGACTTCGCAAAATCCACAAAACCATCGGCGCCGGCCGGTTGGTTTTGCGGGATAATTAGTACGTCCAATTTCAGTCAGCGGCTCGCGCTTCGGCGCAAGACGCCTGCTTTTTTCTCAATGGCCTCGTCCCGACAACGGGACTTCCAGAGCGCTTCTCAGGTTGAACGAGCGGACGATCGTCATCCTGAGTCCTCATGCCGCTGCGCCGCGCCCGCTACGCATGAAATTCACGTAGGGCGGGCACTGCCCGCCGAGCACGGTGTTGGCGGGCAGTGCCCGCCCTACATTTTCAGAGCAGATACTCCGAAGGATCTGCCTCGCCTTCACGTACCGGCAAGATCTTTCGGAGTACCTCAGGATGACGGTCGCGCGAACGCGCCACCAACCCGAGAAACGCTTTAAATACACTACGTTTGCAACCTACACCGACTTAGGCGGCTCCGCCCGCCCTTCGGCCAGGGCCACCGTCTCATCGTTCTCGTCTTCCACTTCCTTGCGCGGGGCCTCGGCCGGCTCCATGCCGGTGATTGCCTGCTCCTCGGGCGCCAGCTCATCCTCGGCCACGGCTGCTCTGGCGTTGTGCGTGATGACCTCGGGGGCTCCGCCCTCGGCTGTTTCCAGCCCGCCCGGCATGATCGACGAGGTTTCGCCGTCAGCTGCGGCCTCGGGCGCAATCGCCGGCTCGGTCATCGGCGCGCCAAACGGGCTGGCCGATGCGGCGGCGGATGCAGATCGCGACGCATTGGCCATGGCCGTCCGGTCGGCTGCCTTGGCCTTGGCCTCGGCGGCTTTCTTGGCCTCCTGCTCGACGGCCACGATCTTCGCCTCCGCTCCGCACAACTCCACTGCCTGCTTGGCCGTCGCTTCGTCCAGACCCAGCTCTTCCTGAAGCGGGCCTTCGCCCACTTCGTCGATATCGCGAACATCGATCAGGCCCAGGGCAATGATCTTGTCCACGTGTTCCTGGGTGATTCCGTTGATTTTCTTTAACGTCTGGTCAAGCCGCTGAATGCCGGCCTGAAATTCGGGCGGCGTCAGAATATCCACGTCCCAGCCGGTCAAGCGTGCGGCCAGGCGGACGTTTTGCCCGCGCTTGCCGATGGCCAGACTCAACTGATCATCATTTACTACCACCGTCGCCCGTCCCAGTTCGAAACAGAGCGAAACTTCCGTCACTTCGGCAGGCTTCAGGGCATTGGCGATCAGAATCTGACTCGATTCGTTCCAGCGAACGATGTCAATTTTCTCGCCGCCCAATTCATCGACGATGTTCTTAATTCTGCTCCCGCGCACGCCAACGCATGCGCCGACGGCATCCACTTTCGAATCGATGGAACTGACCGCGATCTTCGTGCGATGGCCCGGCTCCCGCGCCAAAGCCTTGATTTCGATCGTGCGCTCGCCAACTTCCGGAACTTCACGCTCAAACAGCCGCCGGATCAGTTCCGGGTGGCTTCGGCTGAGGATGATTTTGATGGCGTTGAGCGTATCGCGCACTTCCATGATGAGCGCCTGGATCCGTTCGCCGACGGTGTGCTGCTCGCCGGGAATTTGTTCGCTGCGGGGCATGATTCCCTCGGCCCGGCCGAGGTTAACGATCATGGTGCCGCCCTCGAAACGGGCGATGGTCCCCGTGACGATGGTTCCGACGCGGTCTTTATGTTCCTCGTAAATGCTGCCACGCTCGTCCTGGCGGATGAGCTGGATCATGACCTGCTTGACCGTCTGCGCGCCGATGCGGCCGACGACTTTCAAATCAAGCGGCGTTCCCTGGCGGGTCGCCGACAACATGCCGGTCTGGCGATCGAGAGTGACGACAAATTCGCTGGCGTCTTCGGTGTTAAATTGCTTGCGCAGGCCGGATGCGACCGCCTGTTCGATGTCGGTATAAATCTGCTCCCGTTCGATGTTTTTGTCGCGGGCAATGCCGTCGACGATTCGGATCAGTTCCTGGCTCATGATTCCTCACTCTCTATTCAATTGTCGCCTCCATCCTGGAGGCCACTATTTAGTTTTTCTACCTGACCATACAAAACAAAAAAGGCCGCCAACTTTGGCAGCCCACGTTTACGCGGCGAACTTTGACGGTAAAACGTCAACCCCTCATCCGGATTTCCTCCGGATGCGGGGGGCCAACAGAGCATGTGAGCTTGGCTTATGCATGTGCATGGGCCGGCTCGCTCGACTGGCTTAAGTTCAACCCGGTATCGCCGGGCGCGAAAACGTGGATCTTCCGCAAATCCGCATAAAGCGTCATTTGCGAATCCACCTGGAGCCCGCTCTGGGCCTCCAGCCGCGCGACCAACTGGTCGTGCAGGGTTGTACTTGCGTACACGTCCATGTCATTTCCTAATGGCTCGATCACGTTTAACCTCACGTTGATCGCGGCCGACATTTCCGTCGGTCGCACATGCAAATGCTCGGGACGAATTCCCAGCACCACATGTTTGCCTGCCCATCCATCCAGCCGATCGTACAAGATCGGCGGAAGGTCAATCGTAAACCCTTTATCGGGCATCGTCAACCCGGATGCCTTCGGATCACCCTCGACAAAGCTCATTCCATCCCCCTCCTTGCGAATCATTCCGTCAAAAAAATTCATCGGCGGCATGCCGATGAATCCCGCAACGAAACGATTGGCCGGCTCATTATAGGTCTTTAAAGGCGTATCGGCCTGCTGAATGACGCCATCTTTCATGACCACGATCCGGTCGCCGAGGGTCATCGCCTCTTCCTGGTCGTGGGTGACGTAAATCGTCGTGGTCTTCAATCGGCGATGAAGCCGTTTCAATTCCGCGCGGGTTGTCACGCGCAATTTGGCGTCGAGGTTACTCAGCGGCTCATCGAACAAAAACGCCGCCGGCTCGCGCACAATCGCCCTTCCCACCGCCACGCGCTGGCGTTGCCCGCCGGAAAGTTCCCGCGGCTTGCGATGGAGCAGGTGCTCGATTTCCAATGTCCGGGCGGCATCATTCACCCGGCTGTTGATCTGCTGCCTGATTTCCCGCGCTTTGGTCATATTCATGAGCTGCCAGATCGGTCCCGGCAGCATCCGCAGCCGCAGGCCGAACGACATATTCTTCTGCACGGTCATATGCGGATAAAGCGCATAGTTTTGAAACACCATGGCAATATCCCGATCCTTGGGCGGAACGGAATTCACCACGCGGTCGCCAATGCGCAATTCCCCGGCGGTAATTTCCTCCAACCCCGCGATCATGCGCAGCGTGGTGGTCTTCCCGCAGCCCGATGGCCCGACGAGAACAACGAATTCCTGGTCGGCAATGTGCAGATCGATTGCATCGACTGCCAGCACGTTCCCGGGATAGATCTTGGTAATTTTTTCGAGGTCAACACGAGCCATAGGACGGTTAGCGTATCAACAACAACGGTGAAGCGCCAAACATCGGGCGCGAAAAAAGATGCGGTCGGGCGGGCTATCGTCCGACCAAACCCCCTCCAAGCCGGGTCAAGCGGCGCAAAAACGCACATCTCGCGAGATAGTGCCGGCACCGCGCCGGCCCGGATTCTCGCGCCGATGCGCAGTGGCTCGAACCCGAGCGCGTCCGTGAACCGCGGCGGAACTGCGTCAACGTCGGGATGAGGCAAAAAGTTTGATCCACGAAGGGACACGAATGAACACGAATGAAGAGAGGAGAAAACAAAATGCCAATTTTTCAGGTTGATCGAGCGGGCGATCATCATCCTGAGGTACTCCTCAGTGCGGCCTATGGCCGCAACCAAAACACGCGCCCAAAGCGACGCGAGCGACTTCCCATATTACGGGCGTCTCGCCCCTGTCCACTTTGAATAAAGACACGGGCGAGACGCCCGTGATACTGGAAATTAATCCCGCCTCTTCGTCTCAGGAAATCTTGTTATCCGTGAGGAATCTGCCCCGCAATTATTCGTGTTCATTCGTGTCAATTCGTGGACGAGTCTCTTACTCCTTCATCAAGACTCCGCGCACAACAGATATGCGGGGAGGCTTTTTCGCGCGCCGTTCCATGTTACAATCCCCGGCATGATCATCACCTCGGGAAACGACGTCGCCGGGCATCAGGTCGTCCAATACCTTGGCATTGTCCGCGGCATCATCGTCCGCTCCACCGGCATCGCCCGGGGATTCATCGGCGGCCTGCGCTCCATCGGCGGCGGAAACATTCCCGAATACGTCGCCGTCTGCGAAGAGGCCCGCCAGCATGCCTTTGAGTTGATGACCCAGCACGCTGTCGAGATGGGCGCGGATGCGATCATCGCCTTCCGCTACGATGCGACGGAATTCATGCAGGGGTCGACCGAAGTGCTGGCGTACGGGACGGCGGTGAAATTAGAGAGGCAATAGGGTCGAGATCTACCTCGGATAAAATGGGCGTCTATTACTATTACGCAAACTTTACCCGCTACGAGCGATTCTGTATCGACTCGCTTGGCGGTGGCATGAAGCGCGCGGCGATCGGAAATACGCTGGCCTCGCGCGCGTTTCATCTCATGCTCACTGGTGAGCCCGGAGGCACGGTCGCGGCGCTTCCGGAGACGGCTGGCCGATGGGTTGGCGATTCAATCGCCATCGTCGGCGACGATCATCTGCCCGATTGGGAACAGTTCCAGCAGGAGTTCACCGACATCGAAGCCAACGCGATTCTACTGGTTTTTCGTGCCGACGGTTTTGAGCGCCTTGGGGAAGCCGCCGAGAAGCAAAATAGCTTCTTCATGCAACTCTGTTATCTCGTCGCCACCCGGCAGGTTTTGGACCTTGAGCCGCACCTGAAAAAGCAGTTCGGCGCACACTACCTTCGTCGCTACAAAGCATTTTGCCAGAAAGATCCGCGCTTCTTGGGAAAAGACCTCGCGGTTGATCCGAAAATCTAAGCCAGGCGCGGGAACTAACCAGTCAATGTCCCTGATGATTGAACGATGATCATTCAACGACCTGCCCTTGCGGCAATCCCCACTTCGTCAGCACGAACCCCACCATCTCCGCCACCATCTTGTAGCTTTCCCGGCTATATCCGCCGCTCAGGACAACGGCGGTTGGAATCCCTCGGCTCACCAGCTCGTCCAAAACAAACTGATCGCGCTTGAGAATTCCCGCGGCCGATACGTTCATTCCGCCGAGCTTGTCTCCCGCGTAAATATCCGTGCCGGCGTTGTAGATGGCGAGCTTCACTTCGCCGCCGCGCGTCACCGCATCCAGAAACGGCGGCAGCTTTTTTCGCAGCGCATCGAGATAGTCGGCCTCATGGCATCCAAACGGCAGTTGCACGTCGCAGTCGATCCGCCGCTGGGCGCGCTGGTCGAAGGGAAAGTTGAAGACATTGTATTGGTCGTAGATGAATACCCGGCTGTCGTTCACAAATGTTCGGCACACCCCGTTGCCCTGGTGGGCGTCAAGGTCGACGTAGACGATTTTGTCGGCTTCCGAAAGCCGGCCGTTTCTTCGGAGATGATCGACGGCCAGCCCAACATCGGCATAGATGCTGAAGCCATGTCCGTTGTCAGGGCTGGCGTGGTGATAGCCGCCGGAAAGGTTCACTGCCAGGCCATGCTCCAGTGCCGCCTCGGCGGCGATAATTGTCCCCATTGTCGCCCAGCGCATGGGGCGCAATACCAGACGATCCGTGAGCCAGGGATGCAGGAACTTCAGTTGGCGAACTTCAAGCGCCGCCGCGAGAAACTTTCGATCGCGCAGCTTGCGAAGATATACCTCAGTGTGAACGTGAAGCAATTCGTCGCGGCGTATGGGTCGCGGCGGTTTTAACCAGTAGTCATCCAGCCGCCGTCCGAACTTTTTTCGTAATACTGCCCACGCCCGGCCATATTTTCGGCTGTCGAAAGGGTGAAGCCGTTCCAGGCCGAACAGGCCGATGTTGTAGTGCCGACTATAAACGATTTTCGGTGAAATCACGGGTCGTTTAGAAATGATAGCCCTTCTTCTCCGACTCTGACGGCCCGCCGGGCAATACCAGCAGGATGAAACTCACGCATCCACCAATCGCCAGTGCGATCCAGTCCCAGACGAAAAAGTAGACGATCGCGCCAATCACCAGCGGGAGCATGATCAGTGGCCAGCGCACCTTGCCCGGCAGGCGAATCCAGCCGTGAAGGAAAAGCTTGAGAAGTATTCGGTACACTATGTGTCCCCTTATTTTGATTATTCTTCAAATATCTTCGAATCCTGCCTCAAGTGGATCGCACGCTCTTTACCTTCGGCGTCATGATACGTCGTCGTCGCGACGTATCCGGCCGGCGTCAATTCGATTGTTACGGCTGGCGCACTGTCGTTTTTCTTCACGCCGAGATCGGCCGGCGACGTGGCATATCGGCCGTTCTTCGCATGATAGCCGCGCTGGGCGTAATAGACTTCCATCAGCGCATCGCGCGCGGCGAGGGAGGGCGCCGGCTTTACCGTGGTTCCCTCGGCTTTTTCGCAGAACTGCACAAAACCCCACCGCTCGGGCCGATGCATGTCGATCACGCCTTGCGGCGACCAGATCCAGTTGTCCTCGTCGCGCATTTCCTTGGGGATTTTCCGGTATTTGCCGTCGATGATGTCGATGAGCCATTCCACGCGCGAAAAATTCATCCGCCACTGCTCGCCGGGCAGCGGCGGGCAATGCACGGCGTTGGCATAACGCGCCAGGCCTTTCCAGGGGATCGCGATTTCCACCGACCAGCCGCGATCGGTGTCGGCGGGATTGTTCAATGTGCCGTCGATGTGAACCGCCGAGCGCAGGCCTTGGATGTTGTCGCCAAGATGGGGGGGGCCGCCGTCGCGATAGGGCTTGTCGAGCGTGAGTTCCCAGATGGAATTCAGGGCGTTCATTTCATATTCGTAGTAGTTGTGATTGTCGCCGTTGGGATTGATGAAAAGCTCGAAATCATTATCGATGAACATGATTGCATTTTTCTTCGTGAGCGTTGCCCAGACGTGCGGCTCCTGCAGCTCGGCATAGATGTAGAGATTTTCATGATCCCACAGCAATTTCGCCCGCGTGCGAAACCGCGGCGCGGGCCGGGTCGAGCCCTGGATATCGACAAAATCCTCCGTCCACGGCGCGGCGGCCCATGCGGGGTCATCGCCTTTGCCGTCGATGACGATCGGCCCGGTGGCCCGGGCGCAGGCGTAGCATCGCGGGGTGATGCCGCGCATCTTCGCCCAGTCGCCGGCCATTTCGTCGGTCGTGGAAGGTTTGGTGGCGGAATCGGCTCCCAGAAGAAAGATGAGGGAGAGAACGGGCAGAAGAAGCAGTCGTGTGCGCGCCATGGCTGGGAATCATAACGTAAAGTCCGGGGGGCGTGCCAAGTCAACTGCACGAATATTGGGCCTCTCGTTGGAACGCGCTGTGTGTCTTGAAGAGGCGCGACCCACGTCGAGTCGGAGTTTTTAAAATCCCGCGGCGCGTATTCGATGGTTTGTGTAGATTCAGACCATCGAAACCCACCGTGCAGCCACGATAGGGTTATCAGATGTCTTCCGATCGCCGGTTCTATTTCGCGCCCTTGCTCTCCAGGTATTTCGCCATTTCCAGAAATCCCTGCGCGCGGGCGTCGGCAAGCGGCCTGGTTCCGTCGTTGCCCTTGTGATTGATATCCGCGCCGTGGTCGATCAGGGTCTTGGCCATGTCGAGATAGTTGTAGCGCACGGCGTAAAGCAGCGGCGTCCAGCCGTCGTTGTCGATGTTGTTCACTTCCGCGCCCTTGTCGATCAGCATTTTGAAAATCTCAGGACGATTTTTCCGGACGGCGTATTCCAGCGGCGAATCCTTGTCATTATCGACGACGTTCACCTGCGCGCCGTGATCCAGCAGCAACTTCGCCGTGCGCGTGCTGCCTTCGTACGCGGCCAGCGCCAGCGGCGTTGACTGCGTCAGCTCGCGCGCTTCGATGTTGGCGTGATGATCGAGCAGGATGGCGGCGACATCGGCCTGGTCTTTATAAGCCGCCCAGTGAAGGGCGGTGTATCCATCCACATCTTTGGCTTCGATGTCAGCGCCGTCGTCGAGCAGCACCTGCGCCGACTTGGCCGCCCCCACTTCGCCGGCGTATATCAACGGCGTTTTCTTGTGGTCGCCCTGCACGTTGATATTTGATTTATCCGGCGCGATCGCGGCCTTCAGTTTATCGGCATCGTCAGTGCGCACGGCGTCATGCAGCGGCGTGGTCACCGGTTGCGAAGCGTGGCAGCCGCCAAGCATCGCGCATCCGGCGATCATCACGAATAGTGCAGTTGGGCATAAAGGCCGAAGTGAAGTTCGCATTGGCTCGTTCCCTGCGGCTGAGCCGCCAATGAATTGAAAGAATCGGTTTCTTTCAGAATCATGCGGTTGAGGAAACGGATAGTCAACTCATGTGCCTACACCGGGCCCTCGTGCATATGCACGTCGGCAAATGACATCATGCTCTGCACGTCAAACCAGGGCGGGCGCATCGGGCGGCGCGAACGCGCCTGGGCCTCGGCGTCGGCGTAGCGCTCTTTGTTCTCGCGCACCACGCGCGCCGCTTCGATGAAATATTCCGTCGGCGGGCGCATTGCCTTTCCCCGGGCGCGGTCGTGCGCAAACAGAAGCTTGCCGTCTTCCAGCAGGCGCTTGAGGTCCGCGCCGGTCATTCCTTCGGTGGTTGTCACCAGCGACTCGACGTCCACTTCCCCAATGGCCGCGGGCAGGGCGGCTTTGCCGTCCCGCAAAATCGCCAGTCGGCCCAGCGCATCGGGCAAGCGCGTTTCCAGCCATAATTCGATGCGGCCGGATCGCACCAAAGCCGGCGGCAGCGAGCCGACGTTCATCGCCGTCATCATTACACAAACGCGGCCGGCGCTTTCGCTTTCCAGACCGTCGAGCATGGTGAGGAGGTAACGATAGAGTCCGGCCTCCTGGCCGTTTTCGAAAATGACGTCGCTGTCGTCGATGAAAATGACCGCTGGCGCGTTTTGCTTGGCGGCTTCGAAGACCTCGTGAATCCGCCGATAGAACACGGCCGTGCCGGAGATGAAGGTGCCGTCGATGAGGTAGAATTTCCCCTTGAGCCGATGCGCCAGGGCCCGGCCCACGGTTGTTTTTCCGGTTCCCGGCGGCCCGACGAGCAGCACCCCGCGCTTGGGCCGGATGTTCAATTCGATGGAAAGCGATTCATTCTCCAGCGGCACGATGATGTTCGCCTCCAGCGATTCGATCAGGTCGTCGATGCCTTTCAAATCAGACAGGCTGACCTGCTGCACCTCGCCGAGGTCGACGTTGCTGGCCATGCGACGGCTTCGCAGGTAATCGATGAAGGTTTCGGTGGTGATGGCCGAGCCTTTGAGCCACGCGCATGCCGCCTCGATCTGATGGCAGGTCAGCTTCGGCGCGAAGCGGTAAACCAGCGGATAATTGATTCCCGATGCGCCGTCTTCGCCGAGGAATGCCCGGCAAAGAAATGCGTAGTCGTCGATCGTGAATGGCTCGATGGGGATGTAAATGGCGCGCTCGTTCACCGGTGGCGGCGCATACGACTCAGCGCCGAAGATCACGCGCTTGCCCGACTCGGCGGCGAGCGTGAGCAACGCCATCAGCGGAACCGCCAGATAGTTGGCGATGGTGGCGGATAGTGATATGGCGAAAGCCGAGGAGCGACTGCTATCGGGTGATGTGGCCTTGTCGGGCGCGATCAATTTGGCGGAGGTCAGTGCAGGCTTGCGTGGCCGGGGTGATTTTCCTCGATATCGATGAAGGCACGGCCGAGACGGCCGTGTCACGACAAAGGTTTGAGCCGTCGAAGCGCCAGGGCCGAGACGGCCGTGATACGGGATAGTTTGAACTCGGCGAGGCGTCGGCACACGCGCCGCCCCACTTGCTTTGGGGTCAATCTCAATTTGAAGGCGTTAAATTACCGCCCCCAATAGGGCGTTGAATAACCGGCGTAGGTTCCATTGCCGCCGCCGTAGGGACCGTTTACGCCGCCATTGTCGTTGCGATGCAGGTAGTAGGAATAGTTCAACGCGTAGTTGCTGGCGAGCGAGGCGCTGCACGCCAGGGCGTCGGATTCGATCACCGAGATGCGGGCGTCTTCCAGATTGCGGCGGGCGATCAGGACCTCGGGATTGTCGTGCAGGGCGTATTCAAACTGGGCCTTGAGGTCAGTGACCCGCTTGCTCGAATCGATCATCTTTTCGCGGGCGGCTTTGAGGTTGTCGTCGGCGTTCATGGCCGTCACCTCGATGGCGCGGGCGTCGGAGGCGTATTGCAGTTTTAATGTGGCAAGCGCGAGGATGTCATCCTTGGGGGCATCATCTGATGCGGCGGCCTTTTGCTGCTCCGATTCGAACATCGCCTTGAGGGTGATCATCTGTGGGCCGGACAACTTGGTGCGATCGAAACCGCGCTGGGCAAGCCAGTTATCAATGCTGTCGGCATCCGCCTTGGCGTAGCGACGGGAAACGATCTTTTCGCCCAGCTCGTCGTGAAGCTGCATGATGGCGTGATATTTCGGATCATTGCCAAGCTGCACCAGCACCTGCTGGCGGGCATTAACATAAGCCGTATACGCCTGCCGCTCGGCGACGGTCGCCTTCATGAAGTCGTCGGAATGCTCAAAGCGCTGCTGCACGCGATGGATGGTCTGATTCAACTCCGTCTGGGCGCGCTCGCGCATGGCGCGGGCACGGGCCGCCATGGCGTTGGCATAAACCCAGTCATTCATCTGACCGGTGGGGTAATCAGTAATGCTGTCGCGGTAAGGACTTGCATCGCGCCGGCCCATATTGGGGTTGACGTTGCGGGCATCAGGCATTGCGCCGGGAGGTGCTGGATCGGGGCTATCCCACCAATTGCCCGAGGCAGGTGCGCTGGTCGGACGGGTGTCCGGGGCGGCAGCTTGGGCAAAAGTAGACTGATATGACAACCCCGTGCAGATGACTCCCGCCAAAACAGGGGCAATTCGCACTTTTTTCACCTGAAAACCCATCGTTGAACCTCCGACGAGACAACGTCCCACAACAACGCACTCATCATATCGTCTGCAAACGGTTTCAGGTAGGAAATTTTTTTAAGATGGGAAGAAAAGATCAACCGCGGGTGCGATATAAAGTCGCATCCCCGGGTTACTGATCCACACGTCGCGTGAAAATGTCCGATTGTCTCCGTAGGGTGGGCGTACTCGCCCACCGTGTTCTTCCCTCAAGTCGGGCCGCTGGTGGGCGAGTACGCCCACCCTACAAAACTGTCGCCCGAAATCCTCGCGCGGCGCGGCGAATTTTCAAACCGCATAGGCACAAAGGTCGCAAAGCGGACGCAAAGAAAAGCGGAAAGAGACCAGTTTCGATCACGGGATCCGAACTATAGCCGACTCTTTGCGTTCTTTGCGCCTTTGCGGTCAAACCGCGTTGTGGTCCCGCGCCGCGGCCCTCCGGCGCCTCAAATTGACGCGATAACCATCCGGTCCATTCAGAACCCCGGCGGCGTTGGCGGCGCGGGAGCGGTCGTCGGCGCATCGGATTTATGCTCGAATTTCGCGAGGATCGCGTCGATGCGTTCCTGTACGGGTTTGGCTTGCTGGGGGCGGAGGGCGCGAAGACCGCCGGTGATGCGCGGGCCCAACGTGGCGAGTTCGGAACTGGCCCGGTCGGCACGCTTCCAGTCGTCGCTGGCCAGATCGGAAACCAACCCGCGGAGTTTTTCCAGCACCGAAGGCGGAGGAAGCGGCAGCGGCTGGGAATATTCGTCGATCAGCGCCGCCGGAACGTGCAGCAGCGGGCCGCTCTTGAGCGCCATGTCGATCACATCCCCCTTCAGCCGGCCGCTGAGCGTCGTATCATCCCAGAGGGTGATCTGCACTTCGGTTGGCGCGGTGCCGGCATGATGCAAGGCGCGAACTTCAGCGCCATCGACGGCGATGGTATCAAATGCCGTCTCCAGCATCAGTTTCCCGCCCAAAACGCCCGCCAGCCGATCGCCGGTGGAAAGAAGCAACACGGGAGTCAACTCGCCCGGCTCGTCGATTTTCTGCGTCAACTGAAGCCGGCTCACCCCGGCAATGGGAAAGCTGACGGCAGCGCTGGCGCCAGTGGAAAGCGGGCGAAGTTCCAATGCGTCTGTCCCCACCAGGGCGGCAATCCGCGATCCATCGGTCAACAACACCTGATGCACCGGCTGATCCTCCGCCTGGAACACCAGCGCGCCGATCGATTGCGGTTGAAGCTGCAAATTGCCATACCGCGTGGCAACGGCAATGGCCGCCGTCGGCATTTCAACGGCGATCCGGTCGCCGTTTCTCAGCAACAGCATGGGATGCTCGTATTTAAATTCCTCCGGCTCGTTGACCTGCTTGCGAAATCCAAATCGCCGGATCGAGGCCACGGGAATCGATGTGACCTGCCCGCTGGAGAGCTGGATGTGGATGACCGGCGATTGCAAAGCGCCGCCGAACGCCTCGCCGTCGCGAGTGATCAGAAGCTGCGTCGGATGAAATTCGCCGATGGATGCCATCGACAGAACTTTTTCGACCGGCAGCGTGACCAGGCCGTAGGAGGTTTGCAGGGAAAGTGTTTTTTCCTGGATGGTTCCCTTGTACTGGTCGCCGCCGCGAAGCTCGATGATATCCTGCAAATCGCCGCGCAGGAGTTCCAGGTCGCCGAAGGCGCTGGCGTGGCTGATGAAGTTCACCACCGCCTTCGCCACGGCATTGGGCAGATCGTGAAGGGCCTGGCGATCGGTGATCTTTTCCAGGAATGTCTGGGCGTCGTTGGCATTTGGCCGCACGGCTTGAAGATGAACGATGGCCGCGGTCTTATGCGCGGGCACCTCGACATCCCACGTCAGATCGACCTGGTCATTTCCCTGTTGTGGCACGATGTTGGGCGCAACTGCACCCCCGCGCCCGCCGCCCAGCATTGCCAGCCCATGGTTGCCGTCGAAGATGGCCATGCCCAGAGTCTTCTGCGAATTGTCCTCGGGAACGCCCTGGGTCGTCTGCACTGCCCTCCCCAAGGCAAAGTTCACATGCACCTGGGTTTTGATCGGCGCGCCGCTGGTGTTTTCCAGGATCTCCACCCAGCGGCAGAACCCCAGTTTTGCGTCCACGGAAATCCGCCGGCTCACGTTCAGGCCCGCCAGCGGCACGGCGGGGAAAATCAATTCGTTGCGCGCCTCATCATAGCTGACGGTCTGGGCATTGGGGGCATATTGCTCGTTTTGTCCGACGAACAGCCGGCCCCCGGCATCGAAAACGTCGGTCGCGTCCGGGCCGATGCAGCCATCAGCCTGCACATTCCACCGCATCCCGAAACTGTCGTGGAAGGAATAGGGGACGGGAACCTGGCGGGTGTTTTCGGTTGACGCAGGTTCGGCAGCGTTCAGGATTCGGGCGGGAATGACGGCCAATGCCGTTGCCAGGAGCATTCCCGCGCCGATGAAGCTCCGCAGCGCGCGGCCACACAGCACGGTGCGATGACTCAGTTGCACAAAAACCTCACTTCGTAAATTGCGCGATGTCCGGCGTTCGATTCCCCGGCATCCTATCCCGCCCGCGCGAGTTTTGCCCGCCTGCCATTTCACCATCGGCTCGCACGGCTGCGGATTTCGTAGGGCGGTACTCGCAAACCATTTCCGCACTGCGCGACGGGAAACGTGGTGGGCGACTACGCGCGACTACGCCCACCCTACGGAAATCGACCCGTCCGAACGAACATTTCCAGAGCTTTCCGGAGCAGTTGTGTGATGCGGCGGGGAAGAGTCAAAATCCGACTGCCGCCGCCTGGTTGACCGCTTGAGGCACCGGGCCTGTCGCCCCAGGCGCTGTGCCGCCGCCGGTTGATGCTTTTTCCTTCTTCCGCTGCTCTTCCAGCTTTTGCAGCACAATATCGATCGCCTTCTGCGCTTCGGGCGGCTGCTTGGCGCGGAGTTCCTTCAGCGCCGACGAGGCAACAGGACCCAGGCTGATCAACGCCGCCGTTGCTCGGTCGCGCTGCTTCCAGTCGTCGGCGTTTAAGTCGACGATGATCGCCTTGATCTTTTCCACCATCGACGGCGAAGGCCGCGGCTGCGGCTGATTGTAATCTTCCAGCAGCGCCACCGGCACCTTCATCGTCACGCCGCTCTTTAGCTCGCAATTCAGCTCTGGGTCCTGCAACTGGCCGCTGACGGAGGTGCCATCCCACAGCACGACCTGCACATCCTGCACGCTCTCCTTGGCGCGGGTGAGCGAGCGAATTTCGGTGGCATTGACGGCGATCGTATCGAAGGCGGTTTCCATGCTCAGCTTCCCGGTGAGCGTGCCGACCAGCATATCGTCATTCAGCAAATGAATGGTGGGCGCCAAATCGTCCACATCAGGAACGGCAGGCGAAAGCTGAAGCTTCAGCACCGAGCTGGCGGGGAATTTCACCGCCTGGCTGCCGGTTTCGAGGATGACGTTGAAGTCGTCCGCCACCAGCAGGCCGGAGAATTTACTCCCATCGTTGAGGGTGATTTCGTGAACCCCGTTGTCTTCATTCTGAAACGAAACCGACGCCACCGTTTCCGGCTTCAGCGACAATTTCCCATATCGCGTGGCAACTTCCAGATTCGTCGCCAGCGGCTTGATGAGCATCCGCTCGCCAGTGCGCATGAGCACCATCGGTTTGGTGAAAACCCATTCGTCCGCCTCGCCGGCCCGCTTGCGGTAGCCAACCCGGCTTACCTGCGACAGCGGAATCTGCGTCAGCTGCCCGCTGGAAAGTTGCAGGTCCAGCGTCTCCTTCTTCAATCGCCCGCCGAAGATCTGGCCATCGCTGGTGACGATCAACTGGCGCGGGCGGAATTGCCCGACGTTCACAATGCCGACGACCTGATTGACCGGCAAAGTCACCGGCCCGTAAAAGGTTTGCAGGGCGAAGGCGGTTTCTGTCAGGGTGCCGCGGAATTGATCGCCGGTGCGAAGCTCGACCACGTCCAGCAGATCGCCGCGAAGCAGTTCAACATCGCCGATCCATCCCTGGGAATTGGGGAAGTTGACGATGATTCGCCGCAAGGCCGGCGCGATGGTTTTCATCAGGGTGGTTTCTTTGAGGGTGGTGACATATTGCACCCCGGCGTCCTGCGTGGCCACGATCTTATGCAGGTGCATGATCGCCACATCTTTTCCCGCCGGGATGGCCAGGTTGATGGTCGCGGTGACGCTGTTGTTCCCCTGCGGCCAGGCCAACGTCGGGGCGACCTTGGCGTTCTTCCCGGCATACATCTCCAGGACCGAAGGCCCGGCCCCGGTTTGTGCCACCCAGGCGAGATTCTGGTCCTTCTTCTTTGGATCGGGCACAAACGCCGCGGTATTCACGCCGAAATTCAAATTCGTCTGGATGGAGACGTTGGCGGTTTGCTCTTGATTCTGCCCGTTGTGAAAAATATCGATGTAGCGGATGAGTTGCTGGTCCTTGTCGAAAAGAATCCGCCGGGTGACGGTCAGGTTATTCACCGGCATATTTTCGAGGATAAATTCGCCGGTCTTCTCGTCGACCCGGCCCTGGTTGTTGGGCTGGCTCGGCTGAGCGCCGTTGACGGTCAGCATCGCCCCCTGGCTGTAGAGCGGCTGATTCCCCTGCTGCTGCATCCAGCCGTTGTTGTAGACGCGCCAGATATTGCCGGCGTTGTCGTTGAACATGTACGGCAGACCAACCGACCCGTCCGGCCCGGGCACGCCGCGGACATTGCGGATGAATCGCTGCGAGTAGGCGGGATTTGCCGCCAACGCGACAGCGGCGGCGATCGTCAAGGCCAGTATCCAACGCTGCTGGAACATGAACTTCTCCCGTTGGCGAAGAACAGGCGTCTTCGCGGATGAATTCCCGTGCGAGGCTCGAAATAAACCGTGCGGCAAACGATCCCCTTCACTTTGACGCTTGCGCGGGAACAAGGTTCTCCACAGCAAGCGATGATCCTTACCAGCTCGTTTTGCTTAATTGCGTCGTTCGACGATCCACGCATCCGTGGGCTTCCGCCCTCGGCTATGAAGGAGAAGCTGGTGAATCAATTATCGCCGATGTCCCTTTGAAGGTAAATCACTTCGCCGCTGGTAAATCGTAACTCCCCTGTAACACATTGCGCGATGGTTTGGGCCACATCGGCCGGCCTGAGGGTCTTTTCCGCCGGATATTGCTCGGGAGTGAGGATCTTGCGGAACATTCCCGTCTCAACGGCTCCCGGAGCAATGGTGTGAACGCGAACGCCAATTTTGCTCCCCTCGCGGGCGGCGGAAAGTCCAAAAAGATTCAGGCCCGCCTTGGATGCGCCATAAGCGGAAAACCCGGCAAACGGATCGCGGGCCGAGACCGAGGAAACATTCACCACCACGCCGCTCCCCTGCTTCGCGAAGATCGGCCACGCCGACTTGCAGAGATAAAACGCCGCCGACAGATTGGTATCGATGACCGCGTGCCATTCCGCCACGCTCATGTCGGCTATGCTTTTCACCGGCGCAATCCCCGCGCAATGGACGATGGCATCAATCGCCCCGAATTCCGCAAAAGCCGTTTGTATCACCCGATCAACCGCGGCGGCGTCGGTCACATCCACCGGCAAAACCAGACCCCCGCCGCACAACTTTTTTGTCTCCTCCAACTCGTCCACGCTGCGCGCCAGCAACACCAATTGATAATGGCGGCGCGCCAACTCCCCCGCCGCCGCCCGCCCGATCCCGCGGCCTGCGCCGGTGATGATTGCGACGGGTTTTTGCATGAGTATCCCTGCGAATTCGCAATCATACTCTCACGGGAGGGAAAGACCATTCCCGCGCAGAACGAAGGACTTTAAGTTGCTCGCCACCAGCCGCGCAGTCCTGACGTCAGTCGCTATGATCTGCCACATGGGACTACCCTACGTCACCGTCAAATTAACCGCCCCAGCCGGCTCGCGCCGGTCGTATTCGGCGTCGTTTTTGGTCGATACCGGCGCAACCGACAGCATGGCCCCGGCGCGGGAATTGCGAAAGGCTGGGATCAAGCCGGTGGGAAAGACAGCATATGAACTGGCCGACGGGCAAATCAAGGAGTTTCATTTCGGCCTGGCCCAGATCGAGTTCATGGGCGAGATCACCTCCGGCCGCGTCATTTTCGCCGACGACGATGCCGAGCCCCTGCTCGGCGTAACGGCGCTGGAGTCAGTCGGAATCCTCGTCGACGCGGCAAATAAAACTCTGAAGAGACTTCCGGCGATTCCATTGAAGTAGCGGATCAATGTTCAATTGCGATCAAGACGCGCGCGGCGGTCGCGTTCCTGGTCACCACGACCCGCCGCGCTCACGCGGTTTCATCTTCGAAGGCAATACCAGCCGCTCCACATCCGGCACAGACCGTGGCCATGGCGAACCAAGTGGTGTCGTTCGGCGACGACGAATCAGAAGGCACCTCGAAACCTACTGCGACCCTAAAGGCGTAGCCGCCACATTGGTGGCAGGCCAGACGGTCGGCGAATTGGGGCTGGATGGTTGAACGCTTGCCGTCGGCGAAAAGGTTGGCTGGATGCCTTCGTGGATCGTAAGCGAGAAATACGCTGTTGCCGCCAACGGATGAGAGCTCGACGGCACGGCCCTTGCCAGCGCGGGAACATCGCAAGCGATTCACGGCTTGATGCAATCATCGGTAATCAGCTTCGCCGGATCACCATAGCCTGGCGGAACGCCGGGAGCGGTGACGGGTTTTCCCTGCTTCTCCATCGCCGCGACAGTCAGGTTCAGTTGCAGAAGCTGGGCGAGCAAATCCTTCCTGGCGTCAAATCCATAAGCCGCCAGCACCGCCGCATCGAGCGCGGTGTGGGCATCCTTCAGCGGATGTTTGCCCGGTAACTCCAATGTGCGATAGACCGCCCGCAATCCCCCCGTCGTCAGCTTGACTGCCTCCGCCCGCACCCGCCGAACCGCAACCGCGGCCGAAGCGACCGCGTTGATTTGTTTCGACGTGGGGGATTGGGGCCAGGGGAAAGTATGCCAGATGTTCTCACCAAACCGGTAGTCGCTTTTGAGCTTCGATGATTGCTGTACAAACCACGTCCAATGGACGCGTGATTGCAACACCCCAAAGGTGTAGTCATCCGCGAAAGTAAAAACTTGCAGGAGATTGCTCGGTCGGATTGACGAATCGACGAATTCAAAAATCGCGCGTTTCGTCACTAGAGAGCACACAATGTAACGAGGTAACTCAGCGATCAACGATACGAGTTCTTGCCTTCCGAAAGACAATTGCCACCACCGAGCGAGAAAGCCTTTGTGGTGGGACCGCATCTTGCCGTCGGCATCGACACCTTCGCTCGCTTTTTTTTCGCGATCCGGCAAGACATTGGCTCTTACCCACTGAAACGCGCCTGGGTAAGCCGTGGCCTCCATCTGATTTCGCTGCCCAAAATCCAGCACGTATCGGTCGGGACGGCCGTCCCCCGATAGGAACTCGCGGCCATTGAGATAGGGAAACATTACTGCAGCGGATCGCGGATCCCGTTTTACGATCGCAAGGCGTTGATCTGCTGTGAGGAGAAAACGCTCATGGCCGAGCATCTGCCCGTTAAACGAGCGATGCGGTTCCTCATTACAGCTCAAGACTTTTGCCTGCGTAATGTCAGTTGCGTCGGAGAGCGACGGCCCGATATTTTGCACGCGCCGCACATCGAGTTCATATTGCTTGGCGGCGTTTCCTCCGCCGTTTCGTGAGGTTCCCCTTGCCGGTGGCACCTTGAACCACAAACGGCGTGTCGCGGGGATTAGCGTGGCGTCGTGAGTCTTCATCCAGTTCGCAATAGAGACGTGGACGTTCGCCTCTCCACTCCACGGCTGGTTGTCCACGGCTTCAATGATCGTGCCTGTCGCGACAACATAATCGAGGCCGCCAACGCGGGATTGATTGTTGCGGATGTTTTGTGTGCCGACGAGTCCGGCGCGGCCGACAAGCGGGTCGGCCTTGGTGCATTCGGGTAAATGGTCGTGGGTGCGGCGAATCCAGTAGACGCAGTAGTCGGCCATCCCCGGCACAACCTTGTACAGCTTGCGGAGGGCGTTGACATAGTCCGGCCCACGCTCTGGCTTCAGTAGCTTTGCCCCGAGGAATGGGGGATTGCCGATGATCACATCGGCTGGAGGCCATGGCGTTTGAATCGCTCCGGCGCCCGTACCGCCGCGCGTCATCGTCATCAGTGCATCGGTTGCCAGAAAATTCGTGTCAAGGTTATCCAGCGGCAAATCCCGTTCATCCGCGATGTGCAATTCATCGATCGCGAGTTTGCGGCCAATCATCATGCTGACCTTGGCCAACTCGATGGCGAAGGAGTTGATATCGAGGCCGAAAAACTGGCGGGCGTTGACGTGGTCGAGGACGGGCTGCGAGCCGGGGAAATCGGTCGCCAATCGTTCGCGGATGCGCGTCTCCATGCGCTTCATGTCGCGGTAGGCGAGGTAGAGAAAGTTGCCGCTGCCGCACGCGGGGTCGAGCACGCGCAGCCGGGACAGACGCGCCAGCAGTTCGTTGAGCCGCTTCTCGCTCCGGGCGGCTTTGATCGCCTCGCTCCACGGATCGGAAATCGTCGGCTTGACGATCTTCATGATATCCACGGGTGATGTGTAATGCGCGCCGAAGGCGTGGCGCTCATCGGCGTCCATTGACTCCTGAAAGATCGCCCCGAAAATCTCCGGGGAGACTTTTGACCAGTCGCTTTGCGATGCCCCTTTCAGTTGGTTGATCTCATCTTCGTACAGTTCGATGCGGGCGGGCTCGGCGAAGATGCCGCCGTTGAAATAGCGGACGCCTTTGTACTTCCCGCCGGTGTGCAGGCGATCGGTATTCATCGCTTCGAACAGGCCGCCGAGCAGGTCGTAGCTGTCGGCGGGCTCCTTGCAGTCGTCCAGGAGGGTGGCGAGGAGGTAGCGCGGGAGCAGGCCGATGTCTTCGGCGAAGAGGGCGACGAGCGTCTGGAGAATGAACCGCTGGGCGAGATTGCGATCGACCTTGCGCGTGATCAGCTTACGGAAGCAGAGGGCGAGGCGGTCGGCGGCTTCGCGGGTGACTTTCTCGCGGTCGTTGCCGAATTTTGGCGGCTCGTTGGTTGGAAAGAGAAACGCCAGCGGACCCCAGCGGGTGGACAATTCGGTGAGATTGACCTTGTCCTTGGGAGAATCGAGCTGGTTGTTGAAGTCGTAGACCCAGAACTCGTCGAAGTTGCAGAGAATCACGTATTGCGGACGGTCGGGAACGAGACGAATCCAATAATCGAAGGCCTGACGATAATGTTTGGAGAGGTCAGCGCCGCGTTTCTTCATTTCGATGAGAACGACCGGTTTCCAGACGTAATCGGCGAAGCTGGTCCCGCCGCCGTCTTCGGAGGCTTTGCGGACGCGCATCTCCGGCGTGCCCCCGACGTCCAGCGTCCCCTTCTGGCCGAAGCCCCGGAACAGGTGATCGAGAAAGATCTGGGCCTGCCCCTTCTCATCGCCAGTGATGTGCGCTGCGCACCAATCGACGAATTCCTGTAGCCGCGCTTCCCTGGATTGCCCGCCGTTTTGTTGCATTGTTGGACTGAATCATAAGGCATTGTGCCGATCGATGCGAACGCGAACGGGCTGAATGTGTTCGCGATAACTTGGCATGGCGAATTTCGGCGGGAAGAATCAGGCGGCGCGCCGTCGCAGCAAAAACATCGCTCCCATCCCAAGCACCACCATCACCCCCGAAGGCTCCGGCACCGCGTCACTGGAATAATAAAACGCCGTCGAATCGTAGCCGACGCCGTTGGTTCCGCCGGCGTTTTGCAGGCTGACGTCGAGGCTTTGCGTGAAGGGGACGTAGTCGCCGATCAGCCAGCGGTATTGGGTTTTTTCCACTGATGCATCATTGGGATTGAACGCCAATACGCCGCTGTAGGGCGTTGCGCCGGAGGATTGGTTGGGCGTGTCGCCGTGATCGGTGACGGCGACGCCGGCGATGGAGTTGTAGTAGTAGCCGCCGTTGTAGGCGTCTTCGACGCCGGTGCCTTCCATCACGGATTTGCCATCCACCGTGACGATGTCGTTGCCTTCCATGGTTGGGAAGGTGCCGCCGTTGGTGATGGAGAGCATGTTGCCGACGTAGTGGCCCGAGCCGTTGATGTGCAGCAGATTGTAGGAGGCCTGGCCGGAGGCGGTGGTTTGCGACTGGTAGACGGCATGGAAATAGTTGGCATTGGCCGGAACCGTGCCGGGCGTGTATTGCACGCTGGCGGCGACGGGAATTGAACTGCCGGTGGAATTGAAAAGCTGCACCGATGCGCCATTGGCAAACGGCATGGGAAAATAGCAGTAGTAGCTGCCATCGTTGTTGACGCCCATCGGCAATGATTGATAAGCCGAGCGGCCATGGCCCACGCCGAAGAATTGCGAGACCGGCACATTGACGGCATACGCGGAATTGCCGTTGTAGCTGATGCGAAGATAAAGGCCGTCCAGTTGGGCGTTGGTCGGCGTGAATCCGGGGGCGACTTGCAGCTTCAGCGCGCCGATCTGGCCGCTGCCGGTGAGGGAGGCGATGGTGGCCGAGCCGCCGGCATTCACCGAGCCATTCAACGAAGGTGCGGTGGTTGTGGGCGTCACGGGATTGCTGCCGACGTTTAACAGCATGTTGTTGACCGTCGCCAGCGAAGGAGACGGCGCGGCCGAGGCGTTGTAGGTGGGGATCGTCGTACCGGCTGAAAAAAGATGATAGCCGACCTGGTAGTAGCCGATGTTGCTCGTCTCAATGAGGGCCGACTGCTGAAACGCGATCGGCTGATAGCTGGCGGCCCCGCCGAGCAGATCGCGCACCAGCGGCGAGCCGGATGGCGTGGAAGCGCTCAGGCTGGAATTGACCAGGAGCGAGGCCGTATCGGAATTAACCGCCGGGGTGCTGTTTAGGGTTGCATTGGGATCGGCCAGATTCACATCAAGAAAGATTTTCACCGTCCCGGCACTGTTGGCGTTGGCGTGGGGCATCCAGAAGCGGGTGATTTCGCCTGGGCCGCTCAATGCGCCGACGACATACAGGCCCGTGTTCGGATCGATGACGATCTGCGATCCGGTATTGTTATAGCCCGCATAATTGCCCGAATCATTATAAGTGGCATTTGGGTCGGAGGAGTTCAGATCCACGCTGCTGAACAAGCCGGCGGTAACGCCGGTCTTGGCCAGCGGGAGGTTGTTCCAGTTTGCCAGGGCGTCGTACGGGTCCAGAGTATCGGCGCGGGCAATGAAATTAATCGCCAGTAAGGACGCAGCACATACAACCCAACTTGACCGTAACATCACGGGAATCTCCCATCGTCAAACCCACAACAGATTTCGATAAGTGAGATTAACAGAATCGGGCCCCGACTTCCCGCTAAAAACAGCGAATTCAAATGCCGGATGTCGGCTGATCCAAAGTGATACGCATAACACCGCTATTGACGCCGTTACACAACCGGGCTGCGGTGTGTAACGATTTGTTGTTATGCAAAACATTTACTGGCAATGAGATAGTGTCGCGAATAAGCAAGCAATTGATAAATTACCCAATTTTCGCCGGAAATGGGTAAAAATGGGTAAAAACCTCTCTGGCGACGGAGAAACAGGGATGATGGATTACGCGCTGTTCGGAAGCGACTTGGACTCTAAATGACCCTACGCGATTACGCGCTGTCATCCTGAGTCCTCATGCGGCTGCGCCGCACCCACGACGCATGAAATTCACGTAGGGCGGGCACTGCCCGCCGAACACGGTGTTGGCGGGCAGTGCCCGCCCTACATTTTCAGAGCAGGTACTCCGAAGGATCTTGCTGTTTTACCGCAACGGCTAGATCCTTCGGAGTACCTCAGGATGACGGTTTCTTGCTTTGGTAGCGCATGATCGCGTGGGTTATTTATATCTAGGATCTGACCTGCAACGTATCCCCCTCAAACGTGATCCCCAGCGGCACAATTTCGACCGCCTTGCGATCCCCCTGCCGCTGCACCGTCCCGGCTTGCCAGGCGGTGTACCCGGTGGCCTTGGCGATTTCCAGGCATCGTCCCGCGTTTTCGGGCGCGACGTAAACAGCAAAGCCCACGCCCATGTTGAACGTGGCGTAGGCCTCGCGCTGATCCACCGGGCCCTGTCCCTGGATGAACGAAAAAATAGGGTGCGGGTCGCGAATCGTGGAAATGTGGTAGACGAAAGGCTCATTCAGCCGCATCAGTTTCCGCCAGCCGTGGCCCGTGACATGGACGGCGTAGTGCGGATTCAAACCGGCTGCCTGGAGAGCGGCGATATAACGAACATAGATGATCGATGGGTCAAGCAGTACCTGCCCATACGGCCGGCCATCGCCGGGAACGGGCGTGAGATATCCCTGCGGCAGGCGTTCGCCGAGCGTCCGGCAGAGCGTCAGCCCGTTGGTCTGCACGCCGGAGGAGGCCAGGAAAATAATCGCATCACCCGCCTGCACATTTCCCGCGATGCGCAGCGACTTGGGCCGGATGCGGCCCAATGCCGAACCGGCCAGGACGATCGTCTCTGGATTGACGATGCCGCGAAGCGTTGGCGTTTCCCCGCCGCCCCACACGGCGTTGGACTGGATGCACGCCCAGGCAAATCCATCGGCCAGCTCCGCGCTTCGCCGCTCGTCGGCAAACCACTCGGCATCCCCCACCGCCGCATGCATGGCGATCGAGATCGGCAGCGCGCCGACGGTAATCAGGTCGTTCACCATGGTGGCGACGGTGTCAATGCCGACATTGCGGTAAAACCCGCGATGGCCAAGCTTCTCCATGGCGTCGGCGATCAGATTTTTTGTGCCCAGGCCCTCCTCGACATGGGCCAGATATTCCTCCGCCGATTCCAGCAAATATGCACTTTCCCCGCGTATCCCGGCCGGCTCGGCAAGATGATGATTCTGCAACACAGGCGTGGTGGTTGCCGCCGCCCGCTGGCAGGCGCGTTTGAACGCGTCCAGCCGGTCATAGTTGACGCCACTCTTCTCGTAGCTCAAGCCGCTCATATAGGAGTGGGTTGTAGAGTGGCGCGGGGATGGGGTCAAATGAAGCGGCGAAGGAAATGATCCGGCGGGACGAGCCGCGCACGAAGGGCACTCCCGAAGTAAGCGGATCCGCGAAACCCGCTTACTGCGGGAGTAGCCTTCGTGCGCGGCTCATTCCTCGGCGAGGATTTACGGGGCATTCTTTACGTCCTCCCTCGCCGCTTCGCGCCTTCGCGAACTCGCCTTCCCGCCCCGACGTCAACCGCGATAACGTTGTAGGACCAGATTCAAGGGCGGTTTGTTACCTCCGCCGCTTCACCGAATCGCCCAAACCTATCATCAGGCGCATCGGCGCCCGGGCCGATCGCGCCGATGTATGAGTTGGGGCCATCGGCCGGATCGCCCTTGCCGATCAGGGGACTGCCCGGCGAAGGCGTATAGCGCGCACGAAAATACGCCAGCACTTGCGACACCTTGTATCGCCGGTTCCATACCTCGGCTTCATTGATCGGATAATTCCGAACGCCCCCCTCGGCGAATCGCGGATCGGCTTTGATATCGTGCGCGGGCAAGCCGCCTTGCACGATCCCGTCGGCGTACATCGCCGCCCCATCGGCGTGAGGATTGAAAAAGCAGTTGTAGTCGGCGTAGGCGATGCGCGGATCGGCGTCGGTTTCCTTGTTGCCGCGGGCGATGATCGGACGCGCCGCCGAGTTCTGCGGCTTGGAGACGCCGGTGAAAACATTGTTGCGCAGGCTTGCCAGGCTGCAGCCGGTGGAAATCTCGATGATCGGATTGGTGAAATCGCGCGGAACTGGAGCGCCGCCGTCGAAGGTGTTGTTGTAAATGGAGACATTGGTGCGGCCGGCGTAGAGCCACAGGCCCGCGTTTACGTCGCCACCATAGCCTCCGGTGTGAATGAGCAGGTTGTGGTGGAATTTCGTGCCGCTGGTGAGCACGCGCACCCAGTTATGCCCGCTGTCGACGATCATGTTGTAGCGGAATTCGCCGGCAAAACTCTGCACCGGCCAGGAGCTTTGCCGGATGACGTTGTGCTCGGCCAGTATGTTTTGGCAATTTTCGCAATACAGCGCAAAGCCCTGGCTCCATCCGCCGAAGTAATCGTGGCGGATATAATTGCCCCGCACGATGAAATCGCGGCACCCTTCCATCGCCAGCACGCAGCGCGGGCCGATCAGAATGTTGCTTTCATTGTCGGAGTCTCCTCCGATCAGCCAGCCGCTCATGCGCTCGAAGCGCACGATGCCCGATCCAACGCGGTTGGCCTGGAAGATCTTGACGCCGGTGTTGTTGCCGGAAAACTGGATGACCGGCGATTTACCGGGGTTGTTGGTGACAAACTGGATCAGATTCGACGCGCGAAATTCGTTGTCGCGAATCGTAATTGGGCTGTTGCCATCCGAATGTAAATAGAGCGCACCGGTGCCGTCGAACGTGCTGCCCTGGATATCGATTGACCCGCTGGTGGCGGCTTCTATCCCCGGGCTGGCGTAGCTTCCCAACCCGATCACCAGGCAGTTGTGAATCGCGATGCCGCCGGTCCAGTGTGCATCGGCGCGCACGCGAAAGCCGTTGCCTTTGACCAGGGCATCGTCCCAGTTGAGATTCATTGTTCCGCTGAGCACGAGGTCTTCGGTGAGATTGATCCTCTTTGCGTGAGCCGCCGGCGCTTCGATGGTGATCGGCACGGGCCAACTCTTGCTGATGCTGCCGCCGTAGTTCACGCTTTGGGCGGTCAAAACGTGCGGCCCGGCCGGCAGATCCATCAGGGTTGTCTCGAAATAGTTGTATTCCTTTGGCGCAGGTTCGACGGTGGCTTTGAGGACGCCATCGACGAAAAATCGCATCGCTTGCGCTTCCGACTTTTTCGTCTTGCCAAGATATCCGCTCGGATCATTTCCATCGGCCAGCACGCGAAGCGGAATTCCCGCGGTAAAGGTCATTCCCGGCCCGGGCGTCTTGATATGACAAAACGGCCCCTTGGAAAGTGGCTCAATCTCACCCGTTGGAACCGCGGGCAATGCCTTCTCGTCCGCCGATGAGATCGTAGCGCAACTGAGACACATGCCGATGCACGCGACGATTGGGAATTTCATGTCACTTTCCTTCAATTTCGCAGACGTGGCGCCGGCTATTTCAAATACCAATTATCATTCGGCTGCGACGCCGCCAGTTGCGTTTCGCAATGGAAATCGGCGAAAAGCAGATTGGTTTCGGTCTTATTGTAATGGCGGGCGCTGATGCGGGCGGGGTCGTTGTTGAACATCCAGACGCCGTCGAAGACCAAAGGAAGCGTCGTGTCATCGGTGAATTGCGACAGCTTGTTGATGCGCCAATCGGGATGGTCGGTTGTCGGATAGTCGGGAAGGAAACTGAACGGCAACGGCCGCAGCCCCTGCGCTTCCTGGGCCGGGGCGGTGTTGATTGCGTAGGTGGTGCGGACGGCTTCGAGGGTGGTATCCGATGCGCGGGAAAACCACATCATGCCGGTGCCGTCGGTTTGGGTTGTGGGATACCAGTAAAGCAGCACGTTGGCATCCTGGCAGGTGGGGCAAAAAAGGATATTGTCCTGGTTCCACAGCGCGCCGAAATTAGCAAGATTATCGCCAATGAAGGCGATATGCCCGATCGGCACGTTCAGATATCCCTCATCCGCCAGAATATCACACCAACTGCCGCCCCCCTTTTGCGAATATCCATCGCCAACCCCGAAATAATCGCCCGGCACCAGGCAGAAATCATGCGCGTTGGCGTAACTGGAAATGGAAAGCCCGATCTGATGCAGATTCGACAGGCAGCGCGTGCTCTGCCCCTGCTGCTGCGTGAGCGAGACGACCGGCAGAAGAATTGCGATCAGAATGGTGATAATGCCGATCACCACGAGCAATTCGACCAGACTGAAGGCAGCGGTGCGCGGCGCATTGCCGGTCAGGCGTAAATGCTCGGCGAAAATATCCGCGGAATGGTCCATGGTGAATCGCCGAGCCATAAGCCCTCAGACATAACGCGCCCGGCGGGAGATTGTTTCCGAGAGCCGTCTTCGCACGCGACGAGTGCGGCTTCACCACCCGCTGTCGTCCGACTTTTGCAGGAACGTGAAGAAGCACATTCGCTCCACCCCTTCGATAATTCCCCGCAGCGAAAAGAGCTTGAAAAACCAGGCCAGATCGGCTTCGCTCGCACCCTCCAGCGGCGCGGAAGCCGTGCCGACCAGCTCGGCGGCGGGAATGCCCATGATGTAGTCGCAGAGAAACGCGATATTGATCTCATCAGCCGACTGCGTCGACAGCACGAAAACATTGTGCTTCTTGATGGTGTCGCGGAGATAGCGGTCGGCCATTTTTATTTCGACGGCGTCTAGCGCCTCAAGATACTTTTGCGTCTGCGGGTCTTTTTTCCATTCCTTGGCCTGCCGCTCGTCTTCGCGCATGCCTTCCAGGCCGGCGTCAAAATGGGCCTGCAGGCGATCGTAGAAAACATCCACTTCATCCCCCGCCAACCAGCGGATCATCATCACCTCGCCGGGCCGGCGATGGAGGTGATAATCATTGGTGGAAAGATCACCGGCGGCAGGGAGATTGAGCAACGCCGCCGCGTCGGCGGCTGATGCCAGCGGCAGAAGCGGCGTGCCGGCCTCGCGTGATTTTTCCAGCCTGGCGACGGTCTGCTGAATATCGCGGGCGATCTGGGCGTCCAAGCCCGGAATAATCTGCGCGTCAAACTTCTTTGGCCCTTCAAAAACGGCCGCCAGCTCGGCATGGGTGCGCAGCTCGTCGGCTTTTTCCCGCGCCTGCTCGGCTGGGTCGAGCGAACGCTCCGTTGGGCTTTCCTCCGGTTCATCAAACATGCTGTTACTATACAACCAAATCCCACGATTTCATGGTTTCATCACAACCCGCTTCCCGGCCCGGCGATTTCCCAATGGCCCGGCACGATCACGATTTCCCGGCAGCGCGTTTCCCAATGTGCCGGCTGCACCAGCACGAACTCGTGTACCCAGTAGGTGCGGCCGCCGTCGCAATGCAACACCAGGCGGTCTTCATATCGGTCCGCCACCCACACTTTTTCGACGATGCGCTGCGTAACCGCCGGAATCCAGATGCGCTCGAGGGGCCGGGGCTCGATTACAATGACCTGTGGCGGCTCGGTAACCGGCGGCCGGGCGTATGCCGGGTCCACCCATCCGGGCAACTGCCCGTGCAACTGGCTGGCATCGATCATCACCTGCCCGCGCGCCGGAGAAGCCAGCAGGAAGAAGAGCACCAGCGCCAACAACAACGGCAACATGTACCGCAGGAAAAAGTAGTGAAACCGATGAGAATGGACGTGGAAGGGATGAAGCAGCGTCATGGTCAAACCTCCGGTTGCAGGAACAACCCGGTAACGACCCGGAAAGCAAAGTTCTATTATAACTGACGGCGAAGGATGCGCAGAGTGTCTTTTGGAAATTTTGCGGATATTTATGTGTCGTTGTTTTTGCCGCAAATCGAGGGAGTCTATCGTGCTTCGCTATTTCGTCTTTCTCGTTGTATCTCTTCTGACTCTGGCGCCGGCTTCGCGCGCGGCCGATGAGCTTGTCTATCGCTCCTCCGCCGGCGTTGCGTTTCATGTGACGGCAGCAGGGCTTTCTTCCATTAAAATGGGCGATCGCGAAATCGCCAGCGGCGGATGGAGCGCATTCAACGCCGAGACCTGGTTCAAGGACGGCGGGTCGAATGCCGTCAAGTCGGACAAGGGCGATCAATCGATCGCGATCGTCGACGATCATCATGCCCGCGTACGCCACTCCGGCGGCGATCTGGTCTGCACGTTCGATTACGTCTTTAGCGGCGAAGACGTCACCATTTCCGCGAAAATCGAAAATAGCCATCCGACCGCGGCAATGAACATCACCGGCTTTTCCGGCTTGACGTTTCGCTTCGATCGGCCCCCCACCGGCTTGATGCCGGTGCAGCATATCACCTATTTCCAGGCGCATGGCGTTCAGCTTTGCCATCCGGGGTATTGGCAGCCGATCGGCGGAACGTATGCGGCGGATGACTCGTTCGGCGTCGGGACTTCGCCGTGGAATACCGGCTTGATGCGCACGCTGACGCTGTGGGATTACGCCGACTGGAACGCCGACAAGCGCGAACATTTTCCGCAGCGGCTATTGCGCTATTTTGTCGTAAGCCCGGTGCCGCCGCGCGGGTCGGCGACGTTCGATTTCGTATTGCGCGTCAGCCCGAATCGCGACTGGAAGAATCTGCTGGGAAAATATCGCGAGCATTTCCAGAAAACCTTCGGCCCGGTGCAATACAAGCTCGACGCCCGCTTCATCGCCACCGACTATCTCAACGAAAGCCAGCAGGCAATATCGCCAACCAATCCCTACGGCTTTCATGGCAGCACGCGCCGGATCGACACTGCCGAGGGGGCGAAGCTGTTTTGCGAAACGTCCATTCCGCCTCTAAAGCAGGCCAATGGCCAGGGAATTATCGTCTGGGGCCAGGGGGGCGATGACCCGCGCGGCGGGATGTACCGGCCCGATTTCGATGTCCTTCCGCCGCAGGTGCTGGCGAATTGGCCCACCATTGCCAGCCGCTTCAAGGATGCGGGCCTGAAGATCGGCGTGGCCACCCGTCCGCGCGACATGGCCGTTCGGCTTGACTGGAAGACCGACCAGATCATTTCCATCAACCCCGACGACCCCGGCCATCGTGAAATGCTCTGGCGACGTTTCGAGAACATGCAAAAGCTCGGCTGCTCGCTCTTCTACCTCGACAGCTTCGGCGATTCCTTCGAGGACGTGAAGCTGATGCAATTCCTCCGCGCGAAAATGGGACCAAATGTACTGACATTTTGCGAGCACCAGTGTGATGCGATCATGCCATACAGCGGCGGATATTCGGAGACGACTTTCGATGCCGAGCATGCCGAGGCTCAGATGCACGTCATCGTTGATCGCCGGGTACTTGAGAAGCTGAAGCTGCAGCTTGCCGATGTGTCAACCGCCCTGGCCAGGGCTGGCATTTCCGTGACGGCTGAGACAATAAAAGATAACCCTTCGTTTTTGGTGGACCGCTTGGCAAAGGTAACGGCCGACACGCTAAGCCACATCGTCGTGCGGGCCGACAAGGAGGGATCAATTCCCCTGGCGGCGGTGGCAAGCTTTCAGACCAGGCCGATTGCCGTCCCGGCACACTATCGGCTCTGGTCGGGCGAGCAGAATTGGGAAATTTACCAATGGCTCTGCCCCGGCGCGCAAATGTCGGCACGCCTTTACCAAGTGCATGGAAAACCCCCGGAGGATGATCTGCCCGATGCGTGGTATTTCTCCCGGCACATCACTCCTTTGATCCCAACCGATCAGTTTCGCGATCGCTTGGGCGACGCCAAACGGATGCAGGAAAAATTCGTGGGCGCGGATGGGAAATGGAAGGAGTGAAGCGGCGCAAAGGCTCGCTTAGATTAGAAGCGGTTTCAGAACCGCAATCGTGAGACGGGCGTCCCGCTGGCGTCCCGCCCGTGCCTGCGATTTATGATTGTGAAACGCCCAATTTACAGGGGTTTTCGATCCGTACACACCACGCATGGGCGAGACGCCCATGTCACGATGGTGGTTCTGAAACCGCTTCTTAACGCCCGCCGTGCTTGCACGGTGGGAAACGGTTTGCACGGAGAGAGATCGATCCTCTGACCGATGTTTCCCACCGTGCAAGCACGGTGGGCGTTAATCGGAAGGATTAACCTGGATGCGCGCGATATCGCATCCATCAACGTCGCGCCATTGCGGAATGTAATAGAGACGACCGACCGTCATCCGGGCGGAAACGCTTTGCCCGGATCGATCCCATCACTCACAAGGAGACGAAAGAAATGTTCCCATTCACCATTGGTGCGCGGAGAGTGTTGACGCTGGCCGCGATTATTGCCCTGGGAGTCTTGAGCGCTAGGGCCGATGACGATGTTCTTAAGCCCGGCGCTGAAAAACCGGCGAATGCCGTCGTGCTGTTTGATGGCAAAGACGCTTCGCATTGGACGCCGGAATGGCCGGTGAAGGATGGTGCGATGACCGCGACAAAATCCGACACCACCAGCAAGGAAAAGTTCACCGATTACAAGCTGCACCTGGAGTTCAACGAGCCCAAGCTCGGCCCGGAATTCAAAGGGCAGGACCGGGGCAACAGCGGCGTCTATCAACAAGGCCGCTATGAATTACAGGTGCTCGACAGTTATCACAACGACACCTACGCCGACGGCGCTTGCGCGGCGGTCTATGGCGTGAAGGCCCCGTCCAAGAACATGGCCAAGCCGCCGGGTGAATGGCAGACCTACGACATCACGTTCCACGCCGCCAAATACAAGGACGGCAAGAAGGTCGCAAACGCCCACATCACCGTCTATTGGAACGGCGAACTGGTGCAGGACAACACCGAAATCCCGCACAGCACCGGCGGCGGCAACAAGGAAGAAGACACCCCCGGGCCAATCCGTCTGCAATATCACAACCATGCGGTGCAGTTCAGGAATATCTGGATCGAGCCGCTGGATGAGAAGTCCAGTGGCGCGGAAAAGAAGTAATACGCCCGCGTGCGGCGTTGATTTTAACGACACAGCCTCCGCCCACGCGCGGAGGCTGTGTCGAATTGCATGATGTCGCGAGGCAAGAAATCAACCCCGGCAGGCCGTGGGGCGTTCATGGTCGGCGTGTCGATCGGATTTTACGGCTTCTGCCACCTTTTCGGCGCATTCCTTGTCCTCTCCGGTTTGGGCCGACTTTCGCCCGTCCACATCTATCCCGCCATCGTGGTTGAGAGCGTAATCGTCGTTCCGCTATGTGCCTTTGGCAGCTACAAGCTTATCCGTTTTTGGCGGCGAGGATTGCGATACAGCGACGATCAATGCGCGAAGTGCGGTTATCTCCTCAACGGAAATACTTCAGAATTCTGCCCCGAATGCGGCAGGCCAACCGGCCCACGCCAGCGTCCCTGGCACATGAATCGCCGGTAGGAACCAACGGCCAACTGCAGTTTCAGCAACGTCTATTTCCCCGGCGTCGATGGCCGGCTGGAAGGGGCAGGCGAAACTGGCGACGTGATTGCCGCCGCCGGCTTGTCCGCCGGGGCGGGGATTGGGGCAGCGATCGTATCAACCACCCCGGGTTGCTGCTGGATGACAATCACCACGTCGACGGCTTCGTCGACCGATCCGGCATCGGGGGCTGGTTGCGTGGCCGGAGCATTGGCCGCGCCATTGACCGAAGCACGGCGTTGGAGATCGGCGCCAAACGAATCGCGCGAAGATCGCGCCTGCTTTTCCGCGCTGCCCAGCGCCGGCTCGCTGGCGGCGGCGCGATCCTTATCGTACCCGAATGCCGGCGCCACGCGCTCGACGTTAACGTCGCTTGGCGCTGCCGTGCCCCTGCCTCCGCCGATGGATGACGGTTCGGATTGCGCGATTGCCTTTTTGACTTCATCCAGCGTCTTCCCGGCGACTTGCACCGGCTTGCCCTGTGGCGAAATGGTGCCGTCTTCCTTCACCTTCACGGTTTGCGATTGCTCGGCGCCGCTGCCACGGTTGCCAAATTGCACGCGAAGTTGATCGCCCTTGCGCACGACGGAATCGGGCCGCGTGGCGGCGGCAGTCAGTGAAGTAGCGGTCGGGGGCGTCGCCGCCGGTGCTGGACCCGGAACGGCAGCCGTCGCGTCGGCACCCTGGGCGGTTCCGGCCGGTGCGTGATCTGCGCTGCCGCCCGAACCTGCGCCAGGCGCCTGGTTGCGGATGGAGTCGCGCACAGCGAACGAGGCTGGCGGCGCGGGGGAAGTCGGACGCGCCGCGGCCGCAACCGGCGCCGCTGCGTTGGTCCCGGCGGCGCCCTCCAGCGGCGCGGGGACGCCGGCGGCAATGCGATAATCCCCGATCCGGTATTCGCCGAGACGGCGATTCGCGTTGGCCTTCGTCGGTTCGGCATTTTGCGCCAGGCATGCGTTCAACGCCGCCACCTGCGCCGGCGACAACCGTCGCGCCACAAACAGGGTTTGCACCGGCGCTGGATTTGCCGCAAACGCCTGGCCCTTTGCCGGGCCGGCACGCAGCTTTTCCTGCTCGCCCAAAGTCGCGCCGGAGGCGAGGGACATTCCCTCACTTGCCTGGGCACCGGCGTCGCCTTCTTCGCGCTTGCGCTTCGAATCGGCGGCGTCGGCAAGCGCGGCGGGGTTGTTCGCAGAAGACTTCTCGCTGACGTGGCCGAGCGCAGTTTGGCCTTGCCCCTGCTGCTCTTTCTGTCCCTGCCGCGGCGCGGCGAAGATCGTTCCGGGTTTTGGGCCAACACCTTTGGCGATGGCGTCGTGATCGTTCAATTCCGCAAGTTTTTCACTCTCGATGGCCTTGGAATCGATCTCGCGCTTGTTGCGCGCCCCATTGCTCTGCAGCGATTCGTCGCTCTGCTGCGAGAGGGAAGTATTCAGCGCCAATTCCAGGGGCTTTGGCGCAGGACGCCAGTCGACATTTTCGCGGCCGAAGAGTGTTGTCAGTTCAGCCTCCACCTGCTTCGGATCACTGGCGCGAACAACCATCACCCGGGCTTTTTCCGCCGGCAGAGCGCCAAGGGCCGCACTGCGATTTTCGTCAAAATCCTGTGCCAGCAATGCCTTGACCTGCGGGTCCTTCGACACGCTTTCCGCCACCCGATCCAGCTCCAAATCGCCGGGTTCGTGGCGCGCAAGCGACTGGACCTGGCTCTTGAGGGCGGCGTATTCCATTCCATCGTGGGCGGCGTTCTTTCGATCATCGGCGTTGGCCGAGTGTCCGGGAATCGCCAGCGCATTATCGGTGGCCGGCCTAAGCGAATCGGGAATCGTCGTCTTAGGCTCGTTGCCTTTTGCCAGCACGCGATCGTCGGGCGTTGAGGGGTCGGAACGGTCATCCAGGGTTTCATCGGCGGGCGCAGTCGTGGCGGGGAAAATGGATTTGTTTCCAAGCGGCGCGACGCTGTACTTTTGAACATTGCGATCGGGAAGAACGATGTAAACAATCACGCCCAGGCCGAGTGTCAACAGCACGATCGCCGCCGCCGCCATCAGGCGGGGAAGCGCATTGATGCGCATGGGCCGGCGGTCGCCTGGGCCGACATGTGAATCGAGCAGTTCGGCGCGTTCGAGTTGATTGGTAAACGCCTCGGCGATGTCCAGCGGCGCTGCTTCGCGCGGCAGGCCGCGAAGCATGTCGCGCTGCTTGCGCAGGTCTTCGATGACTTTGCGATATTGCGGGTTTTGCTGGAGGTGCTGCTCGATCTCCAGCCGTTCGTTGTCCTCAAGCTCGCCGTCGATGTAGGTCGCCAGTCGCGATTCGATGATTTCCTGATTGGGGTTGGACATTGTGGCGGAAAAGTAGCTGGTTTGTCAGTTGTTAGTTGCGAGTTGTCATTGTAAAAAAGTCCGAACGACGCCGTCTTGTCCTTGCTAACAACTGGCAAACAACAACTGACAAACAACTCATTCTCATTTCAAATACGTCCTAAGCTCATCCCGCAGCGCCAAACGCGCGCGGAATAAGCGGCTCTTGAGGGTGCCCAGCGGCAGGCTGAGGATGTCAGCCATCTGCTGGTAATCAAACCCCTCGATGTCGCGCATGACGAGCACCGCACGGTACTCGGCGTCGAGTTTTCCCAGGGCGGCCAGGACCGCGTCATCGCGCTCCCGCCGTTCCATCCGCTGAAGCGGGCTTTCCCCGGTCTTCTCGCGGGCCACGCGATCCATCAGGCTCGACGCCTGATCCTCGCCGTCGCGATGGCTGCGCCCGTTTCCCGAGGCGTCCAGCGAAAAGACCCGTTGCCGCTGCACTTTTCGCAACTGGCTGATCGCCAGATTCACGGCGATGCGAAACAGCCAGGTATACGGCGAGGCATCCCCGCGAAAGCTGCTGAGATTCATCAGCCCGCGCGTGAAGGCTTCCTGGGTCAGCTCGCGGGCTTCTTCCCGGTCGCCAACCAGCCGCAGCACTGCGTTATGCAGTCGATCCTGGTACAGGATGACGATCTGGCCATAAGCGCCGCGATCGCCCTTCTGTGCCTTTTGGAGCAGCGCCACATCGGGCCGGATGCCGCGCCCGATGATATCGTGCGGGCTTTGGGCTTCGGGATGAGTGCTGCTCAGGCTCGACATCGGTTTGGACGTAGAAAGGAGAGAATAGTTCCCAGTAGTTTCGGTGCGGTTAAGATTTCTTCACACCGGCAGCGCCTGGCAGGAATTTCGCCGGCCCTCCATGGCCGATGCGTCAGGGGCCACTATGCCAATTGCACGCCATTGCGTCAATGTTACCGGACGAACGAAGGTGCGCTTTATTAGCCGACCTCTACCACCTTCATGCGCCGCCGCGGTCGCAAGTCGCACAGGTGAAGTGTTAGAGACTCCGGGAAGGTTCACCATTACAAAGCCGCGATGACAATTCAGCATATGAAGGATAACGTCAGGGGCGCGCCCGATGCGCGGTGGGGCTTGTTAGAGCTTTTTTCAGATTGGTGTAGCGTTCGGTCGTCATCCTGACAGATCCGCCGATTAAGAATGGCCGGTCCGAGCAATTCGTAATCCGGAGATGAATGAGCCGCGCACGAAGGGTACTCCCACAGTAAGCGGTTTCGCCGGACCCGCTTACTCCGGGAGTACCCTGCGTGCGCGGCTCGTTCTGCTCTTGCGTACGAATCCGGACAACTCCAAGCACCGGGTGAATCAGGACGTCGTCGCGTAAACGCGCCACCAACCTGAAAAGTGCTATAAGCAACTGACCCACGACCGGCCAACTGGTTCTATTTCCCCGCCGGCTTACCGTAGTCCATGGGAAGGAATTGCAGCTTCTCCCACGGAAACCCCTCGAGTATTGCATACGCCGGCTTGCCCGCGAAAAGCTTTGGATACGGATCAGCCTCCCCACGCTGGGTGTATGACTTTGGATTCTCCGCCCGCAGAGAAATCGCCCCGGCTTTGTCCCAGATGACAAACCCGTACTTCTGTGCCGCCCTGGCGATGATTTTGCCAACCGGATGCATCTTCAGTTCGTCGACATTCACGCTTGGATCGAGCCGGAAGCGCAGGCCTTCGGGGATGCGGTTCGGCGCGTTTTTCGGGTTGTAGCCATCGGAGCGCGTGGCCGGCCAGGAGAAAATGCTCCACTTCTCCTGATCGACCAGAGAAATCCCCATCACATGTTTAATCTCACCGGCAGAAAGCTCGGCGGGCGTGATCTGCCCGCCGATGAAGGGCAGGCTGGTGGCGGTGGTGCCATAATGGTTTTCCCAGATGCCGGGGTTTTTCGAAGCATCATGCATTCCGCCGCCCCACACCGCCTGCCATTGCCCATCCACCTTGCGCGTCTGCCAGAATTCCCACATCGAATCAGTGGCCGGCTGATAGATGCACATCTCGGCATCGGTGCCATCCGCCTGTGCCGCATAATCCGGAATCGGCACGGCCTTCCACTGCCCGGCAAGAGCCTTGTCCTTGTAACCCTTGTGCTGCCCATCCCATTCCGTCACCGTGACGGGCTTCACATCCGGCCCAACCACATAAACCGGGGCGGCATATGCGGTGGTGTTAATGGTGACAGTGCCATAATACGCCTTCTTCTGCCGCAGGAATTCGGCCACGAAGTTGGCCGAGTTCCGATGCAGCGGGGCATTATTGGGAATCGGCTGATACCAGAAACTGCCGGCGGCAAATACATGCGCGGGCATTGCCGGAACCGGGTGCGTGGCGGGTTTTGCATCATCGGCGCGGGCGCAATGGAATGCCAGCAACCCGACACACAAAAGCCCGGCTACGCCAAAATGTTTCGAATGTTTGAAGCGATGAATCATTATCTTCTCTCCGATTTGCGCAGCGAAATTTCTATTTGCCTCCGTACTCAACGATTGCCAGCATGTTCTGCATGCTCACCTGGCCCCGGGACGCAGCTTCTGCACCGCCAATGCTATAGTTAAACTGCGCCGGTCGTCCACTCGTCTGGATTTAGGCGAAGTCGCTGCTGGAAGATTTCAGATACCGCCGGGGTTGAGGTAAACCCAACAAAAAACCTCCAACCGCCGGAGCAATCGACTCCGGCATGGGAGGTTTTCGAAACCAAGGATTATTCGCGGCAAGCAGCTATTTCGCCGCAGCCGTATGTGCCGATTCCGGTTGTGTCACACCATACATCGCCATCAAGACGCGGTGGGCGACAAGTTGATAGGCGTCGGCTTCGGTTTTTGGCCATTGCGCCGATGTCTTGGCGACGTCATCGAGCTGGTTTACCAAATCATCATAGATTTGCTCGCCCGAGCGCGTGTTAGGAATATCGAAGCGCCAGGAATTGGGCAGTTCGTGAATGACCGAAAGCGTCAGGGCAGGCAGGCCGTGCGACGGGTCGACGCGCACCAGCGCCACATTGCGTCCCTTGTCCAAATCGGTCTTTCCACCGAACAGTTTGCCGGCCTCATGGGCGGCTGCGGTTACCGCTTCGGTGCTCTTCCTGGGCGCTGCACCGGTGGCCGGGTCCAGCGGCCAATTCGCCGCGGCTTGCGCGCTGTCGCTCACCTCGCCGGTCATGATGTAAACGACGGGCGTCTGGAAGAGGCCTTTTTCCTTTTTGATGTCGAAGTCGTGGCCATACTTGGCCTTCCACTCCTTGGCAATCACGTTGATTTTGCCCTGGAGTTCGCCCTGATCCTTGCTGCTGCTTTTGTACTTGCCGATGCGAGTGCGGTCCTGATCGACAAGATCGCCGATGAAGTCGCCGAAGTCGCCGGAGGTAAGGGCGTTTTGCGTTGCCGACGCCATGGCCTCCTGCACGTTTTCGGCCTTGTTCATCTGCTTTGCTTCAAACCCTGCCGGGAACGCCAGAGGCATGACTTTCACGGGATCGGCGTTTGCCGTCGTCTTGGCCGACGTCTTGGCAGCGGGCGTTGCCGGATCGGCGGCGCGGGCAATCGACGGAACGCAGACGGAGGTTGCGGCGGCCAAAATTGCCGCCGACGCGATGGACGTAAACTTGCGCATGAGAGAACTCCTAACAGTAATGTGAACCCCTGCCAAAGGCGGTGCAAGCGGGATACCGTGAGGTGCGCTGTTGGCGATATTGTTTCAAAAGGAATTCATATGCAGCGTGCTCTTCGACAATGACCATAAGGGATTCGCTTGACGCCACTTTCCGGCCCGTTGACAATTCCCCTCACGCCGCGGGGCGGTTTTCAAGCTTGACAGCCGGGCGATTCTTCGGAATTGCCCGGCGTGTTGCTCCGGGGTTACCCCGGGGACGTGACATCGGTTTGCCATCAGGCGCGCGACAAATTTGGCGCTACCACGCCAGTGCCTGTCGCGCAGGACAAGACGCGTTGAACCGCCTCGCGGCTTTTATTTGGCGCTCCCACGACGAGCGCGGAAAATGGGAAAAATGCCTCCACGCCGGGTCAAGCGGCGCGAATGATCGTGGATCTCGGGGAAATCGCCGCCGCCGCGCCGGCCCGGATTTATGCGGCGCTTACCAACCTTCCGAAAGCTCGCATGCCGTTCGATGCCGACCGGTTCATTTATTCGCTGGCCGGGCGGCTGATGGCCGGGGAATGGACGCTTGCCGGTTTACGCGCCGCCGCTCGCGATGGACTGGAGCCGCATCACGTTCGCGTTCCCAAACTGGCCGAGCGGATGGCGGCGGCATTTGCCGCCAGGCCCTCGTTTAAGCAACTCGCCGCTTTTCTGCGCAACGACCCCGGCTTATTTCGCGGTATCTCGCGTAGATCGGGGACTTTCATCGCGGCGATCCTGTCGCGTTCGCGCCGCTCTGTGCGGCGGGCGACCGAGGTCGACGAACGGCCCGCCGGACTGGCGGACATCGACATTCCGCGCCTTTCCAGCGGCGGCGACGTCGCGCGGTGGTTTGAGATTGAACCAGCCCGGCTGATGTGGCTTGCCGATACCTGCGGCCGAAATCGAAAGCATCCCGCCGGCGCACTACGAACTTACCGCCATCGCTGGATTCCCAAACGCGGCCGATTTCCACGCCTGCTGGAAATTCCCCGGCTTGCCTTGAAGCAAATGCAACGCAAAATCCTGGCGGAGATCCTGGATCGCATTCCCGTTCATCCGGCGGCGCATGGCTTTTGCGCCGGCCGATCAATCGTGACCAACGCCGCGCTCCATTGCGGCAAGCCGACCGTGCTGCGTTTTGATTTGGCCGACTTTTTCCCAAGCGTCACCTCCGCCCGGGTGTTCGGCATCTTTCGCACAATCGGGTACCCGCCTGATGTCGCACGCATTTTCATGGGGCTTTGCACGACGCAGCTACCGGCAGACGTGTGGGAAGCACGGCCCGACGCGCGCGATGGAGCCGACTTCATCATCCGCCAGCGGCTGATCACCCGCCATCTGCCACAGGGCGCGCCAACGTCACCAGTATTGGCGAATCTTACCGCCCACCGGCTCGATCGGCGGCTATCGGGCCTGGCCCGCGAAGCCGGCGCTACTTACACGCGCTATGCGGACGATCTGACATTTTCCGGCGGGCCGAACCTCGCGCGCTGCCGAAAGCGACTGGGCGATTACATCGCGCTCATTGCCCACGAAGAAGGATTCGCACTGAACTTCCGCAAAACGCGAATTCTCCGGGCCGGCGGCCGCCAGCGCATCACCGGCGTGGTCGTCAACGTTCATCCGAACATTCCCCGCGATGAATTCGATCACCTGAAAGCGATCCTCACCAACTGCGCCAGGCATGGTCCCGATTCGCAAAACCGCGACGGCCACGCCGATTTCCGCGCTCATCTATCCGGGAAGATCGCGCATGTCGCCAACATCAATCCGGCTCGCGGGGAAAAACTTCAGCGGATTTTTGCGAGGATTGCCTGGGATTCGGGTTAAGCCATAACCGTGGTCGATCGCGTATTGGTGGGGCAAATAAGTGGGTGGCGATTTGCCCCGCGGCGGAAGGTTATGGATACGCCGGTCGCTTTTTTCCGTGTCGTCACGTAATCTGTTTGGCCCGATGTCGGCTGGTTCCAAGGCGATCATTCTCATCATCCTTCTCGCGGGTTGCGTGTATTTGTTTGGCAATGCGCGGGTGCAACTTTGGGATCGCGATGAGCCGCGGTATGCCGAGTGCTCGCGGCAGATGCTGCAGGGCGGCGACTGGGTCGTTCCGCGGTTGTATGACAAGCTTCGCTTTCAGAAACCGCCGCTCATTTATTGGTGCCAGGCGTCGGCAATGAAGTTGCTTGGGAGCCAGGGAGATGCCGGTGCGATGTCGGCGCGGCTTCCATCGGCCATCTTCATGCTGGCGACGCTTGCCATGCTGGCGATCCTCATCGCGAGGCAGGCGGGGATTGAGCAGGCGAAATGGACCGTCTTCGTGTTCGCGACGAGTGCCATGACCATCGTTGCCGCCAAGAGTTGCCTGACGGATGGGGTGCTGATTTTTTTTGTGACCGGTGCGCAGCTTTGTTTTTTCGCGATCTGGCGGGGAAGCCGCTCGTGGACGGTTGCGATTTTGCTGGCGGTGGCGCTGGGGCTGGGGATATTGACCAAGGGGCCGTTTATTTTGGGGATACTGGCGACGACGGGGGCAGCGCTGGGCGCGTTTCACCTGGTCGGGAAGGTCCTGGCGACGAGACGGGCCGGTCGGCGCGGGTTTGCAGTGGTTACGGGGGATCCGAATGATATGGGTGCGGCCCTGCCGCTGCCGGTTGGCGTTCAGCCGGCTGCCTTTAACGCATTTCGTCTGGTAGCCCAAATCTTTGCCATGGTGGTGATCTTGGCCGCGATTGTGGTTCCATGGATCATTCTCGTTCATCACCGGGCCCCCGATTTTCTTCCCGCCATGCTGCACGAAGGCAAGATGCATACGCTGGAAGGGAAGGAAGGGCATCACTTTCCGCCGGGGTATCACTTCGTGGTCGTGTGGGCGATGTTCATGCCCTGGAGTTTGCTTCTGCCGTTGGCGATTGGCATGGGAATTCGGCATCGTCAGGTTCCGGAAGTTCGCTTTGCTCTGGCGGCGATTCTGGGTCCGTGGCTGATGGTTGAATTCATGGGGACCAAGCTGCCCCACTACTTTCTGCCGGCCTATCCAGCGATGGCGTATCTGGTTGCGTTTGCCATTCGCCAGGCGCTGGCGGGTGATTCGCGGGGACTTGAATCCAGGGCGTTTCTCGCCGGGGCGGCGATCTGGGCGCTGGCGATTGTTGGTGTCGGGGCAGTGCCGTGGGTTGCCGGCCATTGGTTTCGGCCATTGCCGTGGGATTCGATGGTCGGGCTGACGTTTTTCACGCTGCTGGTGGCGGGTTGCACGTTCGCGCTGCTCAAGTCGCGCCGATTCAAGGCGGCTTTTTTTTCCATGGGCGTGGGCATGGCCGGTACGATCGGCTTCGCCTCGCGCATTTTCGCCGATGCGCCTTACCTGCGCATCTCCACGCACATCGCCAACACCTTGATTCACGTTGGGGCTGTTCATCCCGGCGATGTGAAGATGGTTGACTACAAGGAGCCGAGCCTGGCTTTTTATCAAGGCGGAACGATTCGAGAAGTGGAGAAGAAGTCCGAGCTGATTTACAAGCCGGTCAATGAATGGCCGCATTGGGTGGTGATCACGCGTGAGGCTTGGGACATGGTTCCGGCGGCCACGCAGTCGAAGTTGAAGGTAATCGATTCGTGCCGCGGCTGGGCGTATGCCGACAGAGGACGCGTGCTGGAGGTGATGGTGGTGGAGAAATCGGGCGATTGACGGTTGGGGATTCCAGGTGCGGGGTTCAGATTTCAGCAAAGTCCAGCGATGTCCTCTTCGAAAGACGACCAGAATCCTGAGGCCTTAACCTTCATCAGGCGCTGAATCCTACGTATTTCCTGCATTCCTGCCGATTTCTTGAATTTTGCCAACGTCCGATAACCTGGTCTTGTCATCTCGATTTTGGTTGGTATATTTCGTCGCCTGTGCGGCCAATCCAACGGGCAAGATTTGGATATGCCGCTTTGTGGGTTTTATTTCTTCGCGATAGATCGAGGGCTATCGGGGTGAATGACACAATCTCGAAATGGATTTCCGATTTTCGTTCGCAGGGACGCGTTTCACGCCAGCGGCTACGCGCCGGGATTCCGTCGGCGCAAAGCCTGGAGCCGCGGCGACTCTTAACCACCTGGTTTGTCGCGCCCGCCGGCTCAAACGCCAATCCTGGCACACTCGCGTCGCCGTTTAAAACCATTCAATACGCCGCCGACGCCGCGCGGGCGGGCGACACAGTGGATATCCTGGCCGGCACGTATCACGAAACCGTGACGCTGCATCATTCGGGTACCGCCGCCGCCCCGATCACCTTTCAGCCTTACCAGAATCAATTGGTAACCATCGATGGAGCCGACCCGATTTCCGGGTGGACGGCCGTCAACAGCCATGTTTACGCCGCGGGCATGCATTGGAATTTGGGAGCTGGCAACAACCAGGTTTTCCTCGATGGGAAGATGCTCAACGAAGCGCGATGGCCCAATTCCACGCTGGACGTGTCACACCCGGCGTTTGCCTACGTGAAAACAGTGACCGCTACGACAGTGGATGCGCCGCCGGCCAAATCCCCGGCCAAGCCGCCCACAACGCCGCCGCCGGCGCCGGTTGTGCTGTCGACGACGTACACCATCACCAACAGCAGCATGAATCAGCCGGCCGGTTTCTGGGTGGGCGCGACCATCCGCATCGCCGGCGGGCAGGATTGGGTCTACCAGAGCAGCACGATCACCGCATCGGGACCCGGGTGGGTCACGTTCTCGTTGGCGGGAAGCCAATCGGTGTGGGAAGCGCCCAAGGCATCGAGTCACTTTTATCTCACCGGCGTGGCCGGGGCGCTCGACTCGGCGGGCGAATGGTTTCGCACCTCCGGCGGCACGCTTTCACTCTGGACCCCCGCTGGCGATAGCCCGGCAAACCACGTCGTCGAAGCCAAGGCCCGGCAATACGGATTTGACCTGACGCAGGCATCCAACATTCAGATTCTCGGCGTGCATCTCTTCGCGTGCAGCATTGTCACCAGCGCCTCGTCAGCGGGGATTGTTCTTAATGGCATCAGCGACCAGTATGTGTCGCAATTTGAAGTCACGCCTAACGGATGGCATCCGCCAACCAGTGGCATCGTGCTTAAGGGCGTCGGCGATATCCTCGAAAACAGCATGATCGCCGATTCGGCCGGTGATGGCGTTCTGGTGGCGGGAAACTCCGAGTTGCTCAGCAATAATGTCATCAGCGACATCGATTACACCGGCACCGATTCTGCGCCGGTTCACCTCACCGGAACCGGCGACACGATCGACAGCAACACGATTTCCAACGCCGGGCGCGATGGCATCTTCTTCGCCGGGTATAGCGGCACCATTACCCATAACATCGTTCACGATTTCGGAATTCAGACCACTGATCTTGGGGGCTTTTATTGCTTCGGCCAGGATGGCCATCAGACGCTCATCGCTGACAATGAATTCTACAACGGCGTGACCGGCGGTTTCGGCGGGTCGGGCATCATGTTCGACAATGACAGCAGCAACTTCATCGTCCATCACAACATCACCTGGAATGTCAACAGCGCGCTGCGGGTCAATTTTACCGCCAGGAACATCCTGATCTACAACAACACATTCGACGCCACGGCGGCCAGCATCGCCATTCATTCCTCGGCTTACGACTGGACCGGCACGGTTTTGGAAAACAATATTTTCACGAAATCGATTCTGGTCGGCGAGCACACCGTATTACTCGACAACGTGAACAATAAGGGACAGTTCGTGAATCCGGCGGCGGGAAATTATGCCCTGCTTCCCGGCGCGCCGGCGATCGACGCGGGACGGGCCATTCCGCCCTATACCAATGGTTACGTCGGCGATGCGCCGGACGACGGCGCGTTGGCGTTTGGCGAATCGCCATTTGCGGTTGGCGCTTTAACGGCAAAAGTCGCGGTAATGCCCAGCCCGGTTGCCCCGAAGACGCATTGAGATGGCTTCCCAGGTTTCCTAAACTCACTGCATTTCCGGCATGAACCTTGTCTTTGGGCTGAATAATGGCTATACCGTTGACTTCAGTCCAGGGGGCGCGCCCTGGCATGCCATATGAATTCAGGCTTTCGCCGATCCACTGATCGGCGAGTTGGTTCTTGTCCAACCTTGCCCACACCCTTTGCGAACGGATATCGATATGTTGAAGCGGTTCCGATCTCACACTTCCACCCGTTTTTCCAAACCAGAAGCCGAATTTGCATTCGCTGAGCCGCTGGAGGGAAGAATGTTGTTGAGCACGTCGTGGTACGTCGCGACGAGCGGGTCTAATTCCAATCCGGGCACTTTGGCTGCTCCGTTTCAAACCATTCAGTTTGCCGCCAATAAGGCTCACGCCGGCGATACGGTCTTGGTGCGTGCCGGGACATATCATGAGGACGTAACCGTTCCAAACAGCGGCACCTCCGCCGCTAAAATCACCTTTGAACCCTACAACAACGAATCGGTGACCATTGACGGGGCCGATCCGATTAAAGGATGGACCAATACCATCGGCTCGATTTGGACGGCATCCATGCCGACGAACCTCGGCGTCGGAATGAACCAGGTTTTTGTTGACGGCCAGATGATGAACGAAGCGCGCTGGCCCAACACGCCGCTGATTCTTCCTCCGGCCAAGGGTTTCGATCTGTCAAACCCGACGCTGGAGACCGCGCCGTCGATCACGGCATCGATGACGAGCTTCACAATTAACGATCCAAAGCTGACGCAGGCGACGGGATTCTGGGTGGGAGCGACATTGCGAATCGGATCGGGCGCAGATTGGGTCAACCAGACCGGCACCGTCACCAGTTCCGGGCCCGGCTTTGTCACCGTCGCCTATACGCCGCACGATCCGACCTATACGATCCCCAAGGCGACGAATAAATACTATCTGTACGGCGTGGCGGGCGCGCTCGATTCGGCGGGCGAATGGTTCCGTTCTTCATCAGGAAAGCTTTCCCTCTGGACACCCGCCGGCGACAGCCCGAACAATCATACCGTCGAAGTTAAAACGCGCACGTACGGGTTTAACCTCGGCAGCGCATCGAACATCAAGATTCAGGGCTTCCACCTCTTCGCCTGCTCGATTTATACGACTTATCACTCGACGGTTGACGTTATCAACGCCATCACCTCGCAATTCGCCAATCAGTTCGCGACGTCGGCCCAGGGATTTTTGCCGCCGGGTCAGACGGGGATTATCCTCGCTGGAAATAACGATGTGCTCTCCAACAGTGTGATCGCCGACACCGCCGGGGATGGCGTGTTTATCAATGCCTCTTACGTCTCGGTCACCAACGACGTCATTCACGACACGGATTACGCTGGCGTCGATTGCGCGCCGATCCGCGTGGGCGGGTATGGCGACAGCGTCGTTCACAACACCTGCTACAACACCGGCCGCGATGGCATCCTCTTCTCGGGAAATCACGACACCATCACCAACAACAACGTGTACGACTACGGCTTGCAGACCACCGACCTTGGCGGCTTTTACAGTGCCGGTTACAACGGCCACGGCACCGTCATCGCCTATAACAAATTCCATGATGCAATCCTGCCAACAAGCACTTACGGCGCGACCGGCATCATGCTCGACAACGCCTCGAGCGGATTCATCGTCGAACGCAACATCATCTGGAACGTGAACGCCGGTTTCCGCGTCAATGGCACCCCGACCGACGGGCCGAGCAACCTGCAGTTCTACAACAACACCGTTGACGCCACCCAATACAGCATGGACAAGGACGGCTTCCAGACCGATGACTGGTCGACGATCCTCTTCGAGAACAACATCTTCACCCACCCAATTGAATTTGGGCTGAATGTGCAACTCATCGACAACATCAGCAACCACAACGACTTTACACATGCCTTCGTGGGAGATTTCAGCTTGGCGCCCGGCGCGCCGGCCATCGACACGGGAATGGTGGTGCCTCCCTATACCAACGGATATGTCGGCAGCGCGCCGGATGTGGGAGCGTTGGAGTATGGGCTGCCGGTCTTCACGACTGGCGCGAATTACAGCCTGATTCCGAAAGATCCCACCGGGGGGTGACTTTGAGGATGCATGGTTTCGTCGGGTCGACCAGCGCTGATTGTTGGAGTTGGCCCGGCAAGCTGGGTCAGCTCAGCGACGGCGCGAACCCGATTGCAACTTTGAACCCGGATCCGGGCCGGCGCTGCGCTTGACCCGGCTTGAAGCGATGCGTCCGGAACCAACTTGGTTGGTCGTACAGCAAACTGCCTGCAAGGAAAGGAGTCTTGCGGGGAATAGGAATGCGCCGGGTTGAATCGGGGCTGCGGATGTTCACACTGCGACTTGCGCGGCCACGCCATTGAGAACTGCCAGGTCGATCTGCATTTCCTTTGTGTGCCGGTCGAGCAATTCGACAATTCCCGGGTTGTCCTTCACCAGCTTGCCGGCGTGATGATAGCGGTCGATCATCAGCTTTTTGGCCTCGATCAGCTTGGGAAGCAGAAACTTCAGCGACAGATACTTGAGATACTGCTCGTCCGGATCGGGTTTGGGGGGAATCGCCGGCTCGCCGCCGAGCTGGCGGATTAGATCGGATAATTCTTTTTCATGCTGGTCGAGATGCTGGCGGATTCCTTCCAGCGGCTGGCGAATCGCCGGAGCCGCCTTGCTGAGGTAGGGTGAGCCTTCCCCGACAAAGTGAAAGATGCTGTTGACCTCGGCCTCCAGGAGGCTGTTCAATGTGTCGATTGCCGCGACGGAGGGAGTGGCCATTGCCGCGATATACCACAAGTTCCGGTCAAATGCGGAGAAGAAACTGCGATAATTCGCTGCACAGGCGAATGGGCCGTAAAAGAAAGCGGGGATGGGTGGTTTATCTGAAAATTGCCTCAAGCGTCGTTCTCGTAAACGCGAAATAAAGCGGCCACGGCAAAATGCCGAGCAGAAAAATCGCCGCCAGCATCGGCGTGAGGAGCGTGATCTCGCGCTGGGTCAAATCGGTGGCCACACCATCGCCTGTCGGCCTGTTTCCAGAGACAATCCGCCGAAACTTCCACAGCAATGCGACGGGAATCAGCACTGTGCCGGTGCATCCGAGGATTGCGATGCAGTAGACGCTCGTCGGACTGGCAGCCGGGCCGGTGGCCGCCTGAAATGTGCCGCAAAGTACAAGCAATTCCCCCACGAATCCGCACAACATCGGCAGGCCGACGGCCGCCAGGAGAACCAGGGCGGTGTACCCGGTAAAAACCGGCATGGCACGGGATGCGGCGGCGGGCCGGTCCAATTCGTCGTTCCCGGCGCGCTTGACCATGATTCCCGCCAGCGCAAACAACGCCGCGGCAATGAGGCCATGGGAAATAAGCAGGAACATCGCCCCATTCAAGGTCGCGTGGGTTCCTATTGCGATCCCGAGCAAAACAAGGCCCATTTGAGCGACCGAAAAGCAGGCGATGGTCCGGCGAAAGGTATGCTGTGCCAGGAGCGTGAGCGCCCCATATAAAACGCCGATGACGCCGGCGATTGCAAAAAGCATCCACAGCGAGCGGACCGCGTCGGGAAAAAGGGGGCATGCAATTCGCAGAGCCCCGTAGGCCGCCGTTGCCGGCAATGCCGCCGAAACCATCATTCCCAACGGCGTCGGTGCATCGGCGTAAAGATCGCTGAGCCAGCGGTGCAACGGAACCACGGGCAGCCGAATGAGCAACCCCGCCATCAGCAGCGCGAAGAGGATTTTCCCATGCTGAAACATCGGCCCGGCGTGTGAATACCTGTCGCGTAGAAGCGCCGGAAGCGCAATGAGATCAAACTCGCCGGTTCGGCGGTAGATGCCAATCATCGCCAGTGTCAGCAAGGTAATGCTAAGAAGCATTGCACCGGCAAAGTGAAACAGCGCGCGCCGATTTCGCCCGGTGTTGCTGGTCCTTAAGAATGTGACAACTGGAAGAATTGAAATAGCAAAGAAGAAAACAAAAAGGACAAAATTGAGCGACAGAAAGGTGCCAAGCAGCGTGCATTCCAGCAGCAACACAAGCGCCAGGCGGTGACTGTGAAGGATCGCGACGGTGGAGATTGGGACTGCGTTTGCCGCGTTCAGGGCAGGCCCGCGGTCGGGTTTCCACAACGCCACGCATGCGCGCACGCTTAGAAATGCGATGAGCAAAATCAGCGGCAGTGACAGGCCGTCGATTCCGACAAAATATTGCAGGCGCGCTGCCGGAATGAGATTGACACGCTCGACAAATTGCACGACGCCGGTGGGATGAATTACGTCCCGGCAGGCGTAGGTGGGAGCCGCGCCGTTGGGCGGGGAATGCCAGTTGTAAATGACGAGAAATGAAAGTGAGAGGACAAATACCGCGATTGTTGCGCCCAGCGCGATCCAGCGCGTCCAGGAGCGCCGGCGCAGCGCCATAATTGCCCCCGCCGCCAGCGCGGGAATGACGATCAAGGCGGTCAGCAGAGCGTGGGAGAGGAAATCCATGGGTGAGATTTCAAAATCAAACCGGAGCACTGCCACCCAGCATTCGTTTGCCGGCGCGAATGGCACGAGCCACGGCCCACGCGCCGCCTCTGATTGCCCCATCCAGCACATATCGATCGATCGCCCCGCACGCCAACGCCAGGGCGATCACCGCCCGTCCGGCAGTCCATTCGTATAACTCCGCAAAGTACATTTCATTGTCAAGCCAGGCATGGATCCAGCGCAGAGGCGGTGAGCGCAGTAGCCGCTTATCCCGGCTGTTTCCCCGCCAATAAAGCGCCACTGCCGCTCCGATTCCCACAAGCCATGCCCACCACGCCCAGCGGCGAGCCAGTACGCGGCCATTTTCCAATGCCTCGGCGGCACGCGAAGTATTCGGGACGGCCGGTTCGATGGCATCGGTCGGGTCGGCGGCGGCGACGGTCGGCTGAGCCGCCGGCCAGGCCTGATCGAAAGCCGCAAAATGATTTCGCTCTGCTGGGGCATTGTGGGCGCGCAGCTCTTCGCACAATGCCGTCGTTTCGAGCATCGAACGCTGCAGCAATTCCGGCACATTCATCGCATATCCCGCGACAATGGCCGGCAGCGTCAGGATTAGCAACGGCACCCAAAGCGCCGGTTGCTCGCGAGGTCGCAGCGAAGGATCCGCGTCGGCGCGCCGCCCGGCAAACGTCAGCATCCAACAGCGCGCGATGGAAAAGGCGAGCAAATACGCGCACGCCGTCGGCAGCAGAAAAAACAGCGCATAGCCACGCGCTCGGCCGGCCCCGGCGGCAAAGCTGGCGAAGGCGCCGGCGTCGGTGAGAATCGTCATCTGACTGTAATACTTGCTCAGCAACGGCGTTCCCGCCATCGCCAGCGCGCCCACGGCGAATGCCGCCGACGTCACCGGCAGATGCTTCCACCCACCGGCCATTTTCAGCATGTCGCGCTGCCCGGCGTTGGCGCTGATAACGCTGCCGGCAGCGAGAAACAACGAGCCCATGATGAACGCGTGCGTGATCATCGCGAACAATCCGCCCAACCAGCTTCCCACGCCCATCGCCAGCATCATGTAACCAAGTTGCGCAACCGTGATCCACGCCAGCAAGCGCGGCAGATCGCGCTGCACCAGCGAAATGAGCGATGCCATGGTGAGCGTGGTCAAGCCGACGATGCCGATCAACAGCCGCGCATCGGGCGTCAGCAACGGGAACAGCCGGCCCACGAGATACACGCCCGCCGCCGAGGAGGTGACCGCCGAGATCATCGCGGCGGCGGGGATCGGCGCATCCGAAGCATCGGCAAGCCACAAGTGAAGCGGAAACTGCGCGCTGCGCACCGCCGCCCCACAAAATAAGCTTAGTCCCGCGAGCGTGATGAACTTCGTCGAAACAACGCCATCGGATAACACGACGGCGTGCCCCGCGGCGGCATCGCCCAGGGCCGCCCACAACGCCGGAAGCGAGGTATTTCCAAGCCGGGAAAACAAAAGCCCAAAGCCGATAAGCATTCCGCAATCGCCAATGCGATTCAGAATGAAGATGCGCAGTGACGAGCGCGAGCCGGCCGGCGTTTCGAATCGAAAGCCCGCCAGCAAACTCGAGCTGATGCCGATCAGGATCCACAGCCCGAGCAGTTGCAGCAAAGTGCCGCTGAGGACCATTCCCAGCATTGCGAAACACGCCAACCCCATCCAGGCAAAAGCGCGCGAGGAATCCGCATCGCGGCGAGTGAAGCCAATGGTGTAAATATGGATGATCGCGGCGACGAGCGTGACCATGGCGAACATTGCGATGGTCAGGCTGTCGATATAGACGCCCACTTCCAGCGCGCCGGACGTCCCGCCGCCCGGCAGCCAGCCGATCGTGCGGAATATAGGCCGCAACGCCAACCCCCAGGTTTCGGCTCCACGAGCGCCATCGTACCATTTGATCATCGCCACCAGCGTGCAGGCGAAGCTTCCGGCGATGAATGTCGATGCCGTCCACCCGGCCAGCGGTGATCCGAGGCGTTTGCCGATAAACAGCAACACCACAAATCCCGCCAGAGGCAGCAATGTGGCGATAAGCAGCAAAAGTGCGGGAGCGGGCATGCGTTGAACGAAAGTCTAGCGGACCAGGGGCGTGAGGCAAAATGTTCAACACGCCAGTGGTTGGCGGCGTTCCCGCGGGTCTGGCGGCGGTGGATGGCATCGAATGCCCCATGCCCCATCCAAGCTCGTTTTAGATGGGGCATTTTGGGGCATTATGGGGCAGCGAACTCAGCCATATCCGGGTTGCATTTGAATGAATCAGGCGAATCGCTCCGGGGGCTGAACGAATGTAGAATCGCCG
>DASRRM010000414.1:0-5072 GCA_035695715.1 Tepidisphaeraceae bacterium
AAGCCGGACCCTTCGGAGTACCTCTGGATGACGTTCGCCCCCTCGATCAACCTGAAAAACGCACTACTAAACCATTCTGGCTCATCTCCCACTTACTTTCGGTGACACGAATCCCCGGCCACGTTCACCGGCCGGATGCGAAGGATGAACTATGATCTTGTCGGATGTGGTGGCGATCGCGCTGTCGATCATCGGGTTTCTGCTGTCGCTGCAGGGGCTTTGGCTGCTCTGCCGGGCGCTTTGGCCCAACCGCGTGGAACGCTCGGCCGGGCGGTGCGAACGCAATGGCGTGGCCTGCTTCTTCGTCGGGCTGCTGGTCAGCGCGGCGATCTTCCTCGTGGCCGCCGTCGGCGGGAAACGACTGGGCGCGCCGGGGCAACTGGCGGCGTTCATTTTGCTGTTTGTTTTCATCATCATCTCCGGCGTGGGGACAGCGGGGTTTGTCACGCATATCGGCCGACGCCTTGAATCCCCCGCCGACGCCGGCCGCCCCTGGCGCGCCACGATTCGCGGCGGGGTGGCGCTGGAGCTGGCCTGCCTGATCCCGGTTTTGGGATGGTTTGGCATCTTGCCGATCTCGCTCATCGTTGGGGCCGGGGCGGCAACGCTTTCGCTCTTTGACCGTCCGGCAAGACGAGCGGCCCGGGCTTCGCTCATTCCCGCCATTCCGTCGGAAATGCCAGCGCGCCGCCCGCCGACCGCGGCAATGCCGCTGCCGGCCCTGGAAGGACAGGGGGTGCTGTAATGATTGCGACCCGACGGGAAATCCTCACCGCCGCCGGCGCGGGCGGCGCGATGCTGGCATTGGGCGGCTGCGAAAAAATCGTCAGCAAGCTGACGGAAAAACTCGGGCAGTCGGTTCCCGATTCCATCTCGCCGCCAACCGGCGCGCAAATCGACCCGATTCACCATCTGCTCAATCGCGCCGCCTTTGGCGCATGGCCCGGCGATATCGAACGCGTGCGCGCGATGGGAGCGGAAAAATGGATCGATGAGCAGCTCGATCCATCGTCGATTTCCGACACGCTTTGCGACCTTCGCGCCCGGCGGGCCGAATTTGAAGGACACGCCGGCGAATGCTACGAGTACACCAAGCCCGTTCTTCGCGAAGAAATGGCCCGCCATACGTTATTGCAGGCGCTCTACAGCAAGCGGCAACTTTTTGAAACGATGGTTTCGTTCTGGACGGACCATCTCAACATCAATATCGAAAAAGGCGACTGCATTTACCTCAAGCCGTGGGATGACCGCAATGTCATTCGCAAGCATGCCCTGGGAAAATTCCGCGACCTGATCCGCGCCTCGGCCACCAGCCCCGCCATGCTGGTTTATCTCGACGGCACACAGAACATCCGCGCCAATCCGACCGATGTTCCCAACGAAAACTACGCCCGCGAATTGCTCGAACTGCACACGCTTGGCGTTCATGGCGGCTATTCGCAGCACGATGTCTACGAGACCGCCCGCGCCCTCACCGGCTGGCACGTGCGCAGCGGCTTCATGAAAGGCAGCGTTCATTTCATCGCCAAGGACCACGACCAGGGCGAGAAGAAAATCCTCGGCCATGTGCTGCCGCCGAATCAGAACGAGAAGGACGTGGAGGATGTGGTGGATATTGTCTGCCAGCATCCTTCCACGGCGACGCACATCGCGACCAAGCTGGTTCGGCGATTTGTTGCCGAAGATCCGCCGGCGTCTTTGGTGCGCAAAGTGGCCGGGGTGTTTCGAGCGACCGACGGCGACATCAAGCAACTCGTGCGGACGGTGCTGTTGTCCGATGAATTCAAAGCTTCAGCCGGCGCGAAGTTCAAGCCCCCGTTTCGGTTTGTGGTCAGTGCGTTGCGGGCGGTTGGCGCGGATACGCACGCTCATTCGCCGTTGATCGCGTATTTGACGCGAATGGGCCAGGGCGTTTTCGAATATCCAACGCCGGACGGTTATCCCGACAAAACATCCCCCTGGCTTGGGACGCTTTTGTGGCGATGGAATCTGGCCTTCGCGCTGGCGTCAAACCAGGCGCCAGCCGTGGATGTGCCGGTGGATAAGCTCGCGCACGCACTGGCAATAGATGGAAACAACGCCGCCACGAGGCTGTTCGAGCACTGTGTTGGCCATGCGCCTGGTCCCGAGCAATCGGCGGCGCTGGCCGAAGCGCGGGATGGGAATGCGAATGATTCAGGAGCGACGCAGAAGCTGCTTGGGTTGGTGTTGTCATCGCCGGGATTTCAGAGGTATTGACGAATCGAAGTTGCTTGACGATCGCGACGCTGGCGTCGGCCGCGCGTTGCCCGCGCAATGTCTTTTATTATTGAAGGGTCGTGACTTCGCGATTCTTTAAATCACGACACAGAAGCACGGGCGGGACGCCCATGTCACGTATAGGCGTAGGGTGGGCGTACTCGCCCACCGTTGGCGTGGGGCGACCGAAACGGTGGGCGAGTACGCCCACCCTACGAAAATTTCGGTCGTAACGCATTTGCACTATGGGCTTCGGCCCCACAAGAGCTCATCCATGATTTCCACTCTTCTTCGCTCGCGTAATACAACTCTGCCCATCGCCCCGCATCCTTCCATGCGCTCCCCCGGCACCACGCGGCGCGGCTTTCTGCGGCAACTGGTTTTCGCGCAGGCGCCTGCTGTTGAGAATCCGCAGAATCGCACGCTGGTTTGCATTTTCCTGCGCGGCGGTGCTGACACGCTGAACATGGTCGTGCCGTATGGCGACGGCGATTATTATCGCAACCGGCCGACGCTTTCGATCGCCGCCCCGGGAAAGGGGACGGGTGCAGTGGTGAAGGTCGACGACTTTTATGGCTTTCATCCGAAGATGGATTGCCTGCTGCCCATCTTCAACGACGGCCGCCTTGGCATCGTGCAAGCCGTCGGCTCGGATAATCCCACCGGGTCGCACTTCGAGACGCAGGACCAGGTCGAGCATGGCGAAAGCTATGGCGTGAACCTCGGCGGCGGATGGCTGGGCCGGCATCTGCGCAGCCGGTCCGGCGCCGGCGACAGCCCGCTGTCGGGAATCGCCATCGGCGAAACGCTTCCCGAGTCGCTGCGCGGCGCGCCGGCGGCCAGCGCGTTTCGGTCGATCGATGCGATGCAGTTGCCGGTTTCCTCGGGAAATCCGCAATCGGTTTCACGGGCGCTGTCGAAGCTTTACGCCGCCGAGGTGGGAATCATTGGCCGCCAGGGGAAGGAAACGCTCGACCTCTTGGCGCGCGTGGAACAGCTTCGCGGCAAGACCTACACGCCGGCCAATAACGCGGAATATCCGAATGATGATTTTGGCGCAGGCCTGCGGGAAATTGCCCGGATTGTGAAAGCCCGCCTTGGACTGGAGGTTGCCTGCATTGACCTTGGCGGGTGGGACACGCATTTTTTCCAGGGAACGACGGCCGGCGTTCAAGTGGGCCAGATCGACACGCTTGCCCGCGGACTGGCGGCGTTCGATGCAGACCTCAGGGCGCAAAGCGATCGCGTGACCACTGTGGTCATGACCGAATTCGGCCGGCGGCTTTACGAAAATGCCTCATCGGGAACCGACCATGGCCGGGGCTTTGCGCTGCTGGCCATGGGCGGGCAAATTCGCGGCGGGAAAATTCACGGCCAATGGCCAGGCCTGAAGGAAGAACCCAGCCTTCCCGGTCCCGGCGGGATGGAAGTGAAAATCGACTATCGCTCGGTGCTCGCCGAAATCCTCGGCCATGCGGTGGGCAATGCGAAAATCGGCGAAGTGTTTCCGGGATTTGTGCCAACGCCGGTCGGCATAGCGATCGGTGGCGCCGACCGGGCCACGACGTAGCGGCAAAAATTCAGCCGGGAAAAATAAGCCCGCCCGGCGTTTTGCCGGGCGGGCTTTTAAATCCAGCGATTCAGGCTTGCCTCACGCCCATTATTGCGGCGGAGCGCCAGCGCCGCCGGGGCCGGCGCCGAGCATTCCCATGTTCGCGGCGAAGCCGGCGATCATTTTCAGGGTGTCGGTCTTCAGGGCGACCGTCACCTGCGTGCCAGTGGTCGTCGGTTTGAGCCCGTCGATCAACTGGCCCACCAGTGGGCCGACCAGGGCCAGCGCGCCGGCGTTGGGGCCGGGGTTGGCGGCCTGGGCCTTCAAATCGGTCAGGCTGGTGTTGATGCTGTCGGACAGCGCCTTGGCGTCGGCATCGCTGGCGGCGTTGGCCGTCGCGGAAATGCCGGGGTTATTGCCCAGGTTGATCGAAAGCGTCATCCACTTGGCCTTGGCCAAGATCGGCGTCGCGTCCTTCAGGCCCTTGGGGGCCGCTTCGAGATTCTTCAGCATCTCGTTCCGCGTGTTTTGATCGGGAACGAAGGCGATCTGAATCGAACCCTCGCTGATCGTGCCGAGCGCTTCGGTGAAGATCGCCGTCCGGGCGGCATCGGGCGTCACTGGGAACGCCTGTCCCTTTTGATGCACTGCCAGGAAATTCCCGGCCTGATCGAACAGCGTCTTGTCCTTTTCGGCGGCGGGCATGTCCTCGGTGATCATCGCCTCAATGGCCTTGGCGTCTGCGCCGGGCTTGAGCTGGATATAAAAGATGGGGTTGCCATCGTTTTTCTCCTCGGCGGCCGGTGCAGCGCCGGGGGCGGCGGGGGCGGCGGGGGCGGCGGCATCGGCTTTCTTGGGCGCGCCGGAAACCAGCGTGATCGCCTCAGCGCCGGCGGCGGCAGCCTTGTCGTACTTCGCCTTGAACTGCTTGATCTGCTCGTCAACCTTGTTGGCGTTGGCGCCAAGCACGGCCGTCGCGGCCGACTGCAGTTGATCGGGGTTGAAGTGGGCCGAGTCAACGTGAACCACAGCGATGGTGTCGGCGGCAATCACATCCGGTGGCAGCGCGGGGGCGGCGGCGCGGGCCTGCAGTGAGGTCATCGCGGCAACCAGCGCAAAAGCGCCGAGGAACTTGAGTCGGGGCATGAACAGCCTCCTAAAGGAGTCAAAAACGTTTTTCTCCCCCGGCTCCTTCGCCGAAGGGAGGTGGAACAATACTCGAAACGCAGGAAACGACAACGGCGAAAAATTGCCCGAGCCGTCGATGGAACCAACCCGCCCC
>DASRRM010000415.1:0-8890 GCA_035695715.1 Tepidisphaeraceae bacterium
ACTCCGGGAGTACCCTGCGTGCGCGGCTCCTTTTGTTGCTGGAGTAATCTCGGGAGGGACATGCGTTTGAACGCCAATTTTTCCCGCTGACAACTTCGCTCCCATCGCCGAAGATGACCTATTATGGAACATCAGGACGCCGAGGTTTCGGACATTACCATTGTGTTAAAAAAGGAATGCGCCGACAAATTCAACGCGACCGTCGAGCAGGTGAAGAACCTGGACATGACGGTGGAAAGCACCGATGCCGACAACGGCGTGATCGAGGGGACTGTTCCTGCCGACAAGCTATCTCACATTCGCGCGTGGCCCTGCGTGGAATATGTGCGGGTCGATTTTACGTATATCGCCGACTATCCGCCCGGCGATCCGCGCAATCGCGACAAGGATGATGATGATTCGCAAGTTTCAGTCGGGTAGGGAAATCCTGTATTATCACTTTCCAGATTGCCATAGCGGCCTATCGTCCTCCCCAGTCCTCATGCGGCTGCGCGGCTCGACTGAGCTCGCCGAAGTCCTCACCCGCGACGGATGAAAACCACCGCCGATTCGCTCCGGCTCCCTCTCCCCTGTACTCAGGGGAGAGGGCTGGGGTGAGGGGACATTTGCACGGTTGACGCATATTGCAAAAGAGTCCCCCTCACCCTTGCCCCCTCCCCTGCAGTACAAGGGAGAGGGAACCGGAAAAGCACCGGCCTTCGCGCACGAAAATCTTGTCAGGAAAACAAGATTATCGAGGAGTAGTGGGTCAGCTTGAATTGCCGGGTGGGTGCCACAGGTCTCGGAGTACCTCAGGCGTGCTGGCTCGTGCGTTCTGCACTATCCTACTTGGAGCGAGGGCGGGATTCTCTGAAGTGTGCACATCTTCTGCAAGGAAGTGCGGGCCGCAGGGGCGCACCAGTCGTCTAAGCGACGAGCAAGTCTACTCGGCCTTGTGCACGGTTCAGGGAATCCCGCCCGCGCCGACGCATTATGCCGCGTCGCCGTGCATTATCGTGCATCATTCGGCGGGCGCTATGAGTGTTCGGGCACACCGCCGCCAACGCCTCGCGAGTGCTTGTGCATATCAAGCCTCCAAGTCAGGCCGGTTGCGGCGCGATTGAATTCTCTGAACCATGCACAAGACCGACAAGACTCGCTGGTCGCTTAGACGACTGCGGGCGCCCCGACGGCCCAAACTTCCGTGCAGAAGATGTGCATACTTCAGAGAATTCAATCGCTGCGCGTGCGCAGGGTGCGCAACGCTAGACCTTCCTTCGGTTAGTCTCAGTAGGATGACGGACGCGCAGACGCGCCAACCAACGTGAAAAGTGCTCTAATTCGGCAAATCCACATTCGGCAGCACATCATGCAGGCGGTTGATCTGATAGAGCTTCGCCACGCGCTCGCGCAGGTTCACCAGGCATAAATCACGTCCCTCCGCCCGCAGAATTTTGCGCAGAAGCACCAGCCGGGCGAAGCCGGATGTGGTGGCGTCGCTGGCATGGTGCAGGTCGACCAAAATCCGCGAGGTGCGCGGGGATTGCAACGCCATCTGATAAACTTCCATGGCTTCTTCGTGGGAGAAGCGATGGGTGTCGGGTACGATCGGGTAATCCATGTTCATGACTTTCACTTCGAATATTTCCGCAGAGCCGACGGCAACTGGGCTCTCATTCACACGCCGCTTGATGTTGTCCGATTTCGTAGGGTGGGCGTACTCGCCCACCAGTGACCGCGGTTGCCGCAAGAACGCGGTGGGCGAGTACGCCCACCCTACAAGAAAAGCCGGACGGACTTCCACGGCGTGTGTATCAGATCATCTCCATACCACTCTAAGCGTGCGCCACAAGACACCTGCGAAGGTATTGAGCCGAACCAGGATTCTGCCTTCGCCAATACGAGTCTTCGGCGCGGGGTTGTGTAACGGGTGCTTCGTCGCAATTTTCCTCGGCGTCCTTTTTGCAATCACTGTGCCGGTTTACTCACAGACCTGCGCTGGCGAATCGGTGAACGCGGCATTGGCCCATTTCGACCGCGCAAAAATCGCCGAGGCCGACAAGCTCATCAACGATGCAGTTGCCGCGGGAAAATGTCCCGGGGCCGTGCTCTTGGTGGGCCGGGGCGATGAAATTCTTTACGAAAAATCCTACGGCCATCGTGCCTTAAAGCCGGTCGTGACACCCATGACCACCGACACCGTGTTCGACCTGGCTTCGCTGACCAAACCTGTCGCAACCGCCGTCAGCATCATGAAGCTGTTCGACCAGGGCCGAATTAAAATGGACGACCCGGTGGCGAAATATCTTCCCGGCTTTGCCGCCAATGGTAAGGAAAAAATCACCATTGCCGACCTTCTGCTGCACGTTGGCGGGTTGATGCCGGATGATGACCTGGCGGATTTTTCCGATGGCCCGGCGGCGGCAATGTCGAAAATTCTCGCCGCCGCTCCGATTTACCAGCCGCGTTCGCGTTTTGCCTACAGCGACATGGGTTACATCGTTCTTGGGGAAGTGGTCCATAAGATCGATGGGCGCACGATTGACAAATTTGTTGCCGATGAGATTTACCGGCCCTTGCGCATGTTGGACACATGCTATCATCCCGACGATTTGCTCAAATCCCGCTGCGCCCCCACCGAGCAACGCGAAAAAAAATGGATTATCGGTGAAGTCCATGACCCCCGCGCCTTCGCATTGGGCGGCGTGGCCGGGCATGCGGGCGTTTTCTCCACCGCCGAGGATCTATCGCGATTCTGTAGAATGATTCTGGCCGGCGGAAAACTCGACGGTGTTCGCGTTTTGAAGGAATCAACCATCGCCATGATGACCACGCCGCACCCGGTTCCCGGCCGCAATGGCGGGCATCGCACCTATGGCTTCGACGTCGACACCGCCTACGCCGGCATCCGCGGCGACCGCTTGGAGCGCGGCGTGACCTTCGGCCACACCGGTTTCACCGGCACCGCCTTCTGGCTCGACCCGGTCAATCATTGCTACTTCATCCTGCTGACCAACGCCGTTCACCCGGATGGAAAAGGCAAAATCCTGGCACTGCGGCATGAGGTGGCCACGGTGGTTGGGGAAGCATTGCTCGGCCCTTCTCTCAGTAGCCCCCTCAGTGGCACGGGCTTCCAGCCCGTGCACAATGCGCCAGCAACATTCCCGTCCACACAACCCGACACGCATGCGACTTCGACCTCAAAAAACACCACGGGCTGGAAGCCCGTGCTACTGGGCATCGACATCCTCCACCGCGACAACTTCCAGCAGCTCGCCGGCCGCCGGGTCGGCCTGATCACCAACCAGACCGGCCGCGATCGCGACGGCAACCGCACCATAGATCTGCTTGCCCACGCCAAAAATGTGACACTTGTCCGCCTGTTCTCCCCCGAGCATGGCATCGACGGCGTTCTCGACGAAAAAATCGACAACTCGACTGATGTCAAAACCGGCCTGAAAATTTTCAGCCTGTATGGCAAAACCCAAAAGCCCACGCCGGAAATGCTGGAGGGAATCGACACGCTGGTCTTCGACATCCAGGACGTCGGCACGCGCTTTTACACCTACATCAGCACCATGGGGCTGTGCATGCAGGCGGCAGCCGAACACAAAATCCGCTTTGTCGTTCTCGACCGCCCCAACCCCAACACCGGCCTGGTTGCCGACGGCCCGATCGCCGACAAGGCCCACGAAAGCTTCATCGCCTTCGCGCCGCTGCCGCTGGTGCATGGCATGACCATCGGCGAGCTGGCGCGATTCTTCAACGCCGAGCTGAAACTGAATTGCGACTTGCAAGTTGTGCCGATGGAAAACTGGCGTCGGCGGATGTGGTGGGATGCAACGGGTTTGATGTGGATCAATCCTTCGCCGAATCTGCGAAACCCCTCGGCCAGCCTGTTGTATCCCACGATCGGCCTGCTGGAAGCAACGAACATTTCCGTGGGCCGCGGCACCGACCAGCCTTTCGAGCAATTCGGCGCTCCCTGGCTCGACGCCCGCAAACTGGCTGATGCCCTGAATAACGCCAAGCTCCCCGGCCTGCGTTTTGTGCCGATCACCTTCGAGCCGAAGTCCAGCAAATTCGCCGGCGAAAAATGCCAGGGCGTTTACGTTGAGGTGACAGACCGAAACGCCTTCGAGCCGGCCAAAGCCGGCGTGACGATCGCCTGGTGCATTAAGAAGGAATTCGGCGAGAAGTTTCAATGGGCGCAGTTGGACAAGATGCTGCAAAACGCCGGGGCGACGAAAACATTCGACGCGGCGAAGGATTTTTCGGCGATAGCGCCGGTGTGGGGGAAGGACGTTGAGGCGTTTCGGACGGTGCGGGGAAAATATTTGCTATACGATTGAAGCTGTTTATTTCTGTTTGCCACTCGCGCATCTGCGGATCTCAGTCAGCAGCGCGGTCTTGTTTTCTTCGATATACTGCCCCAGCAATTCGAAAAGATTCTCATCGCAGTTCGAGCGTAAGCGCCCGGCTTCCGCCTCAATTTCATTCGCCATGGCGTTGAGATGTTCGCCGTGGAGTTTGGCGAAGCTTGTAACGTCAAATTCCGCCGATCCGTCAAAATCGGCGCGAAGGCGTGCAGGGGTGACTGCATGGCGCGCCATAATCGAGCGAATGTTTTCGAGAACCTCGGCTCTGAAACGCGATCCGATCAGACGAAGGGCATCAATCGTTTCGTCGAGATACAGGCCGGTGGAGTTTTCAAGAAACCCAAGCATCCCCTGCATCTCGACTTCGGTATTGAAATCGATGACCAGCATCGGAATCTGAATTGCCGGCGGCAATTCGCGCAAAAGATCGCGCAGTGCCGAGAGCGGCGGCTCGTAAATTCTTACCGATAGCTCGTCAAGAATCGCCTCGGCATTTTTGCCCTTAAAGACATCAGCGAGAGAGGATTTCATTCGGCACCTGCCAACATGCCTGGGCGACGCCGTTGTCCTCACGCCGCCGCGCCACCTTGATCGGCCAATGCGATGCTCGACACGGTTGCAAAGGTGCTGAACATGCGGATTCGACCCGTAATGACATAAAAATCGTCTGCCCCCGGCTCTTTGGCTTCAGGATCAAAAGCAATATTCTCCGGATGTTCGATGACAACGCGATTGCCGCTTTCAAGCACCAGGGCAAATTTGCGAAACGGCGCGGCACGAATCAGTCGTTGAAGTTCTGTCCGAATGGATTCGACACATGACATAAATCTCGTTGTTGTCCGGATTAGAAGTATAACGTGCCCGTTGAAAATGGGAACGCCGGCGCCCCAACAGGTTTCAGGTCAGGACTGTTGCGAAGGTCCTGTCGCGACCGTCCTCCAGAATCAGCTCAATCGCCGATCGCAGGCTTTCCAAGGCCTCTTCCTTCGTGCGGCCCTGGCCGTTTGCCTCCGAGATCTCGGGCGAGTATGCAATAAACCACCCTTCGGCTTCCTCAATGATCGCTGTAAACTCGTTTCGCATGGGAATATTCTACTCCGTGGATGATTACCATGCTATAATTTGGGGTGCAGGGAGATGCCCATGACAACGATTACCACTGCTTTGCCGCAGCCTTCTTCAACAACCCCGAGTGAGCGCATACCAACGAATAGCGCGTTTTCTCCATGGATTTCAGTCGATCCGAATCGAATGCACGGCGAACCTTGTTTTAAGGGAACGCGCGTGCCGGTGCAGATTCTTTTCGATCATCTCCGCAATGGCAGCCCGATTGCGGATTTTCTTGAAGGTTTTCCCGATGTTGCGCGTGATCAAGCCATCGCTGTCATCGACCTTGCGGGAGCCGGCCTGATTGAGGGTCTCCGACACCAGTGAAATTACTTCTCGATAACTGCGTTCATTACCGCGCGAAGTCTCTGTTTCCCGGTCATGAAGTCACTCATGCCCGCGACGTGGGATGGCGCGCCCTTTCGAACGGCGAACTGCTTGCTCAAGCGGCGAAGCAGTTTAATGTTCTTGTGACCACCGACAAGAACATTCGCAACGAACATAATTTGGCCAGACTGCCGATTTCCGTTTTGGAACTCAACACGCGATTCACGCGCATCGAGGATCTTAGGACCCTGGCGCCATTTTTGGAGGTCGCGCTCGCCGCGTGCGGCAGCTACCGTTTTATAAGTGTCAAAGCCGACGGAACGATGGATAAACTCGGGCTGATTTCCACGGAATAGGCTCACCCCTCCGGCGTATCGATCAAATGCCGCAGTCTCGCCGCTAATTCCGCCGGCAACGTCGCGATCCATGATTCATCGACAAGTCCGATACCCAGCAAATCCAGGAGATGAACCTGATCCTTCCGGCGGAATGAGGTCAGCTTCATCCGCACCAATGCTTCCAGCGACAACAGGCGGAATTGATCGGTCTTTTGCGACTCGCCGACATCCGGTGCAGGGGCGTCGTAATTCTCCTGCACTTTTTCCCCGGCGAAAATGACGTGCACGGCATCGCGGACGCCGGCACTGGGACCGTCAAGGAACAGGTCGATTCCGCTCACCTGCTGATGCACGAACCCGGCTTGCTGCAAGGAGGCGATGGCCGCCCCGAGGTCGCCGCGGCGAAGCAGGATATCGACATCCTGCGTATTTCGCACCGCCGCAGGATCGACGGTTGCAACCCACGCCGCCACGGCGTTTCCGCCGATGACGGCATATTCAACTCCCGCCGCCTCCAAGGCGGCGCTGGCACGCAACAGACGCTCGCGCACGCGTTCCACGGCTCGCACCATCCGATCGAGAAGGGTTTCGGTTTCGGTTACGTCCACGGGAGAATTGTAGCATATTTCGCGGAACATGGCCCGGCGATCCAGCGGTTCCAATCGCGAAATCGCAAGCGACCACGCGGCCATCACCGCGAAATGGCGATTTTTTGTCGCTCGCTCATCACGCGTTTCCTTAATAGCCGCCGCCGGAAGGCCGCGGATTGCTTCATTTAGGGGTCAAATCCGTCCCACGGCGGGTTATCCAATTCGTCATTCCCCAATTCTGCATTCTGCACTCTTCACTCTTCACTCTCCCCATTTCCCCCTACCTTGCCATCGCCTCCATCGCCTCGGCTGCACTAATCTTGTGCGAGCTTTTCTTCGACGACATGAAAATCGTCGCAACTGTCTGCATCACCGCGAAGCCCAGCATTGCCACGAAGACCCACATCAATCCCCCGGCGATCATCCCGCTGGCGGATTTTAATGCGGCGGGGTCGAGCATCCGGCGGCGGTGCGTTTCCATCAGGTCGGCGGGGTTGATCTTTAAGGCCGACAGATGGGCAAGCTGCGGACGGATAAGTAGGTTGAAGAACATGCCGAGCAGGCCGATGCCGATTGCCCCGCCAATGGTGCGGAAGAATTGGACGGCTGACGTGATGATGCCGCGTTGCTGCCAGGTGACGGCGTCCTGTGCCGCCAGCAGGTAGGACATGGATGCCGGGCCGAAACCGAAGCCGGCGAAGGCGAGCACGCCGGTGAGCAGCCAGCGCGGCGCGCCGAAGATGACGCAGGCGACGAGCCCGATGAAGCTGGCGGTGGTCATGATGCAGCCGAAGACGGCGGTTTTGCGAAAGCCGAAGCGCACGATGGCCGGGGCGGCAAAGATGCCGCTCAGCGCCCAGGCAAACATGACCGGCGCAACCACCCACCCCGCCGCCGTCGCCCCGCCGCCGTGCGCGCCTTGCACATAAAGGGGGACATAGGTGTCGAGGCTGAGAAACACAATGCCGAGCAGGCAGCTTCCGATCAGCGATGGCCCAATGGCGCGCTTCATCATCAGTGCCGGCGGAAGAATCGGGTTGGCGGCGCGCTTTTCGTTGCGGATGAACAAAGCCGTCGCGCCGATGGCGACGATAAAAAGCAGCGCGTTGGTTTCCCAGCGCATGCCATCGGGGCCCATGCTGGAAACGACCGTCAGCGCCGCGGTGCATGCGACGGCCAACGCCAAAACTCCCGGCAAATCCAGGTCAGTCGAATGCGGCTTTTCGCGATCGTGATACTTCCAGATCAACACGCCGAGGCCCAGCGCGCCAAAAGGCAGGTTCACAAAAAAGATCGAGCGCCAGCCGAGCGTATCCACCAAATATCCGCCCAGCAGCGGCCCGGCCAAAGCCGCCGTCCCCCACACAGCGCTGAAAAATCCCTGCACGCGCGGGCGCTCTTCCACGGTGAAAATATCCCCGGCGATGGTCAGCACCACCGGCATAATTCCCCCCGCGCCGATGCCCTGCAACCCGCGAAACAAAATCAATTGCAGCATCGAATGCGACATCGCCGCCAGAACCGATGCGACGCAGAAAAGGCAGATCGCCGCGATGATCACGCGCTTGCGGCCCAGGGCGTCGGCCAGTCGCCCATACAACGGCATGCTGACGGTGCACGCCAGCAAATAAATCGCCGCCACCCAGGCATAGTGTGAAAGCCCGCCAAGGTCGAAGATGATGGTCGGCATGGCGGTGCTGGTGACGGTCTGCTCCATCGACGCCAGCACCATGACCATCATGAGGGCCGCGACGATATAGCGCCGTTCATTGGCCGGCGTGAGTGCGGCGGGCGCGTAGTTAAGCACCACGCCGTCGGCGGTGCGGGAAACATTCTCCGGAATCACATCGGCCGCGCCGACACTCGGCGCGGCCGGTAGTTCAGCTTTCATCGTTGCTGCAATCCTCATCCTCCGCATTCGCTGGGGCGGAATTTAACGGACCCAACGTTAGGCGCAAGATGCCCCGGCGTAAACCTGCCGGAGAATTCTAATTTTTTCGTTGCCGGGAGCGAACAAGATGGGGTTGTGGGCGGTTGAGGAATATCGCCGATGACAGGGGTGAACGCCAAGACGCGGAGAACGCTGAATACCCAAAACTGGGCGATTATGCGGAACGCCTACACGCCGGGGCAAGCGGCGCGCATAACGCTTCGTCGTGAAAACAAACTT
>DASRRM010000416.1:0-14432 GCA_035695715.1 Tepidisphaeraceae bacterium
TTCACACACGGGCGAGACGCCCGTGATACGGGAAAATTCGGCCGCGTCGTCGTGGGCGCATGTTTTGGTTGCGGCCACAGACCGCGCTGAGGAATAATTCAGTCCCAGGATGACGATTGCCCGCTCGACCGACCTGAAAAACCCTCTGACTGCCCATTCCTTCGCCGTTCACTCGTTACACGCATAAAGATTGGGCGGACAACGCCGGTAACGTTTCGAAAGCCCGCGCATCCGATGAGCCGGGATGCTTGTTTTTCGTCGAATAACGGAGGTTTCGCGTTCCGGAAAAAATCAAAAGGGATTTGGCATCAGCTTCGCTTTAAGGCTCGACGTAAGCCGTCAATGTTGATGGCTGAATAGAGCGCGGTTGGTTCCCACGGGCGTTGCAACCCGCAGGCGGTCTGCGGGTTGCAACGAACGTTTTTTGTTTTGCGAAATCATGCCGGCGTATGACTTCAATGACCACGTAAAGCATTCTTCAATCCTCGTTCCTCCTCCGCCAAGGCCGCACGGACACTACCCTCCACGTGCGGCCTTTTATTTTGCGCAAGCCACCCCGGCAGATAAAATCGCCCTTGATGTCAGCGATTCCCGGCCCAATTCCACAATGCCTTTGGACAACCGTCTGTCCAAACTGCGGCTACTCATTGGAAGGCGGCCCCCATTGCGGCGTCTGCCCGGAGTGCGGGCGAGACTATGACCAGTCGGAAATCGTATTGCACGGCTTTGCGCGCGGGACGCATGAGAACATCGCCAATGCCAAAAAATCACGCATCGTCTGGGTATTCATTCTCGCGACGAGTTGGTTCTGGTGGCAACTATTCGAACTGCATACTGCCCTTTACCGCAAATCCGATCTCTGGTGGACGATTGGCTGCGTGGGAATCACCTTGCTTTGGATGGCATACCATGCACTGCGCCGCTTCAGCACCGAACACCCCGGTCTCGTCCAGGTGCGCCTGAATGTTGCGGGCTGCGTGCAGTTTGACGATCTCGGCGGCCCATCGCTCCTGCGCGATCTATGGAAGGCGAATTTGTGGGTCGTGCCGATTGCTGCCGCGATTGCGCTCATCGTTGGGCTGCGGCTGGGAGGCCTTAACCCCGTCGCATTTTGGATGTTCCTCATTCTGGCGCTCATCGCGATGCCGTTCGTCTACCGATATAGCCACCGGTTCCGACGTGCGATCCGACAGGTTCGTGAAGGCGCAGTGGCGGACATCAACGCCGCCTTGTGCCCGCCGACTTCCTGGAAAGATGTCCGGAGCTTTGCAATGAAACCGAGTCGCGGCGGTTATCGGCTCACCATCAACACCGATACCGCATTTCTTTCAGCAAAATCCGCAATACCCGTCGATGCCGAGTTGCAACTCAACGGCGAACAAGCGGCGAGTCTTCAGGAGATGATCCGCAAATGGATCGCTCAATTCCGGCATGCTGGCCGTTGATCACCAAAATGTGGGCGACACAAAACGAGCCTTACGCTGGAACTTTCGATTAACGGAACTTGTGCAATGGGCTAGAATAGATAGATAGAATCCATGGCATGGCCTTGCGCGGACAATGAGTGTCCCGCCAATTTTCAGGCAACTCCTCTGCCCTCAATGACGTAAGGATATCACATTGAATCGAAATCATTTACGCATTTTGTTCGCCGGCATCGCCCTTTCGGCACTTGCAATTGCCTGGGGTGATAGTGCGCCGGCGGGCAGCACGCCGCCGACGGTTTCGCCGCACTGGGCATTTGTGAAGCCTGTGGAGCCGAAGATTCCATCGATAAAAGATTCGGCATGGGTGCAGAGCCCGGTGGATGCCTTCGTGCTGGCCAAACTGGAAGAAAAAGGACTCGAGCCCGCGCCGCGCGCCGATGCGCGAACGCTGGTGCGCCGGGCGTATTTCGATTTGATCGGCCTGCCGCCAACGCCGCAAGAGGCCGACGCGTTTGAAGCCGATAAATCGCCGGATGCTTTTGCGAAGCTCGTCGACAAGCTGCTGGCCGATCCGCGCTATGGCGAGCGCTGGGCGCGATATTGGCTCGATGTGGCCCGCTATTCCGACACCAAGGGGTATGTCTTCCAGGAAGAACGGCGATACCCGTTTGCCTACACCTATCGCGATTACGTGATTCGCGCGTTCAACGATGACAAGCCTTATGACCGGTTTCTGATCGAGCAGATCGCCGCCGATCAGTTGCCGCTGGGCGATGACAAGCGTCCGCTGGCGGCGATGGGATTTTTGACGCTCGGCCGGCGATTTATCAACGTCAAGCCGGACATCATTGACGACCGAATGGACGTGGTTTGCCGGGGAATGATGGCGCTGACGGTGGGCTGCGCCCGCTGCCACAACCACAAGTTCGATCCCATTCCCACTGCCGACTATTACTCGCTGTATGCGATCTTCAACAACAGCCCCGAGACAAAGGACATGCCGTTGATCGGCAAGCCCGAGCGCACGCCGGAAGTGCTGGCATTTGAGACGCAGTTGGCGACATTGCAGGCGAAGGTCGACGACTTCCTGGCGAAAAAGCATGCTGAATTAACCGGGCCGTTGCGGTCGGCCAAGGTGATCGCCGCCGATCTGGCCGCCACCCGGCTGGATAAAGTCGATCGTAACGCGTTCCTGTCCGGCGTCGGGCCAAATCCTTACATGGTCAGCCGCTGGAAGACGTATCTAAATGACGCCAATACCCGGCATGATCCGATTTTCACGGCATGGCAGGCGTATGCGGCCATTCCCGCAACCGATTTCGGCGCCAAAGCCGCCGCCGTGACCGAAGCGCTTTCCAAGGCGCAAGGTGATCGGCGGGTGAATCCGCTGGTGCTGAAAGTTTTCGCCGGCAATCCTCCCGCCTCATTGCAGGATGTTGCCGAGCGCTATGGAAAGCTTTTGGCGGAATACGATAAGCCCGACAAACTTCCCGATGGCGACGCCGAGGCGCTGCGCCAGGCGCTTCGGGGAAACGAAGCCGCCCCCAATGTTCCGCTGGCGGACACGCAGCATCTTTTCAAGCGCGACAGCCGCGATGAGCTGACAAAGCTGAACAAAAAGATCGACGAATTCAAGGCGACCAATCCGTCGGCCCCGCCGCGGGCGATGACGTTGGAGGATTCCAAGACCATCGAAGGGCAGCACGTGTTCATTCGCGGCAATCCGGGAAATCAGGGACAGGCGGTTAAGCCGCATTTCCTGAGCGTGTTGGGCGGATCGGAAGCCAAACCTTTCACGCATGGCAGCGGCCGCCTTGAGTTGGCCGAGGCAGTGGCGAGCAAGGACAACCCGCTGACCGCCCGGGTTTTCGTGAACCGCGCCTGGCTGCATCACTTCGGATTGGGCATCGTGCGCACGCCAAGCGATTTCGGCATGCGCTCCGATCCGCCGACGCATCCGGAACTGCTCGATTATCTGGCGCTGCGATTCATGGAGGATGGCTGGTCAATTAAAAAGCTGCAACGGCGGATCATGCTGACATCGACGTATCAGATGTCCAGCGATTCAACCCCCGAGGCGGATTTAAACGACGCGCAGAATCTCTACCTCTCGCATTTCAATCGCCAGCGGCTCGATTTTGAGGCGACCCGCGATGCGATCCTGGCGGTTGGCGGGAAGATGGACATGAAGATGTATGGCCGGTCGGTGGATATTACCGCCCCGCCGTTCTCCGAGCGGCGAAGCGTTTACGCCTACGTCGATCGCCAGAATCTGCCCGGCCTATTCCGCAATTTTGATTTCGCCAGCCCTGATGCGACGTGCCCGCGGCGATTTGTGACCACCGTTCCGCAGCAGGCGCTGTTCATGATGAACAGCCCGATCGTCGTCGAGCAGGCCAAAAATGTGTTGCAACGGCCCGAGATTGCCTCTGCGACTGACCCGCGGCAGAAAATTGAAAAACTATATCGGCTATTGTTCCAACGCGTTCCAGCGCCCGAGGAAATCTCGCTCGGCACATCCTTTATCGCAACGGAAGAACAAACCAAACAGGATGGCGTGGTCTGGCGCTATGGGTACGGCGAATATGATGAATCGGCCCAGCGCATGAAGACATTCACGCCATTCGCGAATTTCACCGGCCAAACCTGGCAGAGCGGGCCAAAACTTCCCGACCCCAAAACCAGCTACGTGAGCCTGACCGCGGCCGGCGGCCATCCCGGCGATGATGCTCAACACGCTGCCGTCCGGCGCTGGACTTCGCCCATCGACGGCGTGGTCAGCATCAGCGGGACGCTGGCGCATCATGAAAAGCAAGGCGACGGCGTGCATGCCCGCATCGTCTCCAGCCGAAGTGGCGAATTGGCCTCGTGGAATGTTTTCCAGAGCGAGGCGCAGACGGCAATCGACCGCGTGGAGGTAAAGAAAGGCGACACGATCGATTTTGTGGTAGACTGCCGATCCGGCCCGCTGTGCGATTCGTTCGCATGGGCCCCGGTCGTGCGTGTCGCGAATACTCCCGGCGCGGCGGGAAACGACGCGCCGGAAACCTGGAACGCCGCCACCAATTTTGGCGGTCCCGAAAAGGCGGCCAAGTCGCTATCCTCGTGGGAAAAGTACGTTCAGGTTTTGCTCGAATCGAATGAGTTTGTCTTTGTGGATTGAAGGTTTAATGAAAAATGGAAGAGATATCGATGTGATCACCGCGGCCGTCAAGGAGCGTATCCCTGACGTGCAAATCGAGCAATGGGTCAAGATGGACCCAACGGATGACGACGGCCTCTGGTATTTCCGCCGGGGCGACGTCAAGGGTGAAATCCAGCTCGAATCCAGCAGCGGGAATTGCCCGTTTGTCATCGAATCTGATGCGATGAAAAGCTCGGCGCAGGCTGTGACGGCGCCAACGCCGGACGAGGCGGTGAAATTGGTGACGGAGTATCTGGGGAGTTTGAAGGCCTGATCGCAGCGCGGATTGGTGTGCTGATGTGAGCCATGAGCGAACGGATGGAGCAATTTCTGCAGATGTCGGGGGCGATGGCGTTTCCTCCAGCCGGAGCGACTGAACTTGCCGAGTTCGAGCGCAGCAGCGGGTTGTCGTTGCCGGATGAATTGAGAGAGTTGTATTCAACGTGCAACGGCTTGGAAATCGAATACCTAGGTCTTCGATTTCTGCCCTTGCACGAAGTGATGGAATATGCCCACTTTTTTCAGAACGCGCTCGGCTTGTTTCCGCTCACGGACGAAAATGATTCCGACCCTTATGCGGTTTGTTGCCGCGGGCCGTTGCAAGGCTGGGTCGTGCATGTGCGGCACGATGGTGATTCGAGCCTCGATTTCCGGAACGTCGGAGCGTTCGTGAAGGCGATCGAAAATCTCTCGCCGGACGATGATTACCCGAAGATCCGGGCAGAGTTGGTGGAAAGGCCGCGCGTTCGTAGCGAAGCCGACGTCGCCGTTGGGTTGGCGACATTACAAATGGCCCGGAAGATGGAAGATGACTTTGCGGGATGGGCGATTCGCTTCGGCCTATCGCTGCTAACGGAGAACGAGCTTCCGGAATTCGTGCGTATCTTCGACATGAATTGGATGACCCGGCGAACGTCACTGGAAGAACTTGCGAAGATTCCGCATCCGTCGGCGGCGAAAACCATCGCCGACTATCGCGAGGAGATTTCGGAATTCTCGCACACGGCGGCCCGGGCTTTGAAAGCCGCTTCGCTTGACGTGTCGGCAGTTGGCGCCAATACAATCACGCTGCAGCCGGGGCCGGTACATCTCAACATGGAAGCCTGGTACGACAGACGCGGATCCGACGATTTTCTCAAAACGATCGTCGAATATGCCCGCAATGCGATCGCGGGAAAGCCGCGTCCGAGCGAAGGAGTGAAATAATAATGCCGCACAAACCCAACCTCGATCATCTATACATGACCCGCCGTCAGATGCTGCAAAACTGCGGCATGGGAATGGGCGCGCTGATGCTGGGCGGCATGATGCAATCGACAGCCGGCGCGTCGCAAGTGCGATCGCTGAATCCGTTTGCCGTGAAGGCTTCGCAGTTTGCGCCAAAAGCCAAGCGCGTCATTCATCTGTTCATGAACGGCGGCCCATCACACGTCGACACATTCGATCCCAAGCCGTCGCTGGATAAATACGCGGGCAAGCCGATCCCCACGCATTATCAGACCGAGCGCAAAACCGGGGCGGCGTTTCCTTCGCCGTTTAAGTTCCAGAAACATGGCCAGAGCGGCATTGAAGTCAGTTCCATTTACCCGCATCTCAGCAAGTGCGTCGATGACATGTGCATCATCCGCTCCATGCATGCGGACGTTCCCAATCATGAGCCGTCGCTTTTGCTCATGAACTGCGGCGAAGCAAGAATGATCCGGCCGTCGGTGGGATCATGGGTCACCTATGGCCTTGGCAGCGAGAACCAGAATCTGCCCGGGTTCATCGTCATGTGTCCCGGCGGCTACCCGATCCAGGAATCGCAAAACTGGCAGGCGGGTTTTCTGCCCGGCACCTTCCAGGGAACCTACATCGATACCCAGCACACCGACATCAACAAGCTGATTCAGTACATCCAGAACACCTATTCATCCCCGCGCGAGCAACGCCGCCAGCTCGACCTGCTGGCCCAGCTAAACCAGCGGCACCTCGAGCAACGCCATAACGAAGCGCCGCTGGAAGCGCGCATCCAATCTTTCGAGATGGCCTATCGTATGCAATCGGATGCGACTGATGCATTTGATGTAACCCGCGAGCCAAAACATATCCTCGACTTGTACGGCCCGGGAACGCAGGGCCGCCAGATTCTGATCGCCCGGCGACTGCTCGAACGCGGCGTGCGCTTCGTGCAGGTCTGGACCGGCGCAGGCCAGCCCTGGGACAGCCACGACGACATTAAAGAACGCCATGGCGCTTTGGCCAGGGAATCCGACCAGGCCATTGCCGCCCTGCTGATCGACCTGAAACAACGCGGCATGCTCGATGACACGCTGGTGATCTGGGGCGGCGAATTTGGCCGCACGCCCACCGTCGAGCTTCCCACGCCCGGCTCCAACGCCGGCCATCTCAACGGCCGCGATCATAACAACCACGGCTTCACCATGTGGCTCGCCGGCGGTGGCGTAAAAGGCGGCTACATCCATGGCTCAACCGACGAATTCGGCTTCGCCGCCGCCGAAAAACCCGTCCACGTGCATGACCTGCACGCGACGATTCTTGCCTTGCTGGGTTTCGACCACACAAAATTCACCTATCGCTACGCCGGCCGCGATTTCCGGCTGACGGATGTGTATGGCGAAGTGGTGAAGGACATCATGGTGTGATGGACGGAGTGGTTACTAACCGACGTTGGCGTAGTCGCAATTATTTCTGCTTCGTCCCCAATTTCGGCAGCGCCAGGTTCTTGAACGCGAACGGCACTTTCACAATTCTAGCCTCAGTTGGCACGCGCCAGGTCAACTTCAGCGGCAGTTTCGGCCGATCCTTCACCCCCTCCGGCGATTTCCAGACGAACCGGTGCGTCGAGAGGTCCGTGAACAGGCTGCCGCTGCAATTGTTTCCGCCGTAACTGAACGCCCGTCCGCTGGCGTCAATTAGAACGGGCCGGGTGGTCCGCAAATTCTTCCACGTCATTTCCCACTCGGCGGCATCCTTGCGCGGGTCGGTAAATTCGATGTGCAGTTCGCAACTGCTTTCCACCAGCGTCGACTTCATCGCGCATTTCAGCGGCCCGACTTGTTGCTCCGCTTCGGCCGATGCGCCCAGGTCGCTAAACGTTGCCATCGCGGAACTGGTTTCGACAACGATTGAGATGTCACCCTTGATGCTGGCGATGGCCTTGGCGCTGGGGTCGGGCTGAAGGTGAATCACCGCCTGGCAGGAATGATTGCGGAACTGCGGATAGAACGGCGAAGGAAACCGCGGCAAATCGATCGCATATCCTCCATCGTCGCCCACTTCCTTGATGTCGATGGCATTGACACGAATCGCCGATGTTCCCGGCTCGGCCAGCACGGCCAGTTCCAGATTGCACAGCGGCGTGTCATACGTCGGCTCGCGGCCCAGCTTTCCCCCGGCAATCACCATGGTTTCCAATGCCTGCACCATGAACGGGCCCGAGACCACGTGCGGCCTGCCTGCCCATTGCCCGTGATCCGGCATGATCTGCAAACCCGCATCTTCCCAGCTGAAGCTCACCTCCGCCTGCTCGCAAACCTGCCGAACCGCTTCCCAGAACGGCGTCTTGTCGCAGTCGAGCGTTATTTTCTTCGTTACGTTCGCGTCGAGAAAATCGACGGTCGATGGCGGCAGTGATTCGTGGGCTGATTCCAGGATTTTCGCCAACGCCGACGAGACGGAGGCATCCTTCACGTGAAGCGTCACAAGCGTTGGCGGCAACGGAACGGCTGGTGATTCAGCCGCCGGTGGCGAATCGCCCGCCATCGCCGCGGAACACAGGATGGAGAGGATGAGCAGCGATCTGGCGAGCATGTTCCGCGTATTGTAACGCCGGAATGGATAGTCGGCATTTGCATCGAAATTTTAAAACGCCTCTTTGACAACCCAGCATGCGCTTTTGGCGTTTCAAGCCGCACTTTTCAATTGCTGCTGACTCTCGTAAATCATATACTTGGGTGATGCTGAGGGACACGGCCATCCTAGATCGCGTCATCGCGTCCGACAGAATCGCATTCCCCCGCGCTGTCGCGAGGCAGATACTCAAGTTTGGGTTCCCGGCCAAGGATATCGCCCGGTACAAAAAGCTTTCTTATAAAGCCCAGCAGGGATCTTTAACGCCCAAGGAACGCGGCGAGTTGGAAGATTATGTGAATGTCGGCGATTTGTTGATGGTGATGAAAGCAAAAGCCGAGGCGTCGCTTAGAAAAGAGAGCCCAGCCGCATGAGAAGCCGGGTGGGCAAGCAACTCGAGCGGGCAGTTCGTGCGCGTGCTGACTCCTGCTGCGAGTATTGCCGATTGCCGGAGACGATGGTTGACGTTCCTCACGTGATTGACCACGTCATTGCGCTTCAGCACCGAGGCCCCACCGACTTCGGCAATCTTGCTCTCTGTTGCGGTCGCTGTAATCTATCGAAGGGCCCTAACCTCGTTGGCCGCGATCCACAGACAAATCGAGTCACACGACTTTTCAACCCCCGGCGTGATTCCTGGCGAGCGCATTTTCGATTCCAAGGCCCGAAATTGATCGGAATTACGGCGGTGGGCAGGACCACGATCGACGTTCTTGCGATAAACAGCCCGGTCCGTCTTGCCGCGCGGCGGTCACTTCTTGCCTCTGGTAAGCGACCGTTTGGTAAGCTCACAGGCTGAGCAATTAACCCGCTTAATCTTCAACGACGACTCCGCTAATTGTGCGGTCGGAAAAAGTAACCACCGAGATTGCGATAGCGAGGATGTCCACTTAAAGCTTTAGCGAGGCCCGCGGTTTCGCGTTTCCCGCCAAAAGAGTTTTGACCACGGATTTCACGGATGCACACGGATGAGAAAATGCTTTGACTCCCATCCGTGAAATCCGTGAAATCCGTGGTCAAAACTCTTTTGGAGTTCTGGTCGCAGCCTTATGGGTGCAGTTGCAACGATCGATCAATGGACAAAAAAAAGAACCACGGATGTTGCCATGGCCCGGAGCAAAGTCCGGCGCTTGGCAGCATCCGTGGTTCGAAGATTTCGGTACAAAGACATGGGCGGGCCGCCCATGGCACCGGAAAATTTTACTTCTCGCGCTTGGCTTCCCAATCGCGCTTGACGGCGTCGCCGCCGTTTGCGCCGGGGCGTTCGCTGGAGCCTTTGATGGTGTCGCCGTCGAGCTTGCCGGTGTACTTGATGGTCACCTTGTTGTTGTTGAATTCGCGGGTGACGGAGAAGCTCAGGGTGCCGTCCTTGAAGGTGCCGTCTTCGATCGGGGTTTCGGTGTTGTTCCGGCCCGAAATGGTGCCGGTGACCTTGTTGCCTTCAAGTTTGAATTTGTAGGTGGTGGTGCGTTCGGTGCCGTTCTGGGTCTTGAAGGTGGATTTCCATGTGCCGTCCACAGTCGCATCAGCGGCTTTGGCGGCGACAGCGGAAAAAGCCAGAAGGGCGACAAGCGCCAACAACGGGGCGGTCCAACGTGCGTTCATGTGAGTCTCCTTCGAAACAGGGAAATGAAGAATTGAGGCAACGAGTGACAGTGGCTTATACATCCGATAACGGCGAACGTTTGGCATTATTCTGCGGCGAATTTAATTCGCTGGCTCGCGCCATGCGCACACGTTTCTCCATGCGAAAAACCGCGAACAACTCCACGATCTTATCCAGCCCGCTCTCCGTCGCCCACGCCGAAAATGAATCGCAAAATAACGATAGCGAGCAGAATCAACGCAGTCCCGGTACCGCAAGTTTTGATTCTGTTACTTCTGACGCGGATTGAGATACTCGCAAACGAATGAGCCGCGCACGGCGGGTACTCCCGAAGTAAGCGGATCGCCCAAAACCGCTTACTTCGGGAGTACCCTTCGTGCGCGGCTCGTTTGCGTCATGAATAGACCGCGGTGAATAATCCACGGCTTGCTTCCAAACGCGCGCGAAAAAGGACGCGAACCCAAGCCCAAGGCAGGTTCGCGTCCTCATTTTATTCTGTGCCAGGCTGATCAGGTCGACCGCTTCGCGCTCGCCCGGCGCGACTGAGCGCCCTTCTTTCGGCGTTCGCGGTCGCTGGGCTTTTCGTAATGGGCAACCCGCTTCATCGCGTCCTTCAACTTTTCGTTATCGCAAGCCTTCTTAAAGCGCTTCAGGAGGACGGCTGTCGGTTCGCCGGGACGGGCTTTCACTTGAATCATGGGTTCTTTGCCTTTACTTCACTCGGTGCCGCCCTGGGCCTTGGTGGTTTTTCGGGCTCGCAACAGCGGGCCCGCCTGGCCGCATCAAAATTCCGGCGGCAGTTGGAATTCCGACAAACGGCAGCATTGGTTTGACTCATCATAAACGCTTTCCCTCGCTGCGCCAAACGCGCCGCGCACTCTATCTCAATAGGGGTGTGGCCGTCTTTTTTGGCACCGTCGTGACACGCGTGACACGCGTGACACGGCCGTCTCGGCCGTGCCTCATGCTTTCGGCGTAAATAGCACCAAGCACGGGCGGGACGCCCGTGTCACGAATGACCGTGCCAAAAAAGACGGCCACACCCGTCAATAGAATGGGTGTAACGTTCGATTGGGCGAGCGGTTCTGCTCCCTCCCCCGTACCAGGACGGTAGGGACGGATATGCGAAATGCGCACGCCGGTGTCTGAGGTACTCCACCCCAACCGGCCGCGGAAAATGAACGCGGCACGCTATTTCACATCCTCCCGCTTCATCGTCGTATGAAATTTCGTCATCGCGTCGAACCAGTCGGTTCCCGATAAAAGCCCGGTCGACCGATCGTAAGTATTCGTGACGGTTGTGCTTTGGTTCGACTGGGTGATCGCCACCTCGTTGTTATCAATCCGGCTCACCACGGTCTTCATCTTCGTTATCGGGTCTTCGTCCAATACCTGGCCTTGTTGCAGATGGGCCGCCGCCGCCGGGCCGATCCACAGGCCGCCGAATTCGCACGAGCCGTAAATCTTCTGCACCGGAGCGGCCGCAACCGTGCGGCCAAGGCCGGGAAGCTGTGCCGATCCGACGGAGGTGAACACCATCCATTTGTCGGCGGCGCTGTCGGCGGTCAGGTCTATCGCCAGGCTCGTCGGACGAACGGCAAACGGCCCTTCCTGCACGATCCGGCCTGCCAACCGCAATGATTTCAGGTTCTTGACAGCCGGTGGGATGGCTTCATTGGCCCACGGCACTTGCACATCGCGATGGTTCACCAGGTCATATTCCATCAGGATCGAGCCGGAGTCGGCGCCGGTCGAGCTGACGCTGGACAGATGCAGGCCCATGCCGGTCTTGCGATCGTAAACAATGCAAAGCCGCTCCGCTGGGCTGATCTTGTCGACGCGGACGGCATCGATTACCTGTCCGCCCATCGGCCAGGCCACCCGCCGAACCAGGATATGCCTTTGCGGATCACTGACGGCTTTGGCGAGCAAATCCGGGCTTTCGCAGAAGTTATTTTGGGTTGCCGAGGCGAGGAATCGCACTTCGCCGCCATGATCGGGCGCGCTGCGGCTGGGGTCGCCGCCCATAAGCGATCCGAATCGCGTCGTCTTCAGCAGCACCTGATCGCCGTCGATGGCCAGCACCATCGTCTGCGAGAATCCCCCGGCATCGCTGTTGCGATGCACCTCGGCGCTATACGTTTTGCCATCCGACCCCTGCCAATTGCCGTTGTCATCCTGGCTGAAGGTGACATTTTTGGTGAAAAGTTTTGCCGCGTACCAGTGCGATGTGACAACGGTGCCTTCATGCACCCAGGGCAAAGTGGGAATCGGCCCGGGCTTCTTATCCGCGCGGGCGGCGTGCGATATAAGAGAAATGCCCACGGCGAAAATTGGAAATACGATGGTTGAGAGTTTCATGGTGTTCTCCTTTTCGCCCAGGCGCGCCGATTTGCCGGCCGGTGATGCGTGACCGGACCGTCACCGGACCGCAACAGGACCGTCAATATTTCCGATACGCGAATTGAACAACAACCTGCGCACGTTTCCACAATTTGTTGCCGTCGTCGGCTAATTGCTGTCGGGAACTCGGGTCAGCCCGTGCTTCGCACGCCCAAAAATTTGACCACGGATTTCACGGATGTACACGGATAAGAAAACGCCCCCGATTTTCTTCCCATCCGTGTACATCCGTGAAATCCGTGGTCAAACTTCTTCCGCAAAGGGCACTGCGCCTCGCATGACAGCCTTCGAGAAATAGCCTGTCGACCGACAGAATTAAAGTTGCAAGAATGCACGATTCAAGCATAAATTGCCCGTTGATTCGTAACGGAAAGGAGTCTGGCGATGGCTGACAGGTCTAAAAAGAAGGAAAAGCACCGGCTCAAGCGGGAGAAGAAACGGCTTGCCGCCCGGAAAAACAATTCCTTCTCGCCGCTTTCCCTGCTCCGCCGCGGCGAAGGTGAACTTGAATGCCTGATCAGCAAAAACTGGGAAAAGGAGGGAATCGCCGCCATTTATGTGCTGGGCACGGCCGCCGGGCGTAATGTGCTGGCTGGATTTCTGGTTGATGCGTGGTGCGTGGGGCTGAAAGATTCCTGGGGCGAGCAGAATGTGTCCCGCCTGGACTTTAACGACTTGATCGAACGGGTTTCGGCGACAATGCCCATGAAGAGAATCGACGCCGACGAAGCTGCCGAGCTGGTGAAGTCGGCGGTTTATTTTCCCGGGAAAAATGGATTCGCCCTGCCGGCGGGCTGGACAAAGTGGGCCGCGATCTTTGGACCCATCGACTTCAACCACGACATCGATTTGTCCCGCTTCACAAAGAACGGCAAACTGCTCTATGTCGGCTCCGAAAGCTTCCTGCGCCGACGCCTCAAGGGATCGACCGTCGAACAGTTTCTGGGCCGGCCCGACGTGACATTCCTCATGGGCGCCGACCCGGAAATGGGACGCGCCCTCTCCGACGATGAAGATGAAGATGATTCGCAAGATTTTGCGTTCGACGGCGAGGAGGATGACGATGACGGGGATCCCGTCGATGAAGAAGAGATCGACGAGGTCGTCAAGGAAATTACCCCACAATTCAGTCCATTGCTGATCAGCGCTGCCGAAGAAATGATGACCACAGTGAACGACGAGTTACACCGACGGCACGTCTTACCGCATCCACGACTTTATGAGGCGATCGGATATCTCGCATCCATGTCGACCACCGCAGCCGCCCTTAAGGCACTTAACGCGGCCTCCCTCGATCGTGAGCAGACCGAAGCCGGGCTGAATTACCTGATGATGGTCAACAAAGAAACGGATCGCGCCGGGCTTTGGAAGGCGATTTATCAGGTCTTGGAACTCACCGAAGGCCGCACCGGCGGCGAGGGAGAATCCGGCATGCTGCAGTTGCCTGTAGCATGATCGAGCGGAGGTCTCTAAGGGTCTGCCCGAAAACACCAATACGAATCTTCTCCTAGTAAGTCCGTTGCCCTCGACGCCGGTTCTGACACACCCGCCGCATTAAGTTGTCCGTTTTTTGGAACGGATGGGCGTCATCCTGATACACACGCCGCATGATTATGTCCGTTTCGTATGCAGGGCGCAATGAGCCGCGCACGAAGGGTACTCCCGGAGTAAGCGGATCCCCGAAACATCTTACTTCGGGAGTACCCTCCGTGCGCGGCTCATTGGTTCCCTGCAGACCGGACATTCTTAAGCGGCGTGTGTATGAGGTACTCCGAAGAGCCGGGTCTGTCCCAGAAAACCCGGCTCTTTGGAGTACCTCATACACCCGCCGCATGAAAGTGTCCGGTTTTCTCCGTAGGGTGGGCGTACTCGCCCACCGTCTTTTTTTCCGAAATCCGGCCGCTGGTGGGCGAGTACGCGAGTACGCCCACCCTACAAAAGCGGACAACATCATGCGGCG
>DASRRM010000417.1:0-9887 GCA_035695715.1 Tepidisphaeraceae bacterium
CCAGGCGCTGGACAAAATGGGAATCAAGCACGTGCCGGGACGCGTGACCGAGAAAAAGGTCATCATGCGCCATTTCGTCAGCAACAACGGGCTGTATGACGTCTGGACGATGTGGAATCAGCACAAGGAAGCAGTAACAACTGACTTGATCATGGACGCCAAGGCGGCGCCGGTTACCGCAATCGACGTGAACACCGGCGAGAAACTGCCCGTTTTGCAGGAGAAAACCGGCGCGAAGATCGCCGATTTGGACTTCGAGCCGCTGCAGACGCGCGTGCTTCTCACGCCGAGAAACGATCTGGCGGATGCCCCCGGCGAATGGTTTTGGTTGCAGCGCGGGTGGTGGCGCGGCACGGCCGACCCAGGCAAGCCGATGGCCGACTACACATCCCATTTCGCACTCGATCTGAGTGATGACAACGCGTTCCATATTCTCACCGGCGACGGAACCACCACTCCGCCGGAAGACCCGGCAATTTCCGATCCCAAGACCGATGATTCGGCATGGCCCAGGAAATCCCTCGGCATCTTCGATATTCCCGACAATGCCGACGCCCACCACGTCGTGTTCCGCAAGCATTTCACCGTGCCAGCCGCCTGGAACCACGGTCAGGTTTCAATCTTCGGCAAATCCGAAAGCCCCGGCAACGGCCATGTCCGCCGCTACATGGATGGCAAGCCTTTTGGCGGCCAGATCGTGCGCGACGATCTGGGCGGCATCTTCACCCCCGACAGCCAGCACGTTCTCACCACCGAAATCTGGGGCGCTGCGCCGCCGCTGGGCACGATGACGCCCGCCTGGATCAGTTACCTCCCCGATCCGGACACTGCCATCATGGCAAACGACTGGAATTTCGCCGCCGATTACCTGACCTATAAAAACGAGAACAAGCCGCTCCCATATGAAGCCCCCGATCGCGGCGCGCTGCGCTGCATGGTTGAAGTTGACTCAAATCTGGCCGGCAAGACCGTGATGGTGCATGCGGTGACCAACAACGCGGGCATCAACGCCCTGGTCGTCAATGGCCACTTTTATGCGAGCTACGGGAACATCTATAACTACATCGATGCCAACGTGACGCCGTTTGTTAAATTCGGGCAGAAAACCGAGATCATTGTCATCATGGGCGGCAGGACCACGCTGCAGCAGGTGAGGGTGGGGTTTTATGATAAGGGGACGTATCCGTAAGAGGGGGGAAGTGTCATTTACTCCCAATACAATACACATTCTCCATCCCCACCAGGAATATCTTTCCCTGCGCCACCGCCGGCGAGGGATGATTCGCGTCGCCCAGGTCATTCGTCCCCAGCACCTTGAACTCCGGGCCGGTTTGAATGATGTAACTCTTGCCGGCACTGGCGCAGAACAGCCGGCCCTCGGGATCGACAATCGGGCTGGCCCAGGTGGTTGTCAGGCCCTCCAGGCGGTGGGAATAAACCACCTTCCCCGTTTCGATTTCAAAGCATTTCAGCACGCCCGGCTCGCAAAGACGATAGAGATATTTGCCGACGATGATCGGCGAGGCCAGGCCGCCGGGCATGTTGGCGGTCCATTTGATGTTGGTCTTGGTCAGGTCGCCGGCGCCGGCGGGGTCGACGGCCGTGCCAATGCCGCCACGTCCGCTGTCAAAGTAAACCAGCCCGTCGCCATAGGCGATCGACGCTGATTCGGCCCCGCCCTTGCACGACCAAACCCGCTTCCCGTCATTGGGATTCAGCGCCAGAATCGCCTTGTCTCCCGTGCCCAGGCCGCAACCCATCACCAGCAATTGCGGCGTGCCTTTCACGTCGATGATCGTCGGCGAGGCGTGGCCGAACGTGATTTCCGGCAGCTTTTCCTGCCATTTGATGTCGCCGGTGGCTTTGTCGTAGGCGATGATGCGCGAGTCGGCCTTGTCGCGCATGGCACACAGCATTAATACCGTGTCGTGGTAGAGAATCGGGCTGCTGCCGATGGTGACGTCAAACGAAAATGGGACAATTTCCTTTCGCCAGGCGATCTTTCCATCGAAATCCAACGCGGCAATCACCGACGAGGAAAAGACGCAGTAAACCAGCTTCCCATCGGTGGCCGGGGTGCACGCGGCATATCCGCCGCCCGGCCCGCTGCGAAAATCGTTGCGCTTCCAGGGCCCCGGCGGCACCACCGTGTCCCACAGCCGCTTCCCATCCGCCACCGAATAGCACAGCACGTGCTCGGCTGGAATCACCGCCTCGTGCGGCACGTTCGGCGCCCAGAGTGCCGTGCATACAAACACCTTATTCCCCCAGACAATTGGGCTGGCATGCCCCTGTCCAACCAGCGGTGATTTCCATATCACATTCTTGCCATCCTTGTCCCAGGTCAGCGGCAGGTTCTTTTCATCGGTGTACCCCAGCCCCGTCGGCCCGCGAAACTCCGGCCAGTTCTCTCCCGCGCGGGCAACCCCGGTAACGAGAATAAGGAGCAGGACGGCAATATATGCGATCGGTCGATTTTGCATGCGATGGGTTCTCCGGCAGTTGTTACATGCGACATGCCGTGTTGTTTTGATCGCAAAAAGTCGTGAGGGATCGCGGAACAATTCCGCGCCGACGTGCCGTCGATGCGGTTACGATCTCCGCGCGAGCCATGATCGCTGTCCGGAATGCGGGCTGCCGATATGACCCCATTGATTTTTCCCCGCAGCGCGAGGACCGAGGTTATCTGTTTACCGCACGTTGCCGTCCCGGTTGTATCAATCGTCGATTGGGTTGCGGCGTTCTTAGCGGTCGAAATAATCGTCCCGTTTTTCCCGTCCCGGATTCCCCAGCGACTTGAGCGCAATCGGGCCGCTGATAACCCAAAGCAACACGATCGGCAAAATGCTCAGTAGCACCATCCCAACGACATTGCTCACAACCAGCGACGAGGGGTCTTGCGGCGGAAGCCCCATTCTGGCGTACATTGCGTCGCCGAGCATTATTCCGACGACCATTCCAAAGACGTTGAGCGGCAACTGCACCGTCGCGTAACCCCGCGCCCACAGCCGTGCCGCGACGCGCTTCTGCGTCAACTGCTGCCCGGCAACCATCAGGGCGATTGACGCAATGGCACTGATAATCGCTTCGATGACCAGCACCCAAACCCAGCCTCGGGTTAATTGCAACTTCAGTGCGCGGGCCGGCGGCGTGGCGGGGGCCGGAGGCGAAGTCGACGTCGGCAACCCGCCGGACGAACTTGCACCAGCCGCAAAGCCACCCGCCGGGGACACCGGCGGTCGCGGTTGCGGATCGGTGACGGCGCCGGTGGTGTGGCTGACGTTTCCGAGAGTGTCGATCAGAATGTTCTTCCCATACGACGGCTGCACCAAAAGCGTGCCATCAGAGAGAATTCCGCCGTAAGCTCCGATTGTGTCCATTGGATCGGAAGTTACCGGCGTGTTGCGACGGTCGGCAGCAAATGCGCCCAGCTGCACGGGCGTGGCCCGACCGTTGGACAAGCGAATGATTTCGTTCGCGTACATCACGATCGCAAAATACGACCATACCTGTTTCCCGTGCTCGTCGATGAATTGCGTTCCCTGAGCAAGAATCGATGACTGCGCGGCCCCCGAGCCTGGCTTGAATATCGCAGTTTGTTTTTGCACATCGATCTCGCCGCCGGGCCCGGCGATCTCGATCGGCCAGGGTTCAATCTGCGGCCAGCCGCGCGCTGTTTTGGGCAGATCGCGCTCGATGCGCAATTGGCTGCGAGTCTGTTCTTCGCTGATCTCCCCGTCGGTCGGGGAAAACAAGTCCCGGCCATATTCGCACAGCATCGCTTCCAGCGCACTTCGGCCTCGTGGCTGAATCCGGCTGTGCTCGTCGACGAACTTCAATACACGCTGACGTTCGGCTTGCGATAAGCCGTGGGGCGAATACAGATCGCCAGCAAATGGCGCCACGGCGATCGCCGGCGGCGAGGGCGGCGCAGGGTGCGTGATAACCGGCGGAACGATTGGGGATGGCGGCGACCAGGTTGCAGCCGGCGCAGATGGCGCGCTGGCCGCGCGGTTAGTGACAGGCGAAACGACAGCCGGAATCATCCACCCGCAGTACAACCAAATTGCCACGAAATTCGCCAGCAACGCGAATATACCCCAGACAATCGCGATCCACCCGACCAGGGCGAAGCGGATCGGCTGCGGCTCGCGCAGCGCGCGCCAATTCGCGCTCGCATATGGAAGCGGCAGCGGAAGCGGAAGCGGCGGGGGTAGCCGCGTCGGGCCGTCATTGCTGGGCGGCATGGGATTCTTTATATACGCAGCAGGATCGTTTAGGAAACGCCAAGCGCGAGTCGCGCCGAAAAGCACATGGAGCATCAAAAATGATTTCGCTCCCGCCGTGTCCCAATTTTGCTTTGAAAACGCGCTGGCAATTCTAATCGTCATGCACGATCTCGCACAATTGTCCCTGTATTGCGCCGACGTTTGCCGTACCCGGTTCGCTAGACACCATCATCTTATCGACGAAGATGGCGAATGCCGGTTTTCGGCCGGTTTTCGTTTCCATATAGCCCGCTCTGCCTCTTGATACGTTTCCCGCTCCGGCAAACGCCCGCCCACCGCCGCACACACATATTCCCAACGCCTTCCCGACCCATTATAGTGAGTTGGACCAATTCGAGGTTCATGTTAAAGCCGGGGTGTGAATGTTCACCGTGCAATGTCAATGTGGGCGTGACGTTTCGGTTCAGGAAACGCAGGCCGATCGAGACGTCACATGCAGCAAGTGTGGAAAGGCGGTTGCGTGCATTAGTGGGGAGCCGATCGATGCCGATGCGGCGGCGGGTGATTTTGACGCGGGACTGCTTGTCGTTGCCGGGCCAAGCCGCGTTGGGCAATTGATTCGTCTGGGGGGATGCGCTCCGCTTATTATCGGCAAACAGGCCGGATGCCAGCTTGTTTTGCCGGGAAATCTGGTTTCCCGCGCGCATTGCCAGTTGGTTCGCGTCGACTTCGGCCCGTCGCGATGGAAGATCGAAGACCGCAAAAGCACCAACGGCTTATTCGTCAACCGCCAGCGCATCTCCAGCCACGAACTTCAAGACGGAGACATCCTGCACGTTGGCGAATACGAACTTCGCTATCAGGTTGCAGAACTGAGCCCGGCGTTGCCTGCGGGGATAGAGGCCGACGCGCACGACCCGCTCGATGTGTCAGCGCCGGTTCGTTCGCATACGTCCATCGTCTCGGCCCACGAATCGCGTGTGGGGCCGAGCGTTCACAGCAGCGGGCCGACGTGCCCAAGCTGCGATCGGCTGCTGGGAAACGGGGCGCGCGTCTGTATCGAGTGCGGCATCCGCGTTCCATCGGGCCGGCCGCTGCTCACCTCCAACGGCCTGGATGAAAACACCGTTCACGGAAATACCGAGACGATTTTGAAGTTCGTCAGTTGGCTGATCTGGGTGACGCCGTTGCCGATGCCGCTGGCGTCGAGCGCATATGGCCGGCATAAGCCGTACGCGATCTGGGCGATTGCCGCGATTACGGTGATCGCGAGTCTGGTGTTTCTCGCGGCGATTTGGAACAACAAGGATGGCGCGGCGCAGAACGCGATGCTTTGGCCCCGGCAGATCGACTTCGAAAAGCTCGCCGATGAAGCCATTTCCCGTTCCCCGCGCCTGCTCAAGTTGACCGTCCCGGCCGAACCGGGGGAAGAACCCGCCTACACCCGCCAGGAACTGCGCGAAAAACTGGCAGAAGATCTTCGCAAAGAAATCCCGCCGTTTCATTGGTGGCAGTTGCTTACCTCGGCATTCCTGCACGACCCCGACTCGGTCATTGGCTTTGTCTTGCATCTGGGCGGCAACATGCTTTTTCTGATCGTGTTCGGCTCGCGCGTCAACGCAATTATCGGCAACACCGCCACTGCGATTGTCTATCCATTGCTCGCCATCGCCTCGGGCTCGATGTTCCTGCTCACGCTGCCGGGCGACCAGGCCACGCCGCTTTTGGGCGCATCGGGCGCGATCAACGGCCTGGCCGGGATGTACCTCGTTCTGTTTCCCGCGCACCTGGTCTACTGCGCCATGTGGTTTCGGCTGCGGCTGCACCTGATGTTCAAAATCTTCGCGTTGCGCGGGTTCTGGGTGCTGCTGATCTACTTTGCGTTCGACGTCATCATGGTCGCCATCGGCAAACAGGGCCACACCGCCCATTGGGCCCACATCGGCGGCTTCCTCACGGGCGTGGGCCTTGGCGTGCTGCTGCTGGTCTCCCGCCAATTCGACTGCCGCAACGGCGACCTGCTGTCACTCATTTTAGGCAAGCACGCCTGGCCCCTGATCGGCAAGCCAAAGCGAATCGCGCGCGGGGCGATGGTGGGGTAAAACCGGAGCGAAGGCGAATCCGACATGATGGATGAAAAAATGTGACACGTCCCGCCCGGTCCTTGAGTCAGTGAGGCCCGGACGGCACGCAAGCGTGCAGCGGCTAAACGAAGCGGAAGAGGACGGAAGGATGTTTTGCGAATCCTTCCGCGTGCGCAGCATTCCAGACCGTTTAAGCCATGAATCTGAAACATCTTGCGATAAACGCGTGGAATGTCCCAAGCACTTGTTTTCCCGGGTTAAATTTGACATTTGCGTTAGTTCGCTCGTTCTTGTGATTTCGATCATGCCCCAAGAGTCCGTTCAACTAGCTCGTTTGTGGATTGTAAGTATATTACGGAAAGCAATTTACGACAAATAGTGGCTGACACTGTATCCGGCGATCGCTCGTGCGCTCCTGAGTGACTCCGCCCTAAAAGTCGAGCCGGATTTTACTTCAAATCAGGTGTTATGAAGTATATATACTTCCTAACACGCGCAGAGCGATGAAATAGCAAAGAACGTCGGCCGAGTGGGGCCAAAAACGGCGTTTTTGGTGCTCGGAAGCGTTTTTTAAAGGCACAACCATGATGTCGGGAAATATATATACTTCCCGACATCGTCCGATTTTCTCGCGGCAGCCGGTCTTGAGTGAGATATTCGTCGATTTCTTCTGGACGCACTCACAGGAAGTATATATACTTCCTGTGAGAGTCAACATGATCAAAGCCCGCATTCAGATAGCCCGACCAGACATCATCCGGCATTTTGACCAACTCCCTAGCAAGGTATTGCAACTTTCAGACATTGCTCGAAATCTTACTGAGCAGCGCGGATTCTGGCGGCTTACACAACGCACCTCAACATCGATGTTTATTAATTTCCTGAAAACCTCTGGAAAGCTCACATCGATAGTTTTCCCATTCCCTCCGCCGTACAAAAAGAAGACGGTCTACGTGTGGGGTAACGTGCCCATCTATCAGGCGATGTTAGGCATTAAGCCTGGTTGCTATTTCAGTCATTACACTGCGGTCAAAATTCACGCTCTCACGGAACAGGCACCAAAAACAGTCTACGTGAACGACGAGCAGCGACTGGAAAGTTGGCTGGCAGGAAAACTCTCTCAGACGAGCATTGATGCCGCTTTTCGTCGCCCGGTTCGTGTCACAAAGCAGGTGGCGGCCACGACCGATTTCCGCGTAGTAGTTATCAACGGAAAGAATACTGGTAAACATGGTGTTGTGGAAGACGACCTCAAAGGTGAAACCGGCGAGCTATTCGGTAAAGTTCGATTCACGAACCTTGAGCGAACGCTGATCGATATCACCGTCCGACCTGTCTATTCCGGAGGTGTTTCCGAAGTACTCAAGGCATTTGAGCTTGCTCGCGAGAAACTTTCGGTCAATCGCTTGGCCGTAATGCTTAAGAAACTTGCATACATATACCCTTACCACCAAGCCATCGGTTATTACCTTGAGCGCGCGGGTTATAAACCATCGTCACTCGATGTGTTCCGCAGTATCCCAAGGGAATTCGACTTCTACTTGATGCATGAGATTAAGCAAAAAGATTATGTGAAAGACTGGCGCCTATTCATCCCCAAAGGGCTCTAGCCCCTTGAGCAGGCGCTCAACAAAGTCGGCGTAAAAATCGAATCCTTCGAGCTTCATACCGGCTTTAACCGTCGCTTGAACAGCCGCGAAATTGAGCCTGTGAAACTCGCGAACCTCCGAGGTCGCGACGAGTTGCAGGAGCTTGGTGGGAACCCGCTTCGCCTCAAAGATATGCTTCAAGAGAATACGGTTGTTGGGCGACGTGATGTCGACCTTTCGCTCGGTTACAAGGATGTAAATATCCAGGTAGTCTCTCGCTCTTGAGCTTCCCGGCCGGCCAGTTCGCTTTACAACCCGGGCGTACTCCGGCATTTGCTGGCATATTGCCCGAAGCTTTTCGCAAACAATCATTTCTGGTGTGTAGACGAACACACGGTAGCCATCGAGTTCAACCGCTTCCTTGCCGGTTATGTATTCGTGCTTGCTAATGTCGATGAGAAACTTCGATCCCTGACCAAGTTGCACCGCATTCCGACGAAGCGCTACAATATCATTTGAATGTTCCAAAAACTTTTCTCTCGTTGCAAGCTTGAACTCGACACCATAACCACCCCAAAAATCAGCAACATCCGCAGTCAGGCCTCGCGGTCGCTCTTCCATTCTGAAGTCGAACACTTCGAATCCGCGCTCCCGAAAAGTTTGCTCCAACGTCTTGCGAATGCGTCCAAGGATTTCATCTGGGTTCGAGTCGAAAGTATCTTCGATCGAAAAATCTATGTCGACGGATGCGCGCACTGACACGATACAGCAAGTCGATGGCGTTTCCCCCTTTGAGCACGAGCCGGTCCATGAGGTCATCGTCGGAGAACATTGCGATGATCACCAGTTTCTTGATCAGCTGTTGTCTCTCGATGTCTTCTTGCTGCTTTTGTTTCTTTCCTCTGGCCAGATAACCTCCCGGTAATTCGGCGCGCGGCACCGCGCCGACCTCCACGAATATACATCCGGAACGTAAAAAACGGGACGGGTGCGCTTTTCATCGATCGACCGTTTTCCTCGGATCCCATTTCGAAGATCGCACGCGTAATGTCCGCAGCTCACAAGCTCCCATTCCCCTCAGCACAATACATGCTCACTGTCTCCATTCTACTTGTCAACGGCGGTGCATATGCGTCGCGGCGATACGGTAGAATCGCCGGAAGCCGGAATTCGTCTGCCAGGTTGCGGCATTTGTCATCGCGTCCAGTGTTGCAAAATGCTGGGCGATCAGGGTTGCGTTTTCACCGGGGCCGGGGCATGGTTTGTGAAGGTCGCCGTGTGCCCGTTACGGCGTCAATAAATCAGCGGCTCTCCGGAAGGATCTTCATGGCTAAAGTTCGCAAAGCTGTCATTACCGCTGCCGGCCGGGGGACGCGGCAGTATCCGGCTTCATCGGCTGTCCAGAAGGAGATGTTTCCACTCGTCGATCGCGATGGGCTGACCAAGCCGGTGATTCAGATCATTGGCGAAGAGGCACTCGATTCGGGGATCGAGGAAATTTGCATTGTTACCACGCCGGGGGAGGAGTCGGCGTATCGGGATTACTTTCGGCGGATGGAGGGCCAGACGCTCAAGGCGTTTGCGGGGAAGAACTGGGCGATTTTGGAATCGGAAAAGCTGGGGGCGTTTGGTGATCGGCTCCGGTTTGCCGAGCAGGATTTGCCGGAGGGGTTTGGGCATGCGGTGTATCAGGCGCGGGCGTTTGTGGGGGATGAGCCATTCCTGCTTTTGCTGGGGGATCATGTTTACATCAGTAACACCAAGGACCGCTGCGCCAAGCAGTTGATCCGGGTCTTTGAGCAATACATGCTGGAGGCCGTCACCGGCGTGCAGCCGACGCTGGAGCGGCAGTTGCATTTGTTTGGGACGATCAAGGGAAATGCGGTTGACGGCGGCCGCGGGATTTACCGCGCGGAGATGATTATTGAGAAGCCGACGATTGAACAGGCGCGGGAGAAGCTGGTGACGCCGGGCCTGGCGGCGGG
>DASRRM010000418.1:0-40393 GCA_035695715.1 Tepidisphaeraceae bacterium
ATTGGCGGTGATCGTGGCGCTGTTGGTCGAATCGCCGCCGGCGTTGGACGCGAAGATATAGTAGGTGTAGCTGACGCCTTCGGTGACGGTGTTGTCGCTGAAGGTGGTGCTGTTGGCGGCCGGGGTGCCGACGGCGGAATAGGCCCCGCCGTTGGTCGAGCGCTCGATGGTGAATCCGGTTTCGCCGTTGGAATTGTCGGTCCACGTTAGCGTAACCCGGCTGCTGGTGAAGCTGCCAACCGCCAGATCCGACGGAGCTGCCGGCAATGTGGTGACGCTGAGCGGAGCGGCAAAGGTGGACGGCGTTTCATTGCGAAGCGCCCGAACGCGGTACTGATAAGCCGTCCCTTCGGTCACCGTCGAATCGGTGTACGTGACGGCGTTTGACGCGAGCGAGGTGGTGAGGCTGGTCCAGACGCCGCTGTTGAAGCGCTGCACTTCGTAGGCGGTTGCGCCGGTGGAGCTGTCGGTCCACTGGATGGAGACTGATGAGGCGCTGTTGGCCTCAAGGAGGATATTTGACGGGGCGTTGGGCAGCGAAGTGGCGGAGGAATCATTGCTCAGCGCCGAGTTTCCGCCGGCGCCAATCGCCAACACTTCGTATTCGTGATCGGTGGCTTCCATCAGCATGGTATCGCTGAAGGAGTTGGCGTTGCCCGCCAGGCCGGTGGCGATGGGCACCCAATCCGATCCGCCGTTGTCGCTGCGCTCGACGGTGTAGCTGGTGTTGGTGGTCGAGACATCGGTCCAGGCCAGATCGATTTCCGTGGTGGAGAACGGAGTGGCGACGAGATCCGTCGGCGTTGCCGGAAGCGTGGTGACCGTCTGCACGTCGGAGTAATTCGACATGCTGGAGCCGGTCTCGGCGATCACGCGGTAATAATATTGCGTGCCTTCGCTCAGGCCCGTGTCGGTATAGGTGTTGGCGCTTCCTGAGAGAACGGCACCGACGTCGCTATAACTGCTGCCATCGGTCGAGCGCTCAACGTGATAGCTGGTGGCGGCGGCCGACACATCGGTCCAGGTGATCAGCGCGGTGCTGGCCGTCGGCGAGGTGACCGTCACGCCCGTCGGCCGCGAAAGGAGCGATGTGAGGCTGTTGGAAGCGGTGTGCGTCGAATTCGCGGCGCCATCGACGGCGTACACGCGATACGTATACGCCGTGTTTTCCAGGCCGCTGTCGTCGACATAGCTGGTGGCGGTGTGGGCCAGGGTGACCAGCGGCGTATAGACGCCCGCAACGCCGCGCTCGATCTTGATGCTGGTGGCAACGGTGGAGTTGTTGCTCCAGGAAATGTCGATCGTCTTGTCGCCGGTCGTGACATCGGTCGTCGTGCTGGCGGTGACTGCGGACGGGGCGGCCAGCGGGGTGGTGGCGCTGGTTGTCGCCGCGATCGATTCGCCGCCGCCGTCGACGGCTACCACCTTGTAGTACGTCGTCGCGTTTTCCGAGGCGGTCATGTCGGCATAGCTGGTCGCGTTGTCGGCCAGATCGCTGCCCACCTGCGTGAATGTCTGGTCATCCGTCGAGCTGTAAGCGCGATAGGCCGTTGCATTAGCAGAGGTGTCGGTCCAGGCGAGGTCGATCTCGGTTGCCGAGACGGCCGTCGAGGTTACGGCAGTCGGGGCCGAGGGAAGCGTGGTGATCGTCGTGCTGCTGTAGCCCGACGCCGTCCCTTCAAACAAGGCGGAGACGCGATACGAATAGGCGCTTGATTCGGCAACGGCCGTGTCGGTATAGCTCGTGTCGCTCGCGCCCGGCGTTGTGAGCGGCGTCCAGCTCACGCCGGCGTTCGACGAACGATCGATCTGGAAGCTGTCGTTGTTGGCCGAGTTATTCGTCCAGGTGAGCGTGACGCTGGTAGCGGAATTAGTCGTCACCGCCAGGTCCGATGGATCAGCCGGGGCCGTGGCGACTGTGGCAGGCGTGGCAAGCGAATCGTTGCTGCCGCCGCTGACGGCCGTCACGCGGAAGTGATATTCCGTCGCTTCGGTCAGGCCGCTGACGACGTCATCGCCGGTGGTGCCGGTGCCGGACAGGGATCCGAAGTCGCCGATGTCGCTCCACGAGGAATCGGGGTTTTGCTGCTCGACCTTGTAGCCTGTCTCGGCGGCGGAATTGTCGGTCCAGGTCAACGTCGCGCCCGTGCTGGTCACGTCGCTGACGGCAACACTCGGGGCGGTCAGGAGGGTCGTCACATCCTGCGGGGCGGTGGCCGAGCCATCGCCGCCGTCGTCGGTGGCGACAATTTCGTAATCGTACTCGGAGTTTTCGCTCAGGGCCGTGTCGGAATAGGTTGTGCCGGACACGCTGGTGAGAGTGGAATATCCGCCGCCGGTCGATCGCATGATCTTGTAGCTATTTGCGCCGGTGACTGAATCCCAACTCAGGTCAATTTCGCTGTCGGAAGCGACCGTCGCGGTGAAGTTGCCCGCCACATCGGGCAGGGTTTCGGCAGCGGCGCTGTTGCTCGGATCGGAAGGGCCGCCGGCGTCAAGCGCCACCACGCGATAGGTGAAGCTGGTCCCGGCATCAAGGCCGGTTTCCGGGTAGCTGTCGGAACTGCTCGCCAAAACGCCACTGGCGTTGTCCCATTCGCTGCCGGCCTGCACTTCAACCTGATAGCCGGTCGCGCCGCTGCTCTGGCTCCATGTCAGGTCGATTTCGCTGGCCGAGGCGCTGCTGGCGGCGAAGCCGGTCGGGGCGGCGGCGAGGGTGGTGAGCGTGGCGGTGTCGTCGTTGGCGCTGTCGCCGGTGTCGTTCACCGCCAAAACGCGATAGACGTAATCCGTTGCGTTTGCCAGACCGGTGTCGTTGAAGCTCAACGTGCCCGGCGACAACTCGCCGCTCACCTGGGCGAAGGTGCCACTGTCATTGTCGGCGCGCCACACTTCGTAGGCGGTGACGGTGCCGGTATCGGCGGGCCAAGTCAGGTCAATCTCAGTGTCGCTGACGACGCTGGCATCGAGCGAGACGGTGGCGGGCAGGGTGAGAACGGTTTGCGCCGACGAGGTTGGCGAATTCCCGGTGGCATCGGTGGCGTAGATGATGTAGCTGTAGCCGGTGCCATCAGAAACGGAGGTGTCGGCGTATGACGTTGCGCCCCCGCCGATCGCGCCGGTCTGCAGCGTCGTGAAGCCGCCGGTGCCCTGCTCGCGCTCGATGGTGTAGCCGGTCGCACTGGTGCTGATGCTCCAGGTGAGGTCGACTTCGTTGGCCGAGGCCACCGAAGCGGCAAAGCCGGCCGGTGCGGCGGGGACGGTCAGCGTCGTGTTGCTGCTGCCGGGAGCGCTGGCGCCGGAGGCATCGTTGGCAACGATCTTGAACTGATAATTCGTTCCCGCCGCCGCGGCGGTGAAGGCGTAGCTGTTGCTGGCAACGCCGGCGGTCAGCGAATTATAAGATCCGCCGTTGATGCTGTAAGTGATGTCATAGGTGGTTGCGCCGGTTGTGGCGGCCCAGGCTAAATCCACTTCGCCGGTGCTGATCGGCGTGGCGACGATGCTCGCGGGGGCATCGGCGAGCGTCACACCGGTTGTCGAGGCAGCGGCAGACGATCCGCCGGCGTCAATCGCCTCGACGCGATAGGCATAGGTCGTGCCGGATGCCAGGCCGGTGTCCGGATATCCCGTGGCATCGTCGGCGAGGGAATCGGTGAGGGTGCTCCAGGAGCCATTGAAATTCTGCCGGTCGACTTCATAGGCGGTCGCGCCGGTGACATCATCCCAGGACAAATCGACTTCCGACGTGCTGACGCCGGTGGTTGCCAGGCTTGTGGGCGCGACCGGAACGGTTGTGGCGCTGTTGCTGGCGCCGGAGGCGCTGGGGCCGGTGCCGTCATTGGCGACAATCGCGAACTGATACGTGGTTCCGGCCGAGGCGGCGGTGAAGGCGTAGCTGTCGTCGGTGACGCCGGTGGTCAGCGGATTATATGCTCCGCCGTTGATGCTGTAGGTGATGTCGTACGTCGTCGCGCCGGTGGAGGCAGTCCAGCTCAAGTCGACTTCGGTGGTGCTGATCTGGGTGGCGGCGAAATCGGTCGGGGCGGCGGCCAGGGTCAGCACCGGCAGCGACGCCGTCGGGGCCGAGAGGACCGACCCGTTGTCGGCGATGATGCGGTAGCTGTAGTTGGTGCCGCTGGCGACGGTGGTGTCGTTGAAGGTCGAGACGCCGGCGTCGGTGGTCGCAAGTGTATGCCAGCCGCCGTCGTTGCGCTGCACGTCGAATCCGGCCAGGCCGCCGGAATTGTCGTTCCAGGTGAGATCGACTTCCGAAACGGTGACCAGAGTCGTCGCCAGGCCGCTGGGCGCCGTGGGAAGCGTGGTGACTGACACGATACTGCTGTCGGCTGAATTGCCGCCGGTGTTGCTGGCAACCACCTTGTACATATACGGCGTCATTTCCGACAGGCTGGTGTCGGTGTAGGTCGTGGTGCTGGACGAAAGCGTCGAGCTGAGGGTGGGAAAGGTGTTGCCGCCGTCGTCGGAACGCTCCACGACGTAGCCGGCTGCGCCGCTGCTGAGCGACCAGGTGAGGGTGATGGAGGTGTCGGTGGTGGCGCTTGCGGTAATTGCGACGTTGGTGACGGCATCAGGGACGGTGGTCACCGCCGACGCCGAGGCGAAGGCGCTGTCGCCGGTGGCATCGGTTGCTTTCACCTGATACGCGTAGGTGTTTCCGCCGGCCACGACGTCGGTCAGGCTGGTGCCGGAATATCCGGTGACGGTGACCCACGAGCCGCTGTTGATCTGGCGCTGAAGCGTATACGAAGTTGCGCCGGTGACGGCGTTCCACGCAACGGCGATGTCGTGGTTGTCGGTGATCGAAACCGTGAAGCCGGCCGGAACGGCGGGATAGGTCAAAGCGGCCGCGGTTGCCGAGGTGCCGCCGGTCGCGTTGATCGCGGTCACCTTGTAGGTATAGCTGGTGCCAGAAAGGGCGGCGGTGTCGTTATAGCTGGTCGCGCTGGAACTCAGCGGCGAGCCGGTGAGCAGCGTGTAGCCGCCATCCCCCACGGCAATGCGCGAGACGGTGTACGATGTTGCGCCGGTGGAGTCGGCCCAGGTCAGATCCACTTCCGTGGCGCTCACGACGCTGGATGAAAGCGCAGTGACGGCGGCCGGGACGGTCAGAATCTGATTGGAAACGCCATCGATGGCGTTTTGCCCACTGGCGTTAGACGCGGCGATTTCATACGAATAAGTCGTCGCAGCCGTCACACCCGTGTCGGTGTACGCCAACGCGCCGGTTACCGAGCCGATTTTCACATACGTTCCCGGCACCCCGCCGCTCACCGGAGCGCGATACACCGAGTACTTCACATTCGCGCCGGAATCGCCCGCCCACATCAGGCTCACCGACGTAGGCGTGGGCGAAGTAGCCACCACGCTCGAGGGAACGTCTGGAACGGTCAGCACGGTGATCGGCGTGCCATATGCGCCATCGCCGCTGCCGTTGGAAGCGAGAATGCGGTATTGGTAATTGGTGTTGCCGGTAAGCGCGGTATCAATCGCGGACGTATCCGCCGTGGCGGTCTCCACGTCCGCCCACGAAACGCCATCGGTCGAATGCTGCACGGTGTAGGTTGTCGCGCCGGTCGATGTGTCCCAGTTCAGGGAAACCGTTCCATCGTTCACCGCCGTCGCGGTGAGGGCCGGTGCGTCGGCCAGCGTGATTGCCGAGACCGACGGCACATCGGTCATGTAGCTGGTGCCGCCTTCATTCACCGCCGCCACGCGATAATAGTAGGTCGAACCGCTGGTGAGACCCGAGCTGTCGTAGGTAAACGAGTTGCTGTTCCCGGTGGCAAACGCCTGCGTCCAGGTGACGTTATTGGTGGAGATCTCAATGGTCACCGACTGGAAACCCGCGGAGTTGTTGGTCCATTGCAGGTCGATCTGGCTGTCGGAGACGGCAGTTGCCGTCAGGCCGGATGGCGCAAGCGGCCAGGTGCTGGTGTAGGAGGTGTTGCCGGTCGAAGACGCGCCGGCGGCGTCGACAGCGGCGACCTGGTAATAGTAGCGTGTGCCTTCGGTGAGGTTTACGCCCTGGTTGGTGTCCTGGTAGCTGGTGGCTCCGGCGCCAACGCTGTCCACCTGCGCGAAATTTGTGCCGTCCGTCGAACGCAGAATGTTGTAGCCGGTTGCGCCGTTGACTGCCGCCCACGTCAGGTCAATTTCCGTCGTCGAAGCTGCTGCCGTGCCGAGGGTGGTGACGGCGTCGGTGTAAGTGGTGGCATCGATGATGTTGCTGTCGGCGGAATTGCCGCCAGCGCCATGGGCGATCACCTTGTATTGGTATTCATTTCCGCCGCTGGCGGTGGTATCGGAATAGCCGATGGCCGAGCCGGGCAGTGCTGATGTCAGCGTCGTCCAGGTCGACGAGCCGAACGGGGCGCGCTTCACAATGTAGTTGGCGGCGTTGGCGGAATTGTTGGTCCAGGTAAGCGTGACGGTGGTGTTGGAGGCGGGCGTGGCGGCCGTCAGGGCGGGAGTTGCCGGGACGGTGGTGATGTTGATGTCGGATGCCGCCCCATCGCCCGAGGCGTCGAACGGCTGCACGCGATAGGTGTATGCCGTTCCTTCCGTAACCGTGTCGTCGAAGGTGGTGGTGCTCGGATCGTTGATGGTATCAACCAGCGCAAACATCCCGGCGTTATTCGTCTGGCGATAGACGTGATAGCCGGTCGCTCCGCTGGAATTGTCGACCCAGCTCAGATGAACTGCCGTCGGCGAGGACGAGCTGATGCTCAGGCTGACCACGCCGGCCGGGAGGGTTGGCGCGTTGACGGTTGCCGCCACGCCGGAGCCGGTGGCGTTGCTGGCGGTAACGGTGTAGTAGTAGGTCGTGCCTTCGGTGAGGGCGGCATCGGTGTCGTTGTAAGACAGCGTGCTGGAATCCACCTGCGCCAGTTGCTGCCAATTGGTCGAGCCGTCGGGTGAACGGGCGATCGTGTAATTGGCCGCCCCAAAGACCGAGTTCCACGTCAAATCAATTTCCGACGAAGAGGGCGCAACCCCCGCCAGCATTTGCGGCTGGCCGGGGATGACCAGCGCGGTCTGCGTGGCGGCGGCAGACGAGCCCCCGGCGTCGTAGGCGTAGACGCTATAGACCGAGGTATTGCCCCCCGCCTGCGTGGTGTCCTGATAGCTGGTGGCATTGGCCGCCAGACCGTGCGCGATGCGGACGGCCGCCAGGCCATTGTCAGCGCGATAGACGTCGTAGCCGGTTGCGCCGTCGGTGTTGTCGGTCCACGTGAGGTCGACCTCGGTTGCCGAAACCGACGTGGTGGTCAGGCCAGTCGGAGCGGCGGGAAGCGTGGCCAGAGCCGTCGCGGTCGAGAAATCCCCGGTGCCGGTGCTGTCGGTGCCGGCAATCTGATAATAATACGTCGTGCCTTGGGTCAGGCCGGTGTCGGTATACGTGGTCTGGCCCGTGGCCGGCGTGGCGATCGTCTGCCAGTTGGAAACGCCATCGGCCGAGCGTTGCAAAACGAATCCGGTTTCGCCGTTCACATCGCCCCACTGCAATGACACGGTGGTCGCGGTGGCGGATGGGGAGCTCAGGGTTGGAGCCGCCGTGAGGATGGTCACCGGCGCTGATTCGACGGCTTCGAGGTCGCCGCTGCCATTCCCGGCAGTGATGAAATAGGTGTAGGTTTTTCCGGGAACGGCGGTGGTGTCGTCGAAGCTGGTCGCACCGCTCAGCGCGCTGCCAATGCCGTCGTCCATCCCAAACAGCCCGCCGCTTCTCTCGATGTTGTAATACGCGGCCCCGTTTGCATCCGGCGTCCAGCTCAAATGCGCGCTCGTCGAACCCGTCACGGTCACCGTGAAGTTGGTTACCTGCGCGGGAATCGTCAGAATTCCAGCGGTGCTCGACGGCGCGGAATTCCCGCCGGCATCGGTCGCCAGCACCTGATATGTGTAGGACGTATTCGTGGCGGCGGAGGTGTCCTGATACCCGGTGGTCCCGGCTGCAATATCGAAGCTCTGGTCGAACGTCGCCCCGCCGTCGCTGCTGCGCTGCACGATGTAGCCGGTCGGGTTGGCCGAATGATTCGTCCATGAGATGACCGGCCCATTCTCATACGCCGCCACGTAATTGATCGTCGGCGCGTTGGGAATGGTGGTCGCCGTCAGCGTATTGCTCGTCGCTGAATTGCCGGTGCCGTTGTAGGCATACACCTGGAACTGATATTGCGTCGCTTCGGTCAGGCTGGTGACGGTGTATGTGGTGTCGCTCGGCCCGAGAATGGCGCTGCCGGCGATGGCGTTGAACGTGTCGCCGCCGTCGGTGCTCATGGCGACGGTGTAGCCGTTGGCGTTGGCGGAAGTGTCGGTCCATTCCAAATCGATCGAGGTGGTCCCGGCGGCGCTGACAGTCAAACCGGTTGGGGCGGAGCAATAAGTTGTGTTGCTGGAGCTATTGCTCGCGCCGGATTGCCCGCCATCGTTGACGGCGTAAATCTGATACGTGTAGCTGCTGCCTTCGGTCAAACCGGTGTCGGTATAGCTGTTGGAATCCGCGCCGGAAACGGTTGTCAGCAGGGTCAATCCCATTCCGCTGTCGCGATAGATCTGATAGCCGGTTGCGCCGCTGGAATTGTCGGTCCAGGTCAGGCTCAAGCTGGTTGGCGAGGTGCCGATGGTCGACACCGCCAGGTTTGTCGGGCTGACCGGCCGGGCAACGCCGGTGACTGGGCCGGAAGCAGCGGATGTTGTGATGGCGTTTGCCGCAAACACTTCGTACGAGGCGCTTTCACCGGCGGTGAGGCTGGTGTCGGAATACGTAGTGTTCGTCGTGGTGTCGAACTGCGCGAAATCCGCCCCGCCGATGCTCCGCCAGATCTGGAAGCTGGTGGCGGTGGCCGATGGATTGGTCCACGAAAGGTCGACCCGCGTGGTGGAAACGCTGGTGGCGGCAAGATTCGTGGGAGCGAGCAACGGCGTGGTCGTGCTGGTCGATGCGGCGAAATCGCTGTCTCCCGCGATGCTCAGGCCGCGCACCCGGTACTGATAGCTGACGCCGTCGGCAACGGTGGTGTCCTGAAATGTCGTCGTGGTGAACGACAGCGAAGTCGTGAGGCTCTGCCATGACCCGCCGTTGTCGCTGCGCTGCACTTCATATCCCATCGCGCTCGATGAGGTGTCGGTCCAGGAAATATCGACTTCGCTGCTGGTGGTGCTGGCGATGGTGACGCCGGTCGGAGCGCTGAGGAACGTGGAAACGCTGGCCGGCGTGCTGTAAGCCGACGAGCCGCTGGCGTTGGTCGCCTGCACGCGATACTGATACGAATCGTTCTCGACCGAGGAGGTATCGGTATAGCTGGTGATGCCCTGGCCGACGGTGGTCAAATCCATCCAGCCGCCGCCGTTGTCGTTGCGCTGGATATGGAACGAGCTTTCACCAGGCACATCGTCCCAGCTCACCAGGACCTGCCCATCCACGCCATCGCTGGCCGACACATTGGTCGGCACCGGCGAGATCGACGTCAGGGGCGATGAAACGCCGGGGAACGAGTTTCCGTTCACGCCCACCGCCACCACTTCATACGTGTATTGCGTGCCGGCCAAGGCGGTCGTGTCGGCGTAAAGCGTCGTGCTGACATCGACGTTATGCAGCAGATCGTATCCATCCTCAGCATTGCTGCGCAGGATATTGAAGCTGGTTGCCGTTGCCGAGGTATTCGCCCAGGTCACATCCACTTCCGAAGCGGAGATGACCGTCGCCTGCACGTTGGCGGGCATTTCCGGCGGGCTGGTGATGGTCTGCGGCCCCGTCCAGGGGCTGGTGAGCGTGGTGACATTGTCGCTCAAGAGCTGAATCGCCCGCACTTCGTATTGATAGGAGCTGTCTTGCGTCACCGTATCGGTAAAGCTGGTGGCCGAGCCGCTCAGCGGCGCAAAGGCGTTGAACGGCCCGCCATTGTCGCTGCGCGCCACGACATATCCAGTGGCGTTCGTCGAAGCATCCGTCCAGGAAACCGTGATGCTGGTGGCGCTGGTGGCGGTTGTCGTCAGATTGGTCGGGGCGGCGGGAATGGTATCCGCCCCAGCGGTGTTTGACGTGGCGCTGGACCCGCCCGGGCCCACCGCGCGAATGCGGTAGATGTAATGGCTTCCTTCTTCGATCTGGAACGTGTCGGTGTAGGTGGTGTCAGTCGAGAGGGCCGTTCCAACCTGCGAAAAGCTGGTGCCGTTGTCGTCCGACCGCTCGATCGAAAAGCCGGTAATGGCGTGCGATGTATTCTGCCAGCTCAGGTCCACCTGGCTTGCAGTGCTGGAGGTGACCATCAGCGACGACGGGGCCGAGGGAACCGTCGTCACCGACGCCGACGGCGCGCTGGCGGGCGAGCTGCCGGTGCCGTTGTTCGCGACCACCTCGTAGGAGTAGGTTGTCGATTCGATGGCGCTGGTGTCGCTGTAGCTGTTGGTGCTGGAGTTATCCCATGGCGAATAGTTCACGCCATCGGTCGACCTGAGGATGCTGTAGCCGGTTGCGCCTGAAACCGGGCTCCATGCCAGATTGACGACCGTTGCCGATGCACCGGTAGCCGTGAGATTCTGCGGGATGGCGGGAATCGTCGTTGCCTGGGCGTTGTTGCTGTAGCCGCTGGGACCGCCGATGCCCGTGGCGTAAACGCGATAGTAATAATTCGTGGCGGCCGATGCCGAGGTATCGGTGAACGTATGCGTCGAGCTGTCGACGGGGAAGGTCGTTCCGAAGTTTTCGCCATCGGTGCCGCGTTCAACGACATACCCGGTTGCGCCGCTGGAGTTGTTCGTCCAGTTCAACACGACATTACTCGCGCTGGTTGCCGTGGCGGACAAAGCGGTTGGAGCGGCGGGAACAGTCGTGAACGTGCTGCTGGTCGCGGCCGCCGATGGCCCCCCGGCGTTGCTGGCGGTGACCTGAAAGATATAGCTGTGCGCCTCGGCAACGCCGGTATCGACGATGGAAGTCTGGCCGATCGTCGGATTGCCGACGGTCGACCAGGTAGTCCCGCCGTCGGCGCTGCGCTGCACGAGAATGCCGGTGTATCCCAGCGAATTATTCTGCCAGGAGACATCGACGGTGGTGGGATTGACTCCGGTCACCTGCACATCGCTGGGCGCGGCGGGAAGTGTCGTGGCGACGGTCGGGCTACTCGCCACCGACGATCCACCGGCGTTCACCGCCGTCACGGTATACGAATACTGCGTGCCTTCCGACAAAAGCTGATCTGCGTACGTCGTGTTGCTGACCGGATTCAACGTCGTCGTCTCATCGCCCAGCGTCCGCTGGATGATGTATGACGTGGCGCTGCTGACCGGCGACCAGCTTAGATCGATTTCGCTGGTAGAAGCAGCCGTCGCGTTCACCGATGCCGGCGCGGACGGGGACGTCAATCCGCTGGCTGTCGAATAGGTCGAGCTTCCGCCGCCATTCATGGCGCTGATGCGGAACTGATAGGTCGTTCCCGCCGTCAGGCCGCTCACGTCAAAGCTGGTCGCAAACGCGGTCGTCGTGGTCAGCGCCATCCACTGCGTCGGCCCGCCGACGTACTGCTCGACGACAATTCCGGTTTCGCCAAGGGAATTGTCCATCCACGACAGATGGATTTGCGTGGCGGAGGTTGCGACGGCGGTCAGTCCGCTGGGGGCGGCGGGGGCGATGGTCGCCTGCGCCGTTCCCGTGTAAGCCGACGAACCGCCGGAATTCACCGCCTTCACGCGATACGTGTAAGTCGCCCCCTGCGAAGGCGTGCTGTCGACATAGGTCGCCGTCGACGTCGCATTCGCCGGGGCCGACGGCATCAATGTCGACCAATTCGCGCCGTTGTCGCTGCTGCGCTGGACCTGGAAGCTGGTCTCGCTGCTGGAATTGTCGTTCCAGGTCACCGTCACCTGCAATCCGCTGGCGGCCGCCTCCAGGCCGGTCGGTGCTGCCGGAAGCGTAACGCTCGACACGGTCGGGGAAAACGCCGACATCGTGGAAGTATCCACCGCTTCGACGCGGTAGGTGTAGGTGATTCCTTCGACCAGCCCCGTATCAGAAAACTGCGTCGAGCCGATGCCGCTCGGCGTGCCGACCGTGATAAAATCCGCCCCGCCGCTGGAGCGCTGCACGATGTATCCGGTGGCATCGGCACTGTTGTTCGTCCACGACAGATCGATCCGGCTCGTCGACCGCGCCGTCGTCACGACGTTGCTCGGTGCGCTGGGATTGGTGACGGCATTGGTGACGGTCGACGGTGTCGAATCCAGCCCGCCCGGTCCCACCGCTTCAATCCGGTAGTAATACGCCGTGTTCTCGGAAAGGCCGGTGTCGAGGAAGCTCGTCGCGCCGGCGTCGGGCGTGGCAATCGTCGTGAACGTCGTCCCATCGGTCGAGCGCTGCACGATAAACCCGCCGGCCACCGCCGAGGCGTTCGTCCAGCCGACCGTGATCGAGGTATCGCTGCTTGCGCTGGCAGTGATTCCCGTCGGCGTGGCGGGCAGGGTATAGGTTGAGGCGCTGGTGGAAGTGGTCCCGCCGCTGGCGTTATACGCCTCAACGTCGTAAGTGTAAGCCGTGCCTTCGGCCAGGCCGCTGTCGGTGAAGCTGGCGACCGTCGCGCCGACCGAGCCAACCTCTGCAAAGGTGCTTCCGCCGTCGCTGCTGCGGTTGATGATGAATCCCGTGGGAGCCTGCGATGTGTTGGTCCACCTGAGGGTGGTCGTTGTGTCCGATGCGGCCGCCGCGGCAACGCCGGTAGGCGCTGATGGCAGGGTGACGGTGGTTGCAATTCCCGCCGCCGGAACGATCTGCCCCCCGCCGCTGTCGGTGGTGCCGGCGGAATTATTTCCCGCCGCCCCGATCGCACTGACGCGATAATAGTAAACCGTCGCCTCCGTCAGGCCGGTGTCGGTGTACGATGTCACATTCGGCTGCGTGGTGGCGACGGTCGTGAAATTCGTGCCTTCAGCGCTGCGCTCAATGAGGAACCCGGCCTCATCGTTGGAATTATCGGTCCATGTCACGGCAACCGTCGTGGGCGATGCAGCGGCGGCGGCGACATTGCTTGGCGCGGCCGGCGGGGCAACCGTCGTGTTCACGCTCAGCGTGCCGCCGGTCGTGCTCACCGTCGAGAAAACCAGCGAGCCGCTCCCGGGCTGCACGGCGGCGATGGTGTCCGACCCGCCGGTCGAAACCTGCGTGATCGTCGTCGTGCCGTCGGAATTCGCCATTGAGAGGTAAACGCCGGTCGAGTCGTGATACACCACCTCCGGCATATTGGTCGTCGGATCGATCAGCACCTGCGCCCCGTTGCTGCCGTCGGTGGAAACGGTGGCAACGTCGGTTGTCGCGAATTTCTTGCCGGAAAGCTGCCCGAGATCAACCTCGCCCGTGGCGGCGTTGACGAAGCCAACCGCCGGGGCCGACCCGTTAAACGCCAGCGAAACGCTGCCCGTCGTCGACTTGGCAACCGTGCCCACTGTCACCGGCTTGGCAAATCCGTTTCCGGTCTTGGCGATGTACTGCACCAACCCCTTGGCATTGGTGTAGGCAATCGACGGCTTGTTGGTCACCGGGTTGATGGCGATGCTGCTGATCTGCCCGACGTTCCCCGCGCTTTGCAGCGTGCTGAGCGTCCACTTCTTCGCCCCGGCTTTCTGCGTCGCCAGATCGAGATCGCCGGTGTTCTGCTTGTAGTAGCTGATATATGCGGCGCCGAGCTTGTCAAACGCCAGCGACGGGTTGAACCCGGTCGTCTTGCGCTTGTCGACGACTGTCGTCGTCCAGGTCGTCCCGTTGTACTGGGCGAATTTCAGGTCGGAGTTGGCCGTGTCCTGATACGCCACGGCGGGAAAGCCCGCGCCGTTGATGGCAATCGTCACATCCTTGCCAACATCGCTGCTGGAGCCGTCGATCACCACCGGCTGCGACCAGGTCCCGTTGGCCGCCTCCTGCACGAATTTCAGGTTGTGGGCGGTGGAGTCGTAGTAGGCGACATCCAGGTTGTCGTGTGAATCGTAGACAATTGCATTCTGGGCAGCCGAGGGAAATGCCCCCGTCAGCATGAAGCGATTTTCCAGCGTTTCGAATGTCGACCCGTTGAAGCCGTCCGCGTGCGATGCCATAGACCATCTCCGAGCAGTGAAGAGCCAATCAACTCCGGCAGAATCCCACGGTCTGCTGCATTGCAGCCGTAAAGTGCGTCGCCCTCCCGCAAGGGCAAACACAGGGATTTCGCTGGCCGTCCGCTATCGGTAGAGGTCCTGTAGAAATTCAACAAAATGGGGCAATGCAGAACGTGGAGCGTAATGGCTAATAAAAAGTGTTCCGCCACCGTCAAACAGTGATGAGCGATTCAGGAATGGATGGCTGATTTTTTTGTGAAAATTTGCGCGGCGGTAAGAATTCGGCGATTTTGCTGCTCGGCGTAGACTGGCAACGAAAGTCCGACATCATCACCAGCATCCCCGGCGTTTCCACCGGAACCGCCAACCAGCTCCTGGCCGATCTTCCCGAACTGGGCGAGATCAATCGCCAGTGCATCGCCAAGTTGAGCGGCCTGGCGCCGCTGGCCAATGACTCCGGCCCACGCCGCGGCAAACGCTCGGTGAAGGGCGGCCGCCAGCCAGTTCGCAACGCCCTGTACATGGCGGCCTTCAACGCCATGAAATATTGCGAGCGGTTCAAGGAATTTGCCAAACGGCTGAGCGATGCCGGCAAGCCGTATAAAGTGGTCCTCACGGCCACGATGCGCCAGCTCCTGATCACGCTCAACCAGATGGTCAAAACCAACACACATTACCGCTCGTCTTTTTCCGTTTCTGTCCCTTGATTTTTTACACAGCCGCTCCGTGGTGATTCTTCATTGGATGGTCGCGCATGAAAAATCGCCCCCGGTCATTCGTTTGAACTTCCAGATTTGTTAAGCTGAAATCTCATGCACCCGGGAAACCAACCCAACGCGCGCCTCTCTCTGGCCGTTATCCTGCCCGACAAGCCGGCGGGGACCCCCGTGGTCGATTGCCAGGGGTGCGGCGTTTGTTGCCGGGAACAAAGCCTGCCACCCTTTCTCGATGAAATTGATTTTGCTCCAATCGCCTTGCAGCGCGAGGTTCTTGAGGCCCGCAAGCATGAAGCCGACTACGACGGCCTTCCCTGCCTCTGGTGGGAAAAGGAAACCGGCAAATGCCGCCATCACGCCGACCGGCCCAATATCTGCCGCGAATATGAAGTGGGCGGAGAGCTATGCCTGGAAACGCGGGTGAAGTTTGGGGTGAAATGATGTCGTGGCACACTCAGGCAAATCCGCCGATTCTGTCCGCAAGCGCCGGATTTGGCCTGCTTTTTTGGCAATCGGTCTGCGAAATGTAGGGTGACCGTTTGCCACCCGCGAAAGATGGTGAGCGAGTACGCCCATCCTACAAGTTGCCAAGCAATGGCGCGACCCCGACCGCCGCGTGCCGCCTCAAATCGCTTGCAATCGTCCGCGTTTCTATGAAAATTCACTTCCGTGGCTCGATGACTTTATATAGGTGTCATTCATGCGTTGGCTCACCTTATCTATTGCGTTCCTTTCCATCATGCTGACTTCAATCGCCCGCGCCGAGGATGCCAATGCGCCGGCGGAGTTGCGCGAGGAATGGCATGATGCCGACCGAAATCGGGCGATTCCCATCAAAATTGATTACCCAAAGGTCATCGACAAGCCGCTGCCGGTCGTGCTGATTTCCCACGGCCTGGGCGGATCGCGCGAAGGGCTGGCGTATGTCGGGCAATATTGGGCTCAACATGGATACATTGCCGTCCATTTGCAGCATCCGGGGTCGGATGAAACGATATGGAAGGGAGTCGACCCGCAAGCCGTGCCCAAGGCGTTAAAGAATGCGATGTCCGTTGAGCAGTTTTCCGAACGCATCAAGGATGTCAATTTTGCCCTTGATGAGCTGGCGCGCAAGAACAAGGAGGCAAACTGGCCTCTCAAAGGAAAACTCGACCTGAATCAAATTGCCATGGCCGGCCATTCCTTCGGAGCCGTCACCACCATGGCGATGTGCGGGGAGCTTTTCACCGGCGGGATCAGCTTCGGCGACGCCCGCATCAAAGCCGGCATCGTTTTCAGCCCCAGCCCCCCCGCCGCCCGGGATCCGAAGGTGGCCTTCAAGGACATCACCATTCCCATGTTTTATTGGACCGGCACCAAGGACGAGGTTGCCATCTCGCCCGTCACCCCGGCCGAGCGCCGCGTGCCTTTCGATTCATCAACCGCCGGCAACCAATACCTGGTCGTGCTCAAGGACGGCGATCACATGGTCTTCAACGGCACCCGCCTCAACCCCGGCGCTGCCCCCCGTCCCAATGACCCCGCCTGGCACGAGCTGATCGAAAAAGGCACAACAGCGTTCCTAGACAAATATTTGAAGTCCGACGCGGCGCAGGGCAAATATTTGGACGATGGCACATTTGCGACGGAAGCAAAAAAGCTGGGGACTTTCGAGAAGCGCGATGTGAAGAAGGTGTCCGTGCGGACGCTCGACACCAAAAACTACGCCATCACGATTACCGATAATCGTCCCGAGGGTTTTGTCGAGTGGAATGACGTGAAGTATCGCGGCGTATCGAAAAAATCGGGAAAGGCGATCAATCTGACTGGATCGGATTACCATAACCTGGCAAAAGACGGCTCGCCGGGAAGATTCCTTGGGTATCAATTCAAGAATGGGGACGTCACCTACATTGTCCTGGAAGAAGGACGTTTGACGGTTACTCGAAACGATTCTGAGGTGCTTGTTGATGAGTCGGGAGCATGGCGAGAATAGGATTACGTTGTGGGCTCGTTGCGGCGCAGGTTGTCCGTTATCGCGGGCGTCCCGCTCGTGTTTTCAGCGCAACAGGACACGGGCGGGACGCCCGTGATACGGGACAACACGCCGCAACGAGCCCTGTAGCTTTTGCATGCAATGCCGATCCTTTCACTTCCTCCCTTGCGCTATTCTCGCCCTGCTGATCATCCCGCTGATCTCCCTGGCCGATCCGCCCGGTCCAAAGGTTACTCAAGGCATATTCGTCGCCGTCGGATATGGCGGGCGGCGGATGTCTTCTCGCGACGGCGTTCACTGGGAAAATGTGCAGCAGTGGGCCGACAAGGGGGAGGATGACAGCAATAACCTGATCAGCGTGGCCTATGGCAAGGGAAAGTTCGTCGCCGTGGGCGGCGGCGGCTGGTCGAAGGAAACGCAGGCGGGGCATATCCTGGTGTCGACTGATGGGGCGAAATGGCGCGAAGTGAAAAAGGGGCCGTTTCGCATCAGCCCCATTCTATTCGAGGCAGGAAAATTCGTGGCCGGCGGGCCGAGCCGCCAGCTTCTCTGGTCGGAAGATGGGGAAAACTGGGCCGAGAGTCCGCAGGTTGAACTGCCAAAGGAAATCCCGGGCTGGGCCTTCTGGTTTCGCCACGGCGTCGCGGGCAACGGCATCTTCATCTTCACCGGCAACGCCAACAAGGACCAGAAAACCTGGTGGTCGATCATTACCCGCGATGGAAAGACCATCGATCGCTTCGCCAGCGACCTGCCGGAGGTGAAGAGCATGGCGTTCGGCGCGGGAAAATTCCTGCTCGCTTCCAGCGATGCAATTTATACCTCGCCCGACGGCCTTTCCTGGCACAAGGAACCCGCCGGCCCAGCCGATTCATTCCGCGATGTGGTTTTTACCGGCAAGGAGTTCTTCCTGTCAGGAAACAAGGGAACCTACACCTCGAGCGATGGTGCAACATGGAAGCCGCTGGGAAAACCCGCGCCCTGCACGGTCTGCTGGTCCAACGGCTCGCTGTTTATTGGAACAGGCTGGCCGGGAAAAATGCTGAGTTCCACCAACGGCCAGAAGTGGGAGCGAGGCGAGCAGCCGATGCCGGGAATGGGGATAAATCAGGTGGTGTATGGGGAGGTGAAGTAAAAAATACAATTCGCGCATGGTGCAACGCCGGCTCACTCAATGTTTTTGACGCGAAGGGGCGAAGAACGAGTGTGAATTTCCCGTATCACGGGCGTCTGCCCGCGTCGTCGTGGGCCTGTGTTTTGGTTGCAGCCAGCGGCCTCACTGACATCGTTCGCGTCAAGATTCGGTGATGTGCGATGCAACCCTCTGATTTGGTCATACTACTTCGGCGCTGGCTTCACGCTGGTCACTTCCAAACTGAACACGCTGATGATGTATCCGTCATCCTTTTTCTCCTCCACCGTCAATTTCCCTTCCACGATGATCGGGTCGGGGCAATAGCTGACGGCTTTTCCCTTGGGACAGTTGGCGACGATGGTGTGCTGAATCTGCGGCGGCCCGCCGAGGTTGCAGGCGCAGGCAAACAAGCTGGAAACCAAGCCAAACTGCGTGATGTTTTCCGCCTGGTCCAGCGGCAGCATGAAACCGGTCAGGCGAATCTTCGCGCCGTTGAGGGCCAGAACGTCGGCGGGAATATTTCCGCCGGACTGCTGGTCGTAGTCGAAATTCCCCAATTCGGGGATGGTCATTTCCAGCACTTCACCAGGTTTGGGCGTCGGGTGCGGCTTGCGTTTTTGCCCCGATGACGGGGCGGCCGCGGGCGGCGGAGTGGGGATGGCCTTGATGGCCGTCAGCGCCTTCTCGCAGACGCGGATTTTTTCCTGGATCGGGCCCAGCTTTGCCGGGTCATCCTTAAACGCATCGGCAAGCTTCTTCAGCATCGGCAGGGCCGTCATGTACGCCCCGCGGTTAAAGGCCGTGCTGGCGCTGATTTCAAGCTGCGCCGTGGACGGTGGCGCGGGTGGCGCTGCATCAGCCGCGCGCGTCGAAGGCGCGGACAGGCATAATGATGAAACGAGAACTAACGCCGCGAAGAATCCGTTGAGCCATGCAGTCATTTTGGTGTCCCCGGTAATATGGACATCTTACCCATCGCAGTTGGATACTGCTATTGTCCGCATCCGGGCCTTGCAAGTGGAGGGTGAGGAGAATCAACATGAAACATTCGATCGCCGCAATCCTAACCGGGGCGGGGTTATGTTTTGGGAGCCTTTGCGCCGCGGCCGAGCCTGGGCCGCCGGTGGTTCCCGTGGGCTACGACGCCTACCGGATGTGGGATCATTGGCCCGATCAGCGCATTGGCGTGCGCGCCTATATGCGCAGCACCTACGATCGCAAGGGCGGCAATGAAGGGGCGGATGCAAGCCATTTCCTTTTCCAACTGCGCGATGATTTTAACGTCACGCTGGACGTGGAGGGACAGGGGATTGTTTACTTCGCCCGCTACAACCACTGGCATGGCAGCCCGTGGCATTACGTCGTGGATGGCGCAGATCACGTCATCGCCGAAAGCACAACCGCCGATCCGCAACATCCCAAGGAAGGCGCGGCTTTCATTCCCGCCCGCGCTTTTCCCGAGCCGCTGGCCTGGACTTGGGCGACGACGCGCGGGGCTGATCTAAGCTGGGTGCCGATCGGGTTTGAGTCTTCCTTCCGCATGGCGTACGAACGGACGCATTATGGGACGGGGTATTACATCTATCACCAGATTGTCGGCGGGACCAGACTCTCGTCCCCGATTCGCGCGTGGGATATGGCTGCGCCGCCCGCCGATGTGATGGAACTAATCGGCCGATCCGGGCAGGATCTTGTGCCGAAGGTCGATTCGCCGCAGGGGAGGGATCTGCATCTGGAGCAGCGGACGGGCAAGGTGACCGTGGATGCGGCGAAGACTGCGGTGCTGGCCGAGATTGCCGGGCAGGCGGGGATGATTCGCGCCATTGAACTGTCGGCTCCCCGATCAGCAGCGGCGGCACTGTCCAGCGCCAAGCTGCGCATCACGTGGGATGCCCGGGCCGATGCTTCGGTGGATGCGCCGATTCCGCTTTTCTTCGGGGCCGGCACGCTCTACAACCGCGATCAGACGGAGTATCTGGTCAAAGCCTTCCCGGTGAATATCCGCTTCGATTCCGATCGGATCGCATTGGCGTGTTATTTCCCCATGCCGTTCATGCGATCGGCCAAGGTGGAACTGGTGAACGCAGGCAATGTGCCGCTGGATGTTGTTTTTTCCCTGAGATACGCGCCGCTGGATGGGCCTGCGAATCGCATTGGATATTTTCATGCGACCTATCAGGATCATCCCAAGCCGCCGGTCGGGCGCGACATGGTGTTGCTGGACACGACCAAAACCGAAGGGGGCGGCGACTGGTCGGGCGCGTTCATCGGCACCAGTTTCATCTTCTCGCACAATGCCAACCTTGGCACGCTGGAAGGCGATCCGCGGTTTTTCTTCGATGATGCCATGACGCCGCAGGCGCAAGGCACCGGCACCGAAGAATGGGGCGGCGGCGGAGACTATTGGGGCGGGCGAACCATGACGCTTCCATTTGCGGGTCATCCCACCGGTTCGCCGCAGGGCAAGCCGAAGTCGCCGGAAGATGCCATCGAATCAGGGTATCGGTTTCTGCTGGCCGACTTGATGCCGTTTGGCAAAAATGCCCGTATCCAGCTCGAGCATGGCGGGGAAGATCAATCCACCGAGCACTACGAAACCGTCGCCTATTGGTACGGCATTCCCGCGCCGTCGCTCATCAAGACCGATACGCTGGCCATCGCCGATCCCGCCAGCGAAACGGCCCACGCCTATTATTCGCCAGACGCCAGTGCACCGGAGGAAATTACTTCGCGGTATGAATGGGGTCCTGATCACGCCGGCAACAACGAGGTTTATCCTGCCCATGTCGAAAAGGCCCGGCATACGACCGGCACTTCAGAATTCACGTTGAAGCTGCGACCGGAAAACCTCGGCGTGATGCTTCGCCGCACGCTGGACTACGGCTATCCGAATCAGCGTGCTGAAATTTCGATTGCCGATGCATCGGGCATCAATGGCGATGTGTCGAGCGATTTCAAACCAGCCGGGATCTGGTACTTGGCAGGGTCGAATGTCTGCGTTTATTCGAATCCCAGGGACGAGCTCGGCGCGGCTCAGCATGAGATTCGCACCTCCAATCGCCGATTCCGGGACGACGAATTCCTGATTCGGCGTGATTTGACGCAGGGCCGATCGTCCATCCGCGTGCGCGTCAAGTTTACGCCAGTGGATCGCCCGCTGTTTCCGGGGCGCCCGGTAGCGCCGTTGGCTTGGAGCGAGATTCGCTACGATGCCTATTGTTATGTCATACCCGAATTTCACGCGGGGAAGGAATAACTGGAGTTCGTCGTTCGAGATGTCTTTAGGCGCTTGAGATGTCTTTAATAGCCGAGGGCGGAAGCCCACGGACGAGCTGGGGCGATGTGATCGCGGGGTTGGGTGGTAATAAACTCAGGAGCGCGGCCCGTCCCGGGGCTTCCGCACCCGGCTATCAGGAGGATTCGGTGGACGAAGTCAGCGCCCTGCGATATCGATTAACCCCGACATCCTCCCTCTTTACCCAGATTTGCCAGCATTCCACCATTCATCAGTATGAGAAGTATTGACGGCAGGGCCATTAAGGTGAAGGATGGTGGGGTGGGTTTGCCCCGGGAACCGGGATTTGGCACGTTTGAAAGGGTGTTCACCGCGTGAGCATGCGAGACGTTTTTCAAGAGACGACTGTCGAGGCAAAGCCCGCCGGGGAACCGACCGTCGGCGAAACCGAAGCCGCCCTTATCCGCGAGGGGCTGGAAGGGCAGGTTGTTTGCCCATTTTGCGGCATCGTCGGTGACGGCGGGCAAACCATCTGCCCCAAGTGCACCATGGAGAACACCGCCGTCGCGCGCAAGGCGACGAAGCTGCGAATCGGCCCGTGGTACGTCCTGCAAAACCGCAATCCCGCCGCCCCGGGAATGAAATTTGAAACGCTGCTGGCCTTTGTGCGCAAAGGAAGGGTTAAGCCGCAATCAATCGTGCGCGGGCCGAGCACGCATCAGCTCTGGCGGTTTGCCGCCCATGTAAAAGGGCTCAGTAGGGAATTCGGGGTTTGCTATAGCTGCGGCGGATCGGTCGAGCGCGAAGCGAATGTCTGCCCGCATTGCAATAGGCTCCAGGAGCCGCCGACACATCCGGACACGCTGCTGGAAGGCGGCGAAGCCGAGGCGCGCCTGCCCATCTACAAGGAATTGGGTCCCGAGGCGGTGCAGAAAAGCGCCGCCGAGCTTGCGGCGCAGCAGGCGGTGCGCGAGCAGGAAGAAGCAGTTCTGCGCGAGCAGCGCGAGGTGATCGAGCGCGAGCGCCAGGCAACGGCCGCCGAGCGTGAGAAGATCGCCCGCGAACTTGAGACCGCGGCAAAGGCGCGCGAAATGATCGAGCGCGAGCGCCAGGCGACGGCAGCCGAGCGGGAAAAGATTGCCGCCGAGCTTACAGCAGCAGCAAACGAACGCGAAAAGATCGCGCGCGAGCTCGAAGCCGCCGCCAAAGAACGCGAAACCATCGAGCGCGAACGCCAGGCAGCGCTGGTCGATCGGCAGGCGGTTCTTCGCGAGCGCGAATTGACCGACCAGGATCGATTGTCGCTGGAACAGGCGCGCCAGTCCGCCGCCGCGGAGCGCGAGGAAATCGCCCGGCAGCGTCAGGCCGCGGAAAAAGCAGCCGAGGCAGCCGCGACGGAAGCTGCGCGGCTTCGCGGCGAGCAGGAGTCGCTGGAGAGGCAGCGCGAGGACATTTTCCGCGAAAAAGAACTGATGGAGAAGGACCGGGGTCTCTCCGATCCACAGGCGCTCGAGCAGGAACTGGGTCGAATTCATCACGAGCATGAAACCATCGCCCGCGAGCGCGAGGCGGTGTTGCACGAGAAGGATCTGCTGCAAAAAGACCGCGATGCTCTGGCACTTGAGCGGGAGGCGATCCGAATCGAGCGGGAATCAGCAGCCAAAGCCGCCCGCGATGCCGCGGCGGCGCGGGAAAATGCCATTCGCGAAGCCGAGGCATTGCGCCAGGCAGCGCAGCGCGAGATTGCATCGGGCAAAGAAGCGGCGTTGGCAAAGGAGGCCGCCGCCAGCGGGGAAGCCGCCAAAACTCGGGAAGAGTCGTGGGCGCGGGAACTGGCCGCTATTCGCGAGAACGTTGCCCGCGAGATCGCCGCGGCGCGCGAGGCGGCATTAACACGGGAAGCAGCGCTGCTCAAGGAAGTCACCGCGGCAAAAGAAGCCGCGGCGCGCGAAGTTGCCGCCGCGCGCGAAGTTGCCGCCGCGCGCGAAGTTGCCGCGGCGAGGGAAGTTGCCGCCGCGCGGGAAGCCGCCTCGGCGCGCCAAGCCGCATCGGCCCCTCACGACGAGTCCAGCCGTACGTCCGCACCGGCGAACGTCACAACTGCCCCGGCCGAAGTGATCGCACCCAAAACGCCGGCCCGCGCACCGGCTTCACTCGATGATGATGACGATTCTGCAGGCGACGCAACCCCCGCGCCGGAAGCCGGCGATAGCTCCGTGTGGGAAATGGGTGAGCGCAATACAGCGCGCAATGCATCCCGCGGCGGAACCCGGCCTTCGCCCACAGCCGGCGCGGGGTCGGCCCGGCCGGGTTCGTTCAACCCCCCGGTCAATTCTCCATCGGCGCAGCGGCCCCGGGCGCGCGATGCGTTTTTGTCTCCCAAGGACCTGGCGGCGGCATTCAAATTGAACCTCGCGCCGACGGGCGATTACGACATTGCCGCCAAGCATGCCGAAGCTGCCCCTGAGCCGCCCCCGGCGGTGCCCGGCGTCTTTTCGTTGGATGAGCTGCCGCGCCCCCAGCGCCGCAGCGGCCGCAAATGGGTCGTTGCGTTGGTATTGCTGCTGGCGATCGTGGGCATGTTGTTCGCGGCCGTTCCCAATCTCAAGCAAACGATCATGGACGCGCTGTCGTCCAAGCCGCCAGCGCCATCGCCGAAAAACGCCCCGGCCGGCGATGACCTTCCCGACCCGATGCATCCCTCGCCCGAAGCTGCCGCACTTCTGGCCGCCACGCAGCCAACAACCAGGCCCGCGCCAGCCTCCGCTTCGCAAACTCCAAATACGAAAGTTGGCCCAGCCGCCACGCAGCCGGCCCGTTCTACAATTCCATCACTTCCCCCGCCGCCCACGCCCGAGATGATTGCCCAGGCCAAAAAGCTGTCGCAGGAAGCGCACGCCGCCGAGACGCGCGCCGACTATGACACTGCCGTCAAGCTGCTGGAGCAACTGGAAAAACTTCCGCGCGCCGCCTGGCCCGCCGATGCTGGTGACGTGGATTTCAACCTCGGGTGGGATCGAAAGCACCAGGCCGAGAAGTAAGGGCGCGACAATCGCCGCCCACTCCACACGCCTCGCGGTTATGCCGGTTCCACGGAATTCTGACGCGAAGGCGCGAAGGCTCGAAGAACGCGAAGAGGCTCATACGTTTGGAAGTTTCCCCGCCTGCTTCAATCGCAAGGATTTACAGCGATCTGACTTCTGGAATTAGATCTCAAAAAACTCTTCGTCCCCTTCGCGCTTTCGCGCCTTCGCGTCAAAAGTCGTCGCAAACGCGCGCCTTCGTTTGGATCGGCAAATTATCCAAATCACGCAATATTCTTCAGGAAAACCGCCAGCTCTGAAATGCGCATGGGCAGTTGCCGGAATGCGATGTTTCCCGCAGAGGCCTTCTCGTCGGGCGGGCGGTAGCCGCTCATATACAGCACCGGCAATGACGTTCCGCCAACCAGGGCCCGCAGGCGTTCCTGGTCCTGGTGAAACACCTCCGCCGCCCCGGTTCGCGGGCCCACGACGATCAGCGCATTCATGCCGTCCAGCATGGCGGGCTTCAAGCCCTTCAAGGGCGGCGCGCTGGTGACTTCTTTTGTCGTCAATCGCAGGAAGCTCAAGAGCGGATCGAGCTTGGAATATTCGCCGTCGGTGGAATAGCAGACTTTTGCCGTGCCCTTGGGCACGAGCTGCTCGCCCACTTCATAGGCTTGTATCGCATTGAAACCGGCCAACACGCTGGCGGTTACCAATGCATCACAACGGATCTGCTCGTCTTCCGCCGGGGCAAGCATCGCGCCATCGCAGAATGTCTTTTCGCATTCATCGCGCGTCAATGGAGTAAGCGGCTCCTCCATATCACCGGCCAGCAGCAGCCCGTGCGCGTAAACATTCAGCGCCCGCAGCGATCGGCCCAGCAGGCTTCCCGCCCCCGCGCCGCTCATCGAACGCGGCCGCTCGAAAAATTCCTCGATCGGCACCGTAATCACCGGCGGCAACTTCAATCGCGTCAGCAGGTGCGACGCCAATTGCCCGTACGGAACGCCAAACACAACCGCCTCGGCATGCCGGGCGTGATATCCCGTCTGCTTCACCAAAGCGGTGACATCCCTGTACTCGGCGGCAAATTGCTGGCGCAGGACGATGTCGGCCAGGTCGTGGCACAGGCCCACGAGATAGGCCGAGCCCGGCGGAACTGAGTCGTCCTTCGGCGCCAGCTTCTCCATCAGCAGCGCCACGCCCAGGCAGTGCTGCCAGATTCGGCTGACATGCAGGCCCTCTGCGCCGCCGACGGCAAAGGCATCAAAAATGCCCACGTTGACGACAAGATTTCGCAAACCGGTCACGCCGATCACTTTCACCGCGTCCTCCACCGTCGGCACGCGGGCGCGATGGGAAGTAAAGGCGGCGGAATTCGCCACCTTCAGCACGTTGGCCGTCAGGATCGGATCCTGGCGCAAAATCTGGGCCAAGTCGGCGACGGTTCCCCGCGGGGAATTGACGAGCATGATCAGGTCGGCCACGACGCCGGGCAATGTTTTCAGCGGGGCCGACTCCAGGCGCGCCAGTGTTTGTTCTTTTGTTCGCGGGACGATGGCCAGTTGCTTGGCCGCCGCCAAAAGCGCTTCGCGGGTTGCCTTTTCGTTGAGTTGCGGGCGAAACGGCGCGGGAGGCATGGCCGCGATGGGCGGAATCAATTCCGATACAGGTTCGGCGCCCGCCGCTGCGCCGGCCGCCGGGTTTCCCGCGGCCGTGCCGTTGGCCGGTTGCCTCGGCTTGCTTGGGGCGACATGCCGCCGCACGCGCACGAGAAGTTCCGCCAGGGAAAACCGCGACTTAAGCATATAGTCGCGCACGCCCAGCCGGGCGGCGCGAAGCACATCGTCCTTACCCGCCTGGTCGCTCACAATGACGATCGGCTGATCGCCGGGGGCTTTGCCCAGGCGAATCTCTTCCAGCACCCGCCAGCCATACGACCCGATCGGCCCCGGCTCGAGGATGATCAGCGCCGCCGGGGCGCGGCGCAGCATTTCCCCCGCCGCCTCCGGCGTTGTCCATGTCGCGGCGTAGCCCTGCACTTCAAGAATGCGCCCGAGCAGCTCGCGGCAAATGCTCGAATTGTCAACGATCAGGACATCACTCATCGACAGCGCCTCATCCCGTGCGATCGGTCAGAGTTAAACACTTCTCCATCGCACTATCGGACCGCATCAATTCCGCATGAAGGAGAATTTCCGAGAGCCGCACGCTTCGGAGTGTCCCAATAAATTGTGCCAGGTCCGAAAATGTGCTTCCCATCCCCTGCGTGCGAGTTCGTTCTAATTCGCTATCGCTCCGCGAATGCCGCCGCTACAAGAAGAAAACGCTTGACGCGAAGGTGCGAAGAAACGAAGAAGACGAAGAAGAAACAGAAACAGAAACAGAAACAGAAACTCCTCAACTTCTGTGCCGCCTCACGAGTCCGCCCTGCGCGTTCTTCCCTTCGCGACCTTCGATCCTTCGCCTCTTCGCGTCAAGAATTCAATAACGGGGATGAGTTCGAATCCGACAATTCCAAGGGGTGGCCGTCTTTTTGGCAATCGGTTGCTCATGTAGGGTGGGCGTACTCGCCCACCATTTGCCACCCGCGCAAGACGGTGGGCGAGTACGCCCACCCTACGGGTTGCCAGGAACCACGGCCACACCCCGTTCCAGGCACGGCAGATGCTCGCCGCGGGTTTTCTCCCAGCATTACAATCGCCGCGCGCTCAACACCCGCACTCCAATCCGGTAGATTCGGGAAAGGAGCCTTGCTGATGAATCCACTTCTTCACTCGCGTCGTGATATGCTTCGATTGGCCGCCGCCGCCGGGGCGGCAATGGCGCTTCCCATGGCCGGGTTTGCCGACGAGCCGAAGAAGAAAATCCCCATTGGCCTGGAGCTCTATTCCGTCCGCACCCTCATCCCCAAGGACTTCCCCGGCACCATCGAAAAAATCGGGAAAATGGGATACCAGGGCGTCGAATTCGCCGGGTATCACGGCTGGGACAGAAAACCCCAGGAACTCCGCAAGCTCCTCGACGACAACGGCCTCAAATGCTGCGGCACCCATACCGCCCTGCCCACGCTCGAAGGCGATGAACTCAAGAAAACCGCCGAGCTGCACACCATCCTCGGCAACAAGTTCCTGATATGCCCCAGCCTGAGCGCCAAAGACGCCGCCGGATGGCTCGACCTGGCCAAAAAGTTCAACGACATTTCCGCCCGCGCCAAGGAATTTGGCATGCTGGTCGGCTACCACTCCCACCCCGGCGACTTCAAAAAGTACGACGGCAAAACCTCCTGGGAAATCTTCTTCGACAACACCGTCCCCGCCGTCGTCCACCAGCTCGACACCGGCAACACCATGGAAGGCGGCGGCGACCCGCTCACCCTCATCAAGAAATACCCCGGCCGCACCAAAACCACCCACATCAAAGAGTTCGGCGGCCCGCCAACCGCCGCCCTGGGCGAAGGAAAAATCGACTGGAAAACCCTCCTCGCCGCCTACGAATCCGTCGGCGGCACCGAGTGGTACATCGTCGAATATGAACACGATAAGCCGGTGGAGGTGATCAAGAAGTCGCTGGATTATTTGCATTCGATCGGGAGGTAAGCCCGCCCGGCCGCCCTCGTGAGACTGTCCGGTCAAGGGTGTAATCAAAGGCGAATGAGCCGCGCACGGAGGGTACTCCCGGAGTAAGCGGATCTGCCCGCCCCGCTTACTTCGGGAGTACCCTGCGTGCGCGGCTCCTTGGTTATCCTCGACCGGACATTCTAAAGCCCCGGCACCGCAGGCCAACGCGCCGGCCGACTCCGCACGAGTCGTGCACGATCGCTGCACGACCCTCGCCTCGCGCCTGCGTTTTTGACCCCGCCAGCGGGGTGTCGTGCACGATTTTGCACGAAAATGCACGACTTTTTCGGTTCGTGCAAGCAAGTATTTGATATAATAAATATCATCTTTGTTCGTAAATCGCACGGACCCTTTTGCAAATCAACCGCGAGCCGCACATGAACCCCAATGAAAAATTCAGCCTCGGCCGGCCGGCCGTCTGGCCGGCGCGGCCAAACGGCTCGTCGTGCAAATCACGGCTGGGTGAAATGATGGATGGCAAAACACCATTGCCATGAAATCAGGTCGACGTGAAGTACTGCCAGAGCGCTAATCGCCCCTTCACGCCCCATATCACGGCTCCTCATCCGGTGTCTCCGCGGTCAGTCCGCCCGGCGGGTCGGGGAGCTTCAGTCTCGGGTCGGAGACATCCAGCCGGTAGAAAAGGTTGTTGTAATCGTAATATGGCGTCTTGGCGGGGTTGCCGCTGAAGGTGTTTACGAACGTGCCGGAGAAATAGATCACCCGGCCGCCTTCGCGCTGCAGCTCGTCATGCTGGACGGGGTTGTAGCAGTCGTTGTTGTTCTTCGGCATGGCGTGGGTGGCGACCTTATGCGCAGTTGTCCACGGCCCTTCGGGCGAATTGGCGACGGAAAACCACAATTCGCCCAGATAGCTGTCGCCGCCGTTCTGGCCGAATAGGAGCGTCCACTTTTTCAGGTAGGCGTTCCATGCGATCGAGCCGCCGGCCAGGTTTACCGGCTTGCCGGTCAATGCATCGACGATGCGAAATGGCGATTCTTCCGCGGTGATTCGTTTTCGCCGCACCATTTCGTTAGCAGCGCCGAAGTCGATCGGCCTGGCTCCCATCCGCCACGCCCAGACGAGCTTTCCGTTTTGGCGATTCGGCTGGCCATCGTCGCCGAGGCAGGTGAAGCCCTCGTATTTGGCGGGATCAGAAGCTGACTCGAAATCTGCCTTCACGCGCACGTTGCCCGGGTAATAAATGTAGCGATCCTTCCCATCGCGGATGGCGATCGGGTGCCCCCGTAGCGTGGGCTGGCCTTGCCCGCGATTGGCGAACGCCTTGTACTTTTCCAGCACATCCTTCGCATCGTTGTACAGGCATAGCCCGGCCTCCTGCGTGGCCATGTCGTGGTTGACGATCGCATACCGCCCCAGCAGTTTTTCCTCGCCCCCGGCATTCTTCACAACGGTAAGCCCGTCGATCCATGCCGGCTGCCCGCCCACTTGCGCCATCGCCCGGGCGAATTCGCCCGGCTTATTGACGAAATATGTGAAGTCGATGCCTCGATCCGGCTCGAGCTTGGCCGGCAGTTCGGATGTGGCTCCGGTCATGCTGAAGCAGCCGAGCGTGAAGCTGACGCGGTCGGTGTCCTGCCAGAACCAGAGCATGCGATTGCGGTAGATGGCCGTCTGCACGGTATCCTGCCCGGTGACCTGGGCATTGAGCAACGGCTCCTTGATCGGCGGCGTCTTGCCCAGCAGCACCGTGTCGCGGTAAATGCCGTACCCCGTCAGCCGGTAAAGCCGCTCGGCGATCATCTGCCGTTTCAATTTGATTTCCACGCTGCCGCCGGGCGTCGGCTTCAGTGCCATCCCCTTGCTGCCAAATGCGCCCTTGGGGCTTTCATACCCATAACTGGCGATGTCGAACCACACATCCCGCCCCTCCATGAGCCCCGGCTCGAGGAACGCCACATACCCATTGCTGTCCGTCACATACTCGGCATGAAACGTCGTATGCAAATACACGAGTGGCACGCCGCGCCCCGTCTGCTCATCGACCACATGAATCGCGAAATACTCCTGCGGCGTCGCCGTTGCGACGGCGGCTAGGGCGAGAAGCAGGATTGAGGCGCGGGCAATGAGTTGAGTGGAAAGCATGGTTTAAGTCCGGAGAGTTCGCTGAGCCAGGCCAGGCGGGGTCGCATTTGGCCATTTCAAGGTGGCGTCTTTCAGGCATTCTATCGCACTTTTCACATTGGTGCTCGTCCGCACGACGGTCATCCTGATACCCGCCGCTTATAGCACGTTTCACGTTGGCGGCGCGGCCGCGCCATCGTCATCCTGAGGTACTCCTCAGCGTGGCCTCCGGCCGCAACCAGAACACGCGCGCAAAGCGGCGCGGGAGATTTCCCGTATCACAGGCGTCTCGCCGGCGTCTCGCCCGTGTCCCTTTTAAGTTAAAACACGGGCGAGACGCCCGTGATATGGGAAATTTGCCCGCTTCTTCGTCTGGAGGAAATCTTGTTCAAAAAAAGAAATCGCGGAATATCCTTGAAAGGATCTTGCCGGTACGCGAAGTTTTGTAGCCCACCATTTCCGTGCCCGCGACGCAAACCCGGTGGGCGAGTACGCCCACCCTACAAAAACCGAGCGGTCGGACCGACATTTTTAGGGCAGGTACGCCGAAGGATCCTGCTCGCCTTCGCGCACCGGCTGGGTCCTTCGAAGTGCCTGCTCCGAAAATGTAGGGCGGGCACTGCCCGCCAACACCGTACTCGGCGGGCAGTGCCCGCCCTACGTGAGTTTTATCCGTAGCGGGTGCGGCCCAGCCGCATGAGGACTCAGGATGACGATCAACCTGAACCGCTCTAATTTATTAGCGTGCTGGCACATGTATCGTCGCAGGCGGTGACACGCCAGCAGCATTCACGGCGGACACCTGGTAGTCGTAATCCTTGGAAGCATCCAAACCTTTCACGGGAGCGCTCTTTTCCGTCACGCCCTTGTCGATGTAGGTTGTCTCCACCAATTCTGTCAGGTAATGATCCGGCCAGGTGAACGTTGCCGCAGGTCCTGAGGAGCGGTAGATGACGTACCCAATTGCCCCATCGACCGGCGACCAGTTTAGCGTGACGACCTTGCCATCGCGCGTCTTGCTCCAGCGAGCGGTGAGGGACTGTGGCGCGGCGGCGGGCGGGGCAGGCAGGGGTTGGGCCGTGACCGATGGCGACAAGGGACTCGTTCCAGCGGCATTGACTGCCTCGACGGCATAGCCGTATTCGCGCCCATCTGTTGGCGAGCGGTCGGTGTACGCTGGGCCGGTGTCGGTATCGTCCAGCATGGCTCGGCCGATGGGATAGTTACCGCCGACGCTGTCGCTGTGCAGAGTGGTGCGCCAGATACGGTAGAAATTTGCTCCCGGGGAGGCGGTCCAGGCAAGTGTCACTTGATGGTGGCCGGATGCGGTGACCTTGAGGCTCGCCGGCGCGGCCGGAGCGGCGGTCGACTGTTTAGGTGATGGCGTGATGGCATTGCTGGGCAGTGACATTTCACTTGAGCCGGTGGGGTTCACCGCCTGCGCCCGGTATGTGTATTCGAGGCCGTTCATTGCAGTCCTATCCACATACTGCCAAATACTCGGCCCGCTGCCGCTGATCGGGGCGAGTAATCCCGTCACAACCGGCATGTATTTGCCGTCGCGGGAAGTTGCTCGAAACAGGCTGTAGCTCGTCGCGCCCGGTACCAGCGGCCAGCAGACCAACGCTCGATTGTTGCCGGCGCAGGCGGTCACGCCGACCGGTGCGGGCGGAACGTATCCCGTCATCTCCAGTCGCAGGTAATCGAGCATCAGGTATGCGGTGAGTTTCCGCGCATCCATCTGAATTGTGATGCTGTTTTGCCCGGCATGAAGCATTTTGGCGGGAAAGTTGATCCGCTCATCGGAGAATGGCCCGTGATTGCTCAAATGGATGCTGGCATCATCGAAGTAGGCGGGGTTGAACCCTGATGCGTCGATCGGCTGCGGACCGGCAGTGACGCCCTGGGCGGAGCCGAGGTTAACGCCGTTGATGCTGATGATTATGTGGCCGCCATCATCGCCGGCACACCCCAGGTAGAGCGATGCCGCCGCGCCGTCGGATGGGGCCTTGGCCAGATCGAAGTTGATCTTCCCGATGGCAGGCTGCCATGCGCCGGTATGGTCGGGCACTGACGGCAAAACATAGTTCCAGTCGATCGCCCAGCGGCTCTTGCCGACGGTGTAGGTCGTTCCATCAGGAAAATCGAGCGGGAACTCGACTTGTCCGCCCCACACCGGCGTTGGGTATCCCACCTTCGGCGCGGGGGCCGGACACCAGAAATCGTCGCCATGGCGGAACTCATCGGCTTTGCGGTTTGGCAAGCCGAGTTCAAAGACGGTTGCCCCAACGCGCTTGGGCGTCCAAGTCACAATGCCCAAATCACTTGTCCGGCCGGCGGTCACAGTCACCGCAAAAGGCTTGACAGGAAGCGTGTATTCCAGCGGCGGCTTTCCCCCTGTCTGTTCCTGCGACATGAATGTGCCGGCCGCACCTGGACCATATGCCCACAGCGTGTAGTTTTCGCCGGCGATCACATTGGGAAGCGTGAAGCTGCCGTCGGCGTCGGTCTGCACCCAGAACTGGTACGGCTTGAGCCACTTCTGGAAATCGTAGAATCCTTTGATGGTCTGTGGCTGCTGTTCCAGGCCAACCCAAGTCCGGACGGCCGAGGCATTGGGATTGCCGGGATCCTTGATGACGATCTTTCCCTTAACCGTACCCCGGCCCGCAGCGGAGACATAATTGGGATGTTTGAACCAGGCATAAGGCCACGCCTTAGCCTCCGCCTCGGCTTGCGCCAAAGCATCCAACTGCAGCAGATGGGCGGCTTGTTTTGCATCGGTGATGGTCGGGGGCACATCGTTGAGGTAATAGAACCATGGGCCGCAGGTTTTGGTCCAGGTTTCGCCATCGGCGAAGAAGCCATCGGAGCCCATACCCAGCTCGCCGGTGAGGATCGAATTGTTCAACTCACTATAAGGGTAAACCGACACATCGCGCTTCAGCGGCCCGCCGTCGCTGAACTCCATATTGGTCATCAACCAGACCCCGATGTTCAACCCGCCGGTGCCGACACTACTCCACCCCCAGGCGCGCAGGTCGGCGTGGTCCTGGCCGTAGATGAATTTGTTGGCGTACTGGCTTTGCTGCGCGCCGTCGAGCAGGATCGTGCTTTCGTGCGGCGCGTCGGGAACCTTCGCGCCTTTTGAGCTCCGCCGGCCGATGAAGAAGTTACGGGCCGCGTCGGCGCTGAGCCAGTTGAAGTCCGGCGTAACGCGGGTAATGACGCCCCAGGCGCCGACTTCGAATTTCACGTCCTGCCTGCGATGGGTCATGATGGCCGTGGAATAAAACCCCGGCGAGCCGCGCAGCATGGAGAAGTGAACCTCCATGACCCCATTGTGCTGGCTGTCGCTGAGCAGCTTCACATCCGCCAACGCGCCGCCATTGGCGGCAGGATCTGTTGCCAATGTGTATTCGAACGCGCCGCTGCCAAGCGAAAACCCGCCATAATAATATTGGCCGCGTCCTTTGCTCGAGGGCAGCAGCACATCGCTGGTGCGCGTGGCGTGGTCGTTCTTATGCGTGTAGGTCACGCGGTCGAGCCGGGCCTTCTTGGTGTCGATGACGATCGAAACGATGCCATTGGCGAGGGTAACCGTCCCATCGTGATGATCGACAACGGTCACATCCGGCCCCTGTCCCCCCTGCCCTCCGCCGCCGCCGGGGATGTTGGCCGATGCCAGCCGGGCCAGCAACGCGACTGCGGTGAATGTTAACAACAAGCGCAACATCGTCATTACCTTCCTCGTGTGCCGCTGGACGCGGCTCGGCGCGGCTCGCTCCAGCTTTGCCGCATTATTTCTGGTGGGCGAGTGTGGCGGAGGTGGACAGGTTTGTACAGACTCGCGCGAACACGTGGCTCCAATAGGGCATGCGCTATTTTTCGGGGCATGAGCGATTCAGAAGCCAACTAATCCGAAACGCTGCCGCGTGAGCGTGAGGCGTCAAGGCACCGCTCGCGACGCCGCGACGTTGCGAAAGAAGACACGAAGAATAACTCGAAATCCCGGGCCGGCGCTCAGCTCAGGTGGTGGGTGAACTACGACGGGAATTCTCGACCGTCACCCCGCCGAAATGGCTCAGGCACCTGGTCGGTTGATCCCGCCCTTTAGTTTCGACGCCGGCGGATGAGCAAGCCGAGGCTTGCCAGGCCCAGGAGGCCGATGCTTGTCGGCTCAGGCGTGGGCGAGGAGACCATGAGGTTGTCGATGGCCCCCTGGGCATTGCCGTCATTTCCCGAGGATTGAACCGCGAGGTAATTCGTCCCAGAGCCGGTCAGGGCGGCAACGATTCCAGCGGCCGCCAGGCTTTCGCTGCCGGTGGTGTTAAAGAGCGAGAGGTTAGTGATCGCGCCCGTCGTGGTATCGACCGAATATTGAAGCGTGTAAAATGTGTTGTTGCTGAAGGCGTTTCCGCCGAAGCTCGCCGCGCTATAGGGAATGAGCGTTGTGGTGGTCGGCAGGCCGCCGTTGACGGTGCTGGTCATCAGCTTGAGATTTCCCTGAGTGTCAAGCAGAACGCCGTTGATTCCATTGCCGGCATCCGGCGTATTGGCTGAATTCGTTGCATCGAACCCCAGCGCCATTCCGCGCATGGGGGCATCCGTGCCGGCGATGGACCCCAACCGAATATCCATCGAAACGGTCAACGACGACGGCTCGACGTAGATTCCATTACTTTGCAACGGAACGTACTGCGCGTTTTGCGGGCCAAGCAGGTCTGATGGAACCGGCTGGCCGACGCCATTGGTGTCAATGCTGCTGGTAAAAGCGCTGTTGCTTTGGCTGTAAACGCCGCCGGGCAAATTCGCCGTATCGGGCTGCTGTCCGATGATGCTTGCATTATTGACATACGGCGTGGTGCTTCCCGGTCCGCCGGAATAGGTGAATGTATCGTCCAAAATCGTTCCTGCACGCGCAGCGGCAGCGCAAAGCGAAACCCCGGCAGCCGCAATGATTGCGAGACGCTTCATATGCAAATCCTCACCTTCCGTAGCCAGCGCAGGCGCGAAGCCAAGTGAAGATGGATCATCTCCGAACTATTAGGCGAAAGCAACGCCAAAAAAACGAACCAACGGTTAGACAAATTTCCATGAATTGAGATCTCTATCAGGTGTTTAATGGCTGCATCGTAGCAAGCCGGCGGCTGGATAGCCCGGCATGATTAACGGGGCACTCCGGCACTCCAACTTCGCGGCTTCGAGAGCAACGTCTTCTCGCCCCGGCGTCAATCGCAATAGCATTTATCTGATTAAGCAAAGTGCAGGCACTGCTTGCCATAAAACCGGCTCGTCCGCCCCAGCGGCTTCATCCCGAGCCGTTCGGCGACGCGGATCGAGCGCACGTTATCCGGATGAACGATCGCATAAACGGTCGCCAGCTTAAGCGCGTGTCGCGCGTGATGAAGTATCGCACTGGCGGCCTCCGTCGCGTAGCCGTTGCCCCAGGCGAACCGCCCGAGATGTCAGCCGACTTCCACATCCGGGAGCGGGCATCCCTGGCCGTCGGGCGCATGCTTGAGAATGACGATGCCAACGAGGAGCCCGTCGGCCAGTCTTTGCACCGCCCATCGGCCATAGCCGGGCTGCTCGCGGGATTGCCGCTCCAGCGTCGCGGCAAGCTGCTGGCGCTGCTCGGCCAACGTCTTCGTCGGCTCCCCGCCAATAAACCGCCGCACCTCCGCATCGGAATATATGGGAAACAAGCCGTCGGCGTCGGCCAGAGTCAGCTCGCGGATGAGAAGGCGCTCAGTCTGGATGTTCACGCGTTTGCCTTTCGCTGGCGAGCGTTGGATTTGACTCGGCGCTGTGAGCGTGTTTGCTGCGCACAATTGACCCCCGCGGTGTTTTACATACAGTTTGGGGGCTTTGTCCTGACGTCCTGATGACGAACCGAAAAGGGTCGAGTGCCGTTTCGGGTTGGTCCTCGGGAAATCTTTTCAGCACCAACAAAGGCAGAAAAAACTAATGCGAGCCAGCGATATTCGCAAGGGAACCGCCGTCATTGTCGACAACAAGCTTTACGTCGTGACCGGCGCAGATCACAAAACCCCGGGAAACCTGCGGGCGATGGTGCAATTCAAGCTTCGCGATGTCCTGAAGGGAACGATCCAGGACAAGCGCGTCCGCGCGACCGACGATATTCAGACCACCACGCTCGACAGCCGGAATGTGGAGTATCTTTACAGCGATAATGAAGGGCACATCCTAATGGATTTGGAAACCTATTCTCAGGACACCATTTCGAAGGAAGTGTTCGGCGATGACATTAAATACCTCAAACCCAACACGCCGCTGACGGCGCTATTTCACGAGGGGAAGATCGTCAGCTACGATCTGCCGAAAACCGTCGATTTGAAAGTGGCTGACACCGCGCCCGGCATCAAAGGGGCCACCGCCACCAACCAAATGAAAGACGCCGTGATGGAAACCGGCTTAACGACGCACGTTCCGCCATTCATCGAAGTCGGCGAGGTGATCCGCATCAGCACGGAGACTGGGGATTATTTGAGCCGGTCGTGAGCGAATGCAACTGCCGCCTCGCGGGAAGATCCTGCCCCAATTTAGCAGCTCCCCTGTGCCCACAACGCTGGCCCGCCATGAGCGAGCGCAGCGAGTCGAATGGAGGCGGAGGGAATTGAACCCTCGTCCCGAGACGTCCCGAATGGCGGCCTCTACATGCATAGTTGATGTTTTGATCTCAACCCCGCCGCCGGGCATCAACACTCTGCGGCAGGGTCCAGTCCTCATTTATTTCGCCGGCGGACCAAGGTCCGAATCCGCAGGCTAGCCCGCTGTTTTCAGCCGGCCTGACGCGGGCATCAGGTCGTGCCGAGGATGCCTTTAATTAGGCAGCCATACGAACCGGGGCGGCAAAGCCGACTCGGCCTGCAACATCATTGGTGTTGGCAGTTATGATTTGCTCGAGAGTTTAACGAGGCCATACGAGCGTCCTCGGCATGCCACCGCCACCGTAGCCATCCGGTCGAAACCGATCGCCCCCGGTGTCGTGTAGTACTTTCATATACTACACTCAATATTCTATATCGGTTGACGCCCCAGAGCAACTACGGCCCTTTTAGGACCCGCTGATACCGGCGTCGGCGCGCACCACAGATGAATCATCCCGTTTTCACCCGAAGAATGCCTGTAATCCGTTATCGGCAGCCTTGAGCACCGGACCTCCGTCCTGGCACCTCGTTTTTTTTGCCGAACGCATCAATGACTTCGGAGCCGGGCCGCCATGGCCCGACTCCGAAGCTTTGAAACTGCCCCAGGACGAATCATCCCACCGCCACCGGCGTGCTGGAGATGACATTGTTAACCAGATTGACGTCGCCAAAAACATCGTTGGGGTCGACTTTCACGATCAGGAATTGCGACCCGGCGGTGGAGGACAGCACGATGCCCGTCAGTTCAATGCGGGTCGATTTCCCGGGCTTGATGTTTATCGTTTTCGTGATCCGCTTCACCTCAGTTGCCGTCTGGTCGAAGGTGTCGCTCAATGAGGAATAGCCAATCACCAGAAGCGGGCCATGGGCGGGGACGTTGCCGTTGTTGGTGATGGTGATCGTGGCGCTGAGCGGCTTGCCGGGTTTCTCAGCGGCGGGTGTTTTGATGCTGACGCCCGCCAGATCAATCCTCGGCGGTTGCACGACGACTGTCGTGGCAGAAGCCGACTGGCTCATCGCGCCGGAGGGGTCCTTCAGCACGACGATCATGTGATAGGTGCCAGCCGGGACATCGGCGGGAAAGCCGCCGGGCAGGCGAAGATGGAAAGGCGCATGACCCGAGGCCTTTAGGTTGAATATCTTCGAGAAGGTGTTGGGAAGCAGGGTCGCGCTGGAATTGATCGTGACGTCCGTGGAAAGATAGACCGAGAGCGTCACCAGGCCCTTGAACGCGGTCGTGGCGTTGGTGATGTTCACGGTTTGGGTAATCACCGTTTTTTGACCGGCAATTACCAGCGCGGGCAGACGCCCGCTTACCACTGGCGTCAGTTGCGATGGCGTGGCGACGGTTTGAACCATTGGCGTGGCAGATAAAACGGCTGGATATGTGGAATCGCCACTGTAGCTGGCGGTGATAGCATGATTTCCCAGATCGAGCGAATCGCCGGTGAGGGTTGCCGTGCCGTCGGCGTCGACTGGCGCGGTGCCAATGGCCGTTCCATCACTGTAGAAGGTAACGTTTCCCGTCGGGGCAGGTGCGCCGGCGGCGGTTGATATCGTCGCGACAAAGCTTTCCGAATTTCCAGTGACCGCTACGGTATTGCTGCTCGAAATCGAGACAACAAGATATGTGGTGGCATCGACGGTGAACGAACTGGCGGCCGTAACACTTCCGACGCCGTTGACGTCGGTAACGGCATCTGAATTAACGGTGACGGAGTAGTTTCCGTTGTCTGATGGCTGCCATGTGCCGTCCGGCGGCGCGACAAGATAAGTGACAACCGCCACATTACCCTGCACCGCCACGTTGAAAACGGTTGCGGCGAGGGTCTGATTATTCGGTCCGGTAACGGTGAGATTGGAAGCGGAAATGGTCGAGACATTGATTGCACCGGAGACGCCGCTGTAGACGACGGTGATGGGTTGTCCCGCCCCCCCGCCGGTGGTGACGTTGGCCGCTGAGAGGCTTGTCAGCGCGAGGATGACGGTCGACGAATTGGTCGATCCGGCGGGGTTCGTCAGTACCGCGCGGAACTGGTTTTGGTTTTGACTGAGCTGGGCCGTGAAGGTGTACGAGGATGATGTTGCGCCGGGGATGTCGCTGAAGTTGACGCCGTCGGTGCTGCTCTGCCATTGAATGGACGGCGTGGGGTTGCCGGTGGCGGCGACGGTAAATGTCACCGATTGCCCGACCACCGCGTTTTGTGAAGTCGGCTGCACCGTGACCACTGGCGGCGACGTGACGGTCAGTGTGGCGGCCGGGCTGTCCGTGGGTGCCACCGAATTGGTAAACACGGCCCGGAATTTGTCCTGATCCTGGGCAGCCGTGGGTATGAAGGCGTAACTGTCCGACGTCGCGCCGGGGATGTCGCTGAAATTCGTCCCGTCACTGCTGATCTGCCACTGGATCGTCGGCGTTGGATTTCCATCGGCGGCGGCGTTGAACGTGACGGTGCCGCCGATCGGTGTTGATTCATCAACCGACGGCGTGGTGATAACAGGCGCAAAAGGGCCGGCGTTGACTTGGACATTTGCGGCGGTGGAAGCGGCGGAGTTGTAATTTCCATCGCCGGGATAGGTCATGGTGATCGCGTCAGTTCCGACTGGCAGCGTGATTGTGGAAAGCGTTGCGGTTCCGGTTCCGTCCAACATAGCCGTGCCGAGCGTTACAGTTCCCTTGTCGATAAATGTGACTGTTCCCGTGGGAATGGCCCCTCCACTGACAGCCGGTAAAACTTTCCCGGTCAGCAAGACCGAATCGCCGGAAGTAATCGCCGTTGGCGAGGCCGACACGGTCGCATTCGCAGCCGCTTTTGCAACGACGACCGTTGTTGCGGTCGATATGCTTGGGGCATAAATCGCATCGCCGAGGTAGTGCGCGGTAATGCTGTCCGTTCCAAGGGGGAGAGATGATGTCGGATAGATTGCGCTGCCATTCTGGAGCAGCACCTCCGACCCGAATGGGGATGAGCCGTTATAAAACTGCACGTCGCCGGTTGGCGTTGGACCTGAAGCGGCAGGCGCGACGGTGGCAGTGAGGGTTTCGGTGGCGCCGAGCAATATCGATCCGGAGGATTTGCCGATTGTCGTCGTGGAACCGGCGAGAACGCCGCTTCCAACGTTTACTGTCACCGGCGAGGAGGTGCTGGCGGTGTAAGTTGCATCGCCACTATAGACGGCGGTAATCGTGTTGGCGCCGGTTTGCAGCCCGGTGGTGGGGAGGACGGCTGTGCCGTTTATCAGTGTCGTGGTCCCCAGCGAATTGCTCCCATCATTGAATGTGACAGTTCCCGTCGGAGTCGGACCGCTTCCGCTTGCTGAGGCGACAGTCGCGGTGAACGTCACCGAGGTTCCGGAAGCGACGGTCGAAGCTGAACTACTCAAACTCGCAACCGACGTGCTCTTGGACGCAAATTGAAAGTTCGAAATCTCTTGAGTGGCCGCTTCCTGGGAACCATTCCCCGCGGATATGCCGACGTACGCTGTTGCGCCGCCGACGATCGACGGAAGATTCGCAAGATATGATGCGCTGAAAGATGCGGCGGTGACGGTATCGACAAGGCTTTGCGTTATTAACGAGCCGTTGTAGGTAATCGTCACGTCGATCGGATTGCCCGAAGCCAGGTTTAATGAACCGGTGGAAGGCGCTCCGTTAGGCTCTGCGCCATTTGTGAAGTAGCCGCTGTCGGTGGAAGTGCTCCCGTAGATTTGAAGGGTGGTTTCGGCGCTGGGGGTGATTCCGCCACAGCCGATTAAAGGACCAAATGATGCGTTTCCCACGGCGCTCGCCCCGGCCGGGCTGTTTTGAATCACGAATGCCG
>DASRRM010000419.1:0-10378 GCA_035695715.1 Tepidisphaeraceae bacterium
GGGCAGATCATCGTCGTCGATCAGGATTTCATGTGGTCTTCGACCCCGCATGGCTCGGCCTCCGTTCCGAAAGGGCTTCGTTCCTTCTCGGAATCATAGGCGAGCGAATTCGTTGCAGGACTTCTGGCCAGGGCCACTAGCTTTCGTCCCAAGCCACCAGCAGTTTTTCAGCAGCCTGCTCAGAAAGTTCCATTGGGGTGTACGTTACATCCTCGTACACAATAGGGTCCAGCTTGACCCTTTGCAAACCTCTTTTTTCGTACCAAGTCAGGAAGTCTGGACTGCCATCAAGCCTCAAACGCCCGTCGCACCCTTGCTTGCAGCTGTACCAAGCGGCCCAAATCAGCAACTGAGTACCCACGCCCACCACATATTGTTGTTCATCGCGGCGCAAATCAGGGCGGTTTCTCGGGGCTGTGAAGAGAAGTTCGAGGAGGAGGCAGGGACGTCCGGTAACACTCGCCACAGGCTCTGACGAGATCATCATCGCACCCTGAACGGCCAACTCCTCTCCTGCTCCCGTCACCACTGCAACCTTCTCAGCGGTAAGAGTACGATCCCCGTACGAAATCTCGTGCGAATTCCAATTCCAATACCGGTCGATTGGGAGCGGATTCAGCGGCCGCCTCAGACAATCCTCGCCCCACCATTCACCCATCATCTTTTCGTCGGCGAGCGAAGGAGTAAGCGTGACGATATGGGCGACAACGGGCTGCTTGAACAACCCTGGTACAATTGGCCTTGTTTCAATCATTTTAGATCGATCCCTGGAATGTGGGTGTCGATCGTATAGCCTCATTTTCAAACCGTCCAGCCTGTTCACATTACGGTATTTTTCCGGCCACTCACGAACACACCTCCGTCACATCCACCGTCACCCGCGTTTCTTCTCCAACGCTTACCAACTCCCCGCGGGCATCGAACGAACACTTCCGCAAAAATGCGTACAGCGTCTGATCGCCCGCCGGGTTGTAGACGACCCGGCATGTCACATATAAATCCAGCGGCGTGGCATCCGTATCGCGCGACCAGGTCGTCGTCTCGGCCGATTCGCTTGCATCAGACGTGCTGCCCAACGTTGTCGGCGAATCGACCCGGCCCAGCGCGCCGCGAATCAGCACAATGCGCTTCGGCGGAACGTCCGCCGTCGCGCCGCGGATGATTCCCACTGCATACGCACCGGCCGCAAGCCGATGGCCGCTGAGTGACTGCTCTTCCACATTCAGAATCAGCGCATTGTCGGCTGAAGGCACGGTCAATCCCATCGGCATCGCCAGATCCGCGGAAGCCGATGCCGACGCCACCCCGCCGAGGATTTTCCCGCTGTATTCCCCGGCGCCGGCGGCGGCGGAACTGATCTGCACGATGACGGCTGTCTCGGGCGATTGCTCGAAGACATACATCTTCGCGCCGGGCGAGGCTCGCGTGTAAACCGCGAACACCTGAACCGCCGTCCCCGCGGCAAGCAGGTGCGAATTCAGCGGAAGCTCGGCCAAATTCGTGGCCGTGATAGTCTGCGCCACGCCGGGCAGATGATCGACCGCCGCCGATAGCAAATCCTTGCTTGCCGATGTCGGCTTGGGCAGTGCGCGGTCGAGGTAATAACGTGCGTCGGCGTAATCCGTCCCGCCGGACGCTGGGCCGCTGCGGATGATGGCGATGAACTTCTCCACATGCGCCGGCCAGCCGCGATGATCGCCCTCGGCGTAGCCGTCGTAGACGTGGGGGAAGGTCATTTCGCCTGCGCCGCCGGACGCGGAGGCGGATGAAGTTGATGAATTTGAGTCGCTCATGAAATGATGAAATCCTCGTCGATTGGAATGACGAGAAGGTGTGGATGTTGAACAATGGCGAGGCAAACAAACCGATGCGCCCGCGCACCAAAATGCAACAGTTTCGCGCATCATTCACACTGTTGCGCCCGCGAAATCCGCGTGCCGCATTCGGGGCATCGATCGCGGGTGGCGCGAAGGTCGTAGCCGCATTTGAAACAGACACCCCGGCTGCGGCGGGATACCTTGCGAGACATCCGCGCGATAATCAGAGTCCACGGCAGCAGGGGCCAGCCGCTCAGCAGGGCGATGAACCAGAATGGAACGATCGCAAGCGTGGACGGGGTTTGGATCATCGTGATATTACCGTGCGCATCTGAACGCCAGTCGCTTTCCTCCTGATTGCCGTTCACCCAATAAAAACCCAGGAAATTCACTTTTGCCGAAGCATCGAACATTCCTGTCGCCGCAAATGAGCCAGGAGCGATTCCCAATCTCTGCGGATCGACGTTCGTTCGCGGCACTGGATCAAGTCGTCGAAACCAATCTGATCCCGCCGAGTGAAACACGAAAAGAACGCTCATGCGACCGGGAATTGAGCGGAGGAGGTAATAGGTTCCAGCGCGTGAACCACTAAAGCCCTCACTGAGCCGATAACTTCTTTCCCACAATCCGATCGTTGCAAGAAACAGTGGGAACAAAAGTATTGTCAGGAGAATTAATAGCAGCCGGCGCTTCATGAAGGAACTCCAGCATAACCTATTCGAGCGAGAAAATCGCGAAGTGGCACGGGCGGCTCGCCCGTGTCTTCAATTCAAAAACACGGGCGGGCCGCCCGTGCCACGTTAGGGATCGCAATCACACAACACATGCCCTGACTCAAGCCTTCGTCCTGACACGGCCGTCTCGGCCGTGCCTCAATCGAAGTTGAAGAGCATTTCTATCAAGTAGATGCAATCCGGCCGCGAAGTTTGACGCACGGGCGGGACGCCCGTGTCACGAAAACAGGGCGCCGAAATGTTTGCTTCCCCGCGCCCGGTTATATTGAAGTACATGCCGCCGCAACTCGATTATCAATCGCTCGCCCATGGAGGAAGCTTCAGGCCCAAACGCGCCGGAATGGGATATTTCGCGATCGTGGCGCTCAATCTCCTCGGCCTGCTCGTCGGCGGATTCGTTTTCCTCGACGGCTGCGGCGGCGACGTAGTCGGCGCGTTGGTCGGCGGCTTGCCGCTCGTCCTGGCCGAAGGCTTTCTTTGCGCCATCCCGGCGGTCTTCTATCTGGACAAGAACCACGACCTGCTGACAAAACGCCAGCGGCGCGCATTGATCATCCTTTACCTTCTGCCCATGCTGCTTGCCTTCCTGGGGATCGGTATCGGACTTTTGCCTTTCTTGCGCACGCATCCTCATTGAAGAATTCCTCTAATCCGCCTCACACATTCGGCAACCCCAATTGCGAAAAATCCTTCATTGCATACGGCAACACCCGTTTCACTCCCATAGTTCCCGCCGTGGTCACCTTCACATCATCCGGCACCTTTCCCGTATAGCGATCCATAAAATACTCCACCCGCTCCCATCCATCGGGATCATACTCAAACGTATACCGCACCTCATATCGCGACAGCCCGCCCTGGCTCACTGCATCGATTCCCCGGCAAAGCCATGTCTTTGCCTCTCCCCCCTGCCAGGGCGAGGCGTTGACCGTTCGCCGGAAAGTTTCGGAAAGCCGCAATGGGCTGGCGGATTCCTGGCGGGTGATCTCCAGAACCGTATTGGCGGCGAGGATGGGAATCTGCACGTGGTCCTGCAAGGCGTTGCCGTCGGGATCGGTGTATTGCAGCACGATGAGCGAGCCATCGGGAAGCTGGGTCATCAGCTTATGCCCGCTCGATCCGCCGATGCGGACCTGCACGCTGCCGGGAACCGGCGCGTCGGCGGGCGTGCCATATTGCACCTTCACGCGGGCGGCGGTGGCCGAGCCGCTGATCGGCTCAGCGTCGATTTTGATCGCGAACAGGCCGGGAACAGCCGGATGTGCCTGCCCATAGCGCGGAATGCGCGCATTGGAAGCCGGGTCGACGGCCATGGCCGCCTGGGCGAGGGTATCCTTCCCGGGAGTCAGGCCGCCGACGTCGAACATGCGGACGAGGGTCGGGCCGGTTTTGGTGTAGGAATAGCTTGCGCCGAGGATGAGGTCTTCGGTGATGGTCATTTTAGTTGTTGGTGGTCAGTTGTTGGTGGTCAGTGGTCAGTGGTCAGTTGCGGGTTGTCAGTGGTCAGTGGTGCGGTGCGCTTGGGGTAAGGTTTTTTCCTTCGACGCCGGCTCTGAGGTACTCCGAAGAGCCGGGTTTTCGCGCGGGCGACCCGGTTCTTCGGAGTACCTCAGAACCGGCGTTATCAGAGAAAGCGCCACAAAGCGCACCATTTTTGCGCCACATCATTCCGCGCCACACTGTATGGAAACCTAAGCTTTCGTAGGGGGCGTACCCGCCCACCACGATTGCGTCGCGGGCGAGGAAATGGTGGGCGGGTACGCCCACCCTACCAAAGTTTCACGGATCGTGGGTGAGACGCAGTCACCATCAGGTATCCACCACTCCATATTCATACACCACCGCCCATTCCCATACATCATTCCCCTGCCCATCATGACTATGAATCGCCGGAAGAGGCTCGCCCAGGCGAACCACACTGTCGTTGGTTCCGCTGGAGAGCGACAGCAGCGTCGAATCGAATGCGCTGGTCAACTGATCGGCCAGCGCGCCGGTGGCGTCGTGACCTATACCGAAGGCGCTGAGCTTGATTTGCGTCGTGGTGCGCGAAGCTGGGCCGTAGGCCAGTTCGGTTTTCGACGAAACAATGCGCGAGACGACGTAGGGCATGGCGGCGCCTTCTGGAGCCTGGTCGCGATGCAGGCCGCTGGGGAAGGTGACGGCCAGGGTCGCGGTAAAATGACTGTATATGGCGTTGAGGAGTGGCAGCATGGTGTTCTACCTTGTGCAATGTCGCTGGGATATAATGTTGACGATGGTCCAGCGCATCGTCAGATGGGTTTACTCGTTCACGTTGCTGCTTCTTGCGATAAGTGCGTTCTTGTTTGTAAGGAGCTATTGGAGCAGCGACTCGGTTTATTGGCTTCGGCATGCGCGGATAAAGGATCCTTTGTTCGATTCCTCATTTTCCGATGGCGACGATGCTTCCACGGCAGCGTTGCTCGTTCGCCCAAATAAATCGCTGCATTTCACGACTGCGGGTGGGCGTTTCCGCATTGAGTTCGACCGCGGTGACGTGGTGACAGCTGAATTCGGGGAAGTTCCCGAAGGTGTCTGGATCCATTCGACCGCGCGGGATGAAAATCAACTGCAACAGTTGGTAGGCGTTGATGATGAACCAAAATCCTGGCGCCAATGGTCGCACGCCGGAATCGGCTTCACGGATGTGCAGTTCATCCAACACCGCGCGACGGCGATTTCACTAAACTTTCTCTACCCGCTCGCCCTTCTTTCAGTTCTCCCAATCGCCGATGCCGCCAGGCGCCTGCGCCAGATCGTCAGACGGCATCGTGGCCACTGCCAAGCTTGTGGCTACGACCTCCGCGCCTCGGTCGATCGATGCCCGGAATGTGGAGTCATTCCACGCACAGCCACATCCATCTAATTGCCGCGCGATGGATTTCAGCCCTTCCCTTTCAGCATTTCCTCAACTGCTCGTCAGCGTCCCGCAGTTCACCAGATTCCGCGTGGTGACCGTCAGATGCGATGGATTGGCCGGGTTGGCGGAAATCACGCCGCCGCGGTAATGATTGACCGTGCTGACGGTGATGGCGGCGGGGTTTCCGGAGAAATCGGCCGTTCCGGTCGGATAAAGATTGAGCGTGGTGATTCCCGCGCCCGAAGCCGGGCGATGATTCAGCGTCAGGTTTCCCCCGGCGTTTACCGTTGCGACGGCCGCCGGGCCTTGCACGAACGCGCTGGCGCCCGACGCGACTGACAGCGCCCCGCTGCTGCCGCTGTTGAGCGTCAGCGTGCCGCCGCCGGCGACGTTGGCGGTGGTCCAGGTGACGCCGGGGCCGAGATTGCAGATCGCGCCGCTTCCGGCGAGGTCGACTTCGCCAAGCGTGGCGGTTTCCCCCGGCAGATTCGTTGCCACGCCAACGCGACCGCCAAGAACGGCCAGTTTGCTGGCGGAATTGCTTCCCACAATGCGGACCGGCTCTGCGCCTTCATCGGCAGATGAGCCGGTGGCGATAACTGTCCCCGTAAACGCCGCCGAGCCGAAGTTCAGCTTGATCCGGCCCGAGCCGCTGTAGGTTATTCCATCGGCGGACGGCGCGCCGATCGTCCAGGTCGTTGCGCCGATTTTCCAGTAGCCAAAATACGCGCCGCTGGTTGTGTCGGCGGTGCCGATGGTTCCGGCGAAAGTCTGGCTGATGGTGAGGCTGTTGAGCGTGACGCCGGACATATCCGCCGCGGCGATATTCGCCAGCACCACGCCGGGAATGGCCTGGATATAAACATCATCGCCATTGGCGGGGGCGGCGCCGGTGGTGCCATCGGATTTCGTCCAGTTGGCGCCGACGGTGGGATCGGTGGAGGAGGTTGAGGACCAGAAGTAGGAAGACATGGCAGTAGCACGGGCATCTTGCCCGTGTCCTTATTAATCGTTTCAGTTTTATAAAAGGCAGGCGGTTTATTTGCGGAGAGAAAACACGGGCTGGAAGCCCGTGCCACTGTGAATGCTACAGGCGTCGTTCGCAATCCACCTGATAAATCACCTCATTACTCACCGCGCTGTTCGCCGATTTCAGCACGGCTTTCACGAGGTAATAATTCGTGCCGTCGGTGAAGCGGTCGCCGAGTTTCACGCCCCCGGCTATCAGCGAATCCAGGTCGGCCGTGGTGTAAACATGGCTGTCGACGACCATGTCGCGCCGGGCATAGTCGGCCGCAATGGACGCCGACGCGGGTGAAATCGCGCAGGGAAGATTGCTTTGCAGCGTGGTAAAGCTGCGCGAAGATCCGCCGCTGGCGTCGGGCGTGATCTGCTGGCGCTGCAGGGAAAGTTGGCGGTCGAGGAGAGATGAGATCATGGTGGCGTTCTCGTGGAGCAGAGTACAATGTGGGAATGAGCGATGAGCCGGAGTTTCCGAACTTCGATGAGGGCCAGGTGCCGCTCGATTACGCCCGGCCTGGATTGCGGCCAAACTCTTGTTGGTTCGGCAATCGATGGTTGGACGCGGCGCTGCACTTCCTGATTGACTTTCCGCTGATCATTATTTTTGCTGGGATAGCGGTGGTGATGTTGCGCGGCTGCATTGACGCGTTGAGGTAACTACGCGAGCTGATGAGTGAAAAGGGGAACGCGATGAAAAGATAATGCGTAAAGAGTAAAACGTGATCTTAATGACTAAAAGGTGACGGGAAGCGATGATTCGCCGGATCTTTACAACTCTTTCCGTGCTCTCGCTGGCCCTGTGCCTTGGGATGAGCGGGTTATGGATATTCAGTTACCATTTTTGCGAAGGGATCGATTTTAACCGTTACGTTGCAAATCAGGATCCCCAAAACGCTGCAGGCTACCCGATCATGCAGGACGTCGAAGGTGTTCTTCTCGTCGGAAAGGGACTGGTCTTCATCCATTACTTTTACATTTACGGTCCCGGCGCCATGATTCCATTGGATCCAGCAGTCACCGCTCCGCACCCGGGCTGGGCTGCCGTTTATTGGGAGGGGGATAGGGCATGGATGAACAATTCGTGGATCTGGCTATCGCCTCGCGGTTTTCAATGCAACGAATACCGAAATGGCGGCCTATCAGAGGTCTTTGCTGGTCTCCCGGTGGGTTTCATCTGCGGAATTCTCGCGATATTGCCAACTATCCTGTTTTCAATCATGCTCAAACGGAGACTGAAGCGTCAACCAGGCGTCTGCGCCAAATGTCGCTACGACCTCCGCGCCACGCCGGAACGTTGCCCGGAATGCGGTGCTGTACCGCGGAAGATTCGCATCGCGTCGTAGTGACTTGCGGACCCTACGAGCTCGCCCTCGTACGGTATTGTTTATGCAGACCACAACCAGACTTTTGTAGCGGACCGTCTTCTCCGCCTCAAATGCGATGGCCCGCAGTGCGGACCCTACACGAATCGCGCAAGGTCATTTCATCTGTCCGGCGCAACATTTTGCAACGTTTTCGCGCAACATCGTCGTGTTGCATCAGTGCTCTTTGATAGCCGAGGGCGGAAGCCCACGGACGCCCGGGGCTGCGGAACCGTGGGCTTCCGCCCTCGGCTATCAAGGAATCAAGCGCGAGGGCTCGGGATAGATCGTCACCGCTTCGTAATAGAAAAGACGTTTCGCGCTGCGGACGGATGCGGTCGGTCGAGTGCGAACCAAAAGGTGACATGAGCTTCTTCTGCACGGGCTGGAAGCCCGTGCCACTGGATGTTACCGAAATATCACCTTCGAATAATCCGTATACGGCGCCAGCAGCAACTGCACCTTCGGCGACATTTGTGGCGCGGTGCTGGTGTCCTTCAGCGTGATGCTGCTCGATCCCAGCGTGGCTTTTTGCAGCGTGTTGTTCACCAAAGCCGCCTGGTATAGGTCCTGCACCGTCTGCACGCAGGCTTCCTGAACGGCCTGTGGCACCGTGGCATAGCCGGCCTGGTAATCGATGCGGATGTTGAGCTGGCCGCGGGGGAAGCGGCCGAAAAGCTCGCCGGTTTCCTCGTCCAGACGCCAGCCGGCGGCACACTCGAAGCCTTCCCACTCGGCTTCGCCTGCCGAGTATGGGCCGGCCAGAAATGGCTGCACGTCCTCGGTGTAAAGCTCCAGATCGCGCCCGCCATTTAAGGCGCTGACGGCTCCCTGCATCGGCTTAAAGTCCGCCGACGGCCAGTTGCCAAAATCGCCGCGGATGGTGGTTGACCATCCGTTGCCCAGGCCATTCACGGCGGCGGCAAGTGTTGCGATTGTAGGATAAGCCGAGAATAGCAAATCGCTGCTCGACAGCACCGCCGACGCGATGCGTACCAGCCGCAGGGATGTCGCCGTGGTTTCGACGGTTGCCCGTTGGTTGGTGATGGCGTCGGTATTCTGCACGAGAAGCGCCGGCCGCGGCCCGGCGGCAACGCGGGTGATCTCGGCGACGGGAAATTGCCGCAGCCGCAGCGGCTCATGAATGAAAATCCCGCCGCTGTGGTATTCGGTATAGGAAGCCAGCGTAAATTCCCGCCGGCATTCCCGCCGCACCGCATCGCTGGCGGCGGTAATGAGCGAAGCCAGGTATGCCGGATTGGAAGAATTGAGCGCGGCCAACGTTGGGTTCTGCGCAGCGCGCGATGGGGTGATGAGGTCGGGCATGGAAGGTATCCTCGTGGCGGTGGATGATGAGAAGTGGACAAATGCCGCGGCGGAATGGCATTGGATCACAATGAGTGAACCCAAAAAACACACGCTGGATTACGCAAGCCCCGCAATGCCGTCGCCGCGAAGCTGGCTGGCCTGGGTTCGCAGTTGGATCGTGGAGGTATTCCTGGGCGTTGTCGTCATTTGGCTTGTCTTGCTGGCGATTTTGTATTTCGGCGGTTTCGCACCCTAAGCGCGGGCGGCCAAGGACAGCTCGCCCGATTTTGACGGAACCATTTTCAATTTTAATACGGGAGCCGCCGTGTGCGTCTGCGGCGGTTTTCTTCGTTTTTGGCCGTGCCGCAGACACCCGTCGCCAAGCCATTCCATTTTGCGCAGAGATCACCGAGACACACCAGAGCACAGAGTTAGATTTCCTCTGCGCCCTCTGTTTCTCTGTGTTCTCTGCGCAAAACGGAGTTGTAGGCAGGTCCCGGAATGCAAGCGGGCGCACCTGCGCTCATGCGCTCAGCGCCCCCGCCAATCCGCGCGAGGTCGCATCATGGGGCGCTTGCTCGGCGCGGAACAAATCGGCCAGCACCGCCACGTATGCGCCGCTGCTTCCGCTGCCGACCGTCACGATCGGCTTCAAATAGCGCTTGCGCCCGCGAAGATCGACGTCGAAGCTGAAAACGTGGTTGTCGTCGGTGGCCGTCGGCAGCGTGGCGGGCGAACTGCTGTAATCCAGCCCGGAGATGTCGGACCAGGTGGAATTGTCATCGCTTTCCTGAAGCTTCAGTGCCGTCAGGGCGATGTCCGTCGAGCCGAGAATCAGCCGAATGACGGCGTAGTCAAAGCCATGGCGGTCGACTGCCGTGACGGAAACCGAGGCATTGTTCACCAGCGCCCCCGGCGGAGCGACATTGATTGTTTTTGATGTGGTTGCGTAGATCATAGCTTTCAGTGGCACGGGCAGCCTGCCCGTGCTTTTCCTTTTCTTGTTAGTCGCACGGGCTTCGGTGCCCGTGAATTGTTTTGAGTGAATTGATGAACGAATTTATTGAGCTGTAGCACTTTTCACGTTGACGGCGCGACTGCGCGGTCGCCATCCTGATACACCCGCCGCATGAAAGTGTCCGGTTTTCTCCGTAGGGTGGGCGTACTCGCCCACCGTCTTTTTTTCCGAAATCCGGCCGCTGGTGGGCGAGTACGCGAGTACGCCCACCCTACAAAAGCGGACAACATCATGCGGCG
>DASRRM010000420.1:0-5232 GCA_035695715.1 Tepidisphaeraceae bacterium
CCGTGATACAAAAGACTCGTGGACATGAGCTTGTCTCCGTTCTGAAGCTTGGTAACTCCAGAGCAGACAGCCATGTCCACGTTTTTTCAACCACAAACTACGCTTCCGCCGGATGAACCAGTAATCTTTAATATTATAAAAGATGAGTTTCGATTTACGAAATGGTGAAGTATCTGCGCTTGAACGCCATCCGTTGCTTTCGCTCCCGCGCGAGGACCTGGATTTGATCACCGAGTTGGTGCTCCGATCGGGATCGTTGAAGGACCTGGCTGACTCCTACGGCGTCAGCTATCCCACGATTCGCCTGCGCGTCGACAAGGTCATCGAACGCCTCTCGGCCAGCGTCAAGGGACAGCCGCCGGATCCGGTGACTGAGCTGCTTGCCAGGCTGGTGGAGCGCGGCGAATTGTCGGCGTCCAATGCCCGCGCGGTGCGCGATATGGTTCGTAAAAGCACACGTCACGAAGCGAAACACAACAGCAACAAATAGAAAGGAGCTTCTCATGTATCCCTGGTGGACGGAATCACAGGCGGGTTGGGTCGGCGCAATCGGCGGGACTCTCTTCGGCGCGTTCGGCGCGGTCTTTGGAATCGTGGCGGGTCTGGGCGCGCCACGCGGCAAGTTCCGCGGAACCGTTTACGCGATGACCGCCCTGCTCGCGTGCATCGGCATCGGCAGCCTTACGGCGGGACTGCTGGCGCTGGCCTTGCATCAAAGCCGCGGCGTCTGGTATCCGCTGGTGCTGATCGGCGGGATGGGCACGTTCATGAGTTGTTGGGTGATTCCCCTCGTCCGCCACCGCTACCGCGAAGCCGACAACCGCCGCCTCGACGCCGAGCAATTTCGCAGGGGTTGAGCTTGGTGTTCATACGTTGTTAATTCCCATCGCCGACGCCCCACTGCCACCGCATAGCAACAACAGCATCGATCATTTCGCTCAATTGAACCCGCCGCTCGCCTCCGATCAATTGCGCGAAAACGCCGCGGGCGCGAGCAAGCGCCTCTGTTCCGGCGGGCTGGTGGGTGTGGAAACCGAGGCAGTCGATCCCGGCGAGATGTGCCGCGACCAGTTGCAAAAGTGCCATCAGCGCGCGGTTTCCACCGAAGGCGCCGCAACCCCAGAAGCCAGTGTGGATGACCGTCTTTGCGGCTTTCCCGCGTGTTTCGAGCGTTTCATGCTTTGCAGCTCGAAAGCCGGTGAATGCAGTGACGAGAATGTAATCGATTTGATCCCAGGTATACGCGCCGCTTCCACCGGCCGGAGCGGCCATCGCGATCAAATTGGTAATCGTCGGCGGATCGATGCGCGTTACGGCGCGCTCGATGACTGCCGTACCGGCCGCGGCGAAGCGATTACCATACAAGCCAAGCGGCCGGCCCTCCTCGGCGTTGGCGTCGGTGGCAATTCGCACGCGGCGCTCGGCCCCGCGAATCAGCACCGGCGTGGGTTTGCATCCCTCGACCGTCACCGGATTCTCGCCAGAAGCGTAAAGCGCCTCCAGCAAAGGCCCGAGCGCCGGATGCTCCGCCACCTGCATTTCATCCTGCGCAAGCAAGCCCGAACCGTAGGCGCAAAACAGGTGAGGATCGGCGAAATTTACATGCCATTCCAGCGCGCGGCTTCCGCCGGGAAAAGGGATGTAATCGTAAACATCTTCACGGCCCTCAATGATTACCCGATCCAGCGCATCGGGCTCTGCCGGCGGCACCATCGCTCCCCATCGCGTGTACGTAATCGTGCCGCCGATTATCGAATTAGCACTGCATCCGATGTCGAACACGAGTTGTTTGTTGCGATTGCGAAACTTCGGCGGGTGGTCTGCCATCAGCTTTTCCGCCGCGAACGACAGGCGCGTCAGGTATTGCAGATTTGCAGTTGTCATACGCGTAGCCTCGTGTGGCTGGGACTAAGTGTAGCGATTACGCTAATTATGTGTACTGGATACACTATGTCAAGGCCTGAAGGTGCGTCGCCCGCCCGCGCATTGCGTAATACCAGGATCATGTCTCGCCGGGGCGGCACATTTGAATTCCCGCTTCCGGGGGTCCAATTCCTACTTTTCCCTGCAGCAATCCAATCGAAGTGAGGTATAGGAAGGCAGTAGCCGACACTTCACGAAAGAAGCATCGATGCACAAGCCTTCACTACTCGTTCCCCTCGCATTCGCATTCACCATTCTCATCGCCGTCGCATTCGTGTCGGCGGCAAGCGATGATGAATTCAACGGCCCGTTTCCAAGCTGGCGGAATGTGAAAACGGATTATGGTGCTGTCGGCGATGGAAAGGCCGACGATTCTGCCGCCATTCAAAAGGGGCTGGACGATTTGCAGAAGCATGAGAAGGCCGTCGTGCTTTTTATCCCGGCGGGCACCTACCGCATCACCCAGACCCTGCACACCCTTCGCAAATCGCATAACGATTGCCAGGGCGTGGCGCTGGTCGGCGAAGATCCGGCAACCACGACCTTCATTTGGGACGGCCAGGCCGGCGGCACCGTATTCAAATGGGATGCCTGGTATTCGCGAATCTCGCGCATTGGCATCGACGGGAAGAACAAGGCCGACGTCGACCTGCAATATGGCCCGGCCTTTTCCACCAACAATGAAACCAGCGACCTGATTCTCCGCGATGCCAAAACCGCCCTGCTCTTCGGCGGTGAAAAATATCAGGGACAGGCGGAGAATGAAGTGCTGCGCTGCCAGTTCCTGCATTGCGACACCGGCGTTATGACCGCCGGGTGGAACTCGATGGATATTTGGATCTGGTATTGCAAATTCGAAGACTGCGGCCGGGGCGTTCATAACGTGATGGGCAACTGGCATTGCTGGCAGTCGCTGTTTCTGCACTCGCGCGAATCGGACGTCAGCATCCATAACCTGATGGCGTTTTCCGTGGTGAACAACACCAGCATCGGGTCCAAATGCTTCATGGATTTCACCACCGGCCACACCTGGGGTTCGCCAACCAGCGCAACGGGAAACCGCATCATCGACCCGACCGGCGACTGGGGCATGATTCTGACAAACGCCGGGCCGTATCTGGTGGTCGATAATCAATTTCGCCTTTCCGGCAAGGCACGCGGCGTCAAGATGACCTGGGCTGATCAAACCTTGGCGGGGAACATTTATTCCAAGGCCGATGCGGTGGAGGAGCATGGCCGATTTCGGCGGGTTGCGGAAAAAGTGGTGGACGCCGGGCAGATCAGCGATGCCATTCCCCAGCTTCCGCAGACGCCGGTGTATAAAAAGCGGCCGGTGATCGAGGTGGATCCAGCTACCGGCGGCGCGGGAATTCAGCAGGCGATTGACCAAGCCGTCAAACTCACCGGCCAGCGCCCGGTCGTTCACTTGCCGATGGCCGAATATAACGTCGCCAAAACGATCGTCGTGCCGGCCGATGCGGATGTGCAGATCATCGGCGACGGCTCGGGCGAACTGGCCACGCGGCTGAGATGGGCCGGCCGGGCCGATGGCATCGTGCTGCAGCTTCAAGGCCCCAGCCGTGCAACGCTGCGCGACTTTTATATCAACGCCGGCGCTGCCCGTGCGATGGTCATCGACGACGCCGACCAGGCCGGCGGGCGCGTCTTTGCCGACCAGCTCAACGTCAGCGGCCCGTTCGACAAGAAGGCCGGCCACACCGCCGCCGTCCGCGTCAGCGGCCTGTCTAAAACGGACGTGCTTTTCCGCGCCCTGCAAGGCAGCGGCAATAACGGAACCTGGGTCGAAGTCATCGGCGATGCGAAAGTGCCCGAGCCGAAAAATCAGGTCAGCATTTTCACCGGCGCAACCGGATCGGCTGCCGGGCAATACAACGTGCGATCCGGCGGGAGGCTGGTCGTGCGCGGGGTCTACCACGAACGCAGCAGCGAATCGCTCAGCGGCCTGCGGCTTGCCGACAGCGGCATGCTCAGCATCGACGCCACCCGTTTTTCCTACGCCACCTCCGCCACGTCGCCCACCATTTCCGCCGACAATTTCCACGGCGTTTTCACGCTGGCCACCTGCATGCTGATGCCGGTGGAAACCAAAGACACCTGCCGATTCGAAATCACCGGCGACGGAAGCAACGCCAGCGTTCTGTCGTTGAACAATCAGTTCTGGGTGCAGCAGCCCGGCACCACCGCCGACACCGTCTGGCAGAATAAAGCCATGCCGCCTGCGCATGGCGGCTTGATCGGCTGCAACATTAACACGAGCAACAAGGAGGCGGCCCCCAAGGGTTTTGAATTTCTCGCCAACATCGGAGACGACCCCGATCCCGCCAAATCGCGCCGCGGCGCCGGCCCGCTGGAAGACCGCGGCCACGTCGACGACGCCACGCTTCTGCGGCATCTGGCCCCGTTGCGCGAAGCGCGCGTGTGGCTGCCGGAAACAACGCCCGCCGGGACGACCGATGTGCGAATCTATCGCGTGATGGCAAGCGGCGGGCGCGATGCTATTGTGGAGATTCGAGGGAAGTGAGCGCTCAATGGACCCAAAACCTCCGCAATTGAATTACGCCACACAGGTGGGCGAATATCACGGCCCGGTACACCATCCCAGCTTTGTCGTGTTGATCATCGGTATCACCGCGCTTGGCGGCGCGGGCTCGATCGTCCTGGGATTGGCGTATTGCATGGACCTTCGACAGTATTCGGCGCTTCTGATGGCGGGCGGCGCTGGTTTTTGCATTGCAACACTGCGGTATCTGCCCGCAGGAAAGCCGCGATTTCGGATGGCGTTGGTCTTTCTGACAATGGCAATGGGTTGCGAATTGTCCGCCGCCGGGCTTTCACATCTCCAGCTCGCAGCCCAGAAAGCGCAATATGGGCAGGCACTCCCGGAAAATCCAAACATCCGCGCGATGGCTACCGTTGAGGAGAAAGAAGTGTACACGTATGAGATGATCCGCAACGGCGCGGCAGTTTTTTCCGGGGTGGGAGCTTTGCTGTGGATTTATATCGCTAGCAAGTCAGTTCGCTGCATGAGTTGACGAAATAGCAGGTGGATAGGGGTGCGACCACGGTCACTGAAGTGACCATGCCGGCGAGAGGGAGACCTGCGCTGCAGTATTCATTCGTCACTCGGAATTCGTCATTCGGACTTCGCGCCAGCGCCTCTGTTGTACCGAAGCAGAAATGTCACCCCTTAGCCGAAGCAGAAGTGTCACCCCTCCCTCCGGAGTAAACGGTGGGGATGGAAAAACTGAAGATGTCTTTGAAGGAACGGATTCGGCTGGAAGCATTGGG
>DASRRM010000421.1:0-5233 GCA_035695715.1 Tepidisphaeraceae bacterium
GAAAGACAGGCACTGGCCTTTGCTGGTGGCCATACCAGAGGGGTCACACCCGTTCCCATCCCGAACACGGCCGTTAAGACCTCTGGGCCGATGATACTGCTCCCGCGGGAAAGTAGGTCACTGCCAGCATTTATAAAATCACATCGCCCCGGTTATTCAATCGAATGACCGGGGCGATTGTGTTTGAGGGAGGATTGCGTTCTTTGCTTCGGTTGCGATACTGCGGGAAATGCGAATCGTCACTTCTGCGATTCTTCTGACAATTCTCGCTGGCGGCTGCGCCCAAGCCCCGCCGCACGCCTGGCAAAACTTGCCTATGGATCCTGCTCGTTCGATCTGGACAGTTGTTCCCGATTCCCGGTTTCGAGCCGTTGATTGGTCTAACAATCGCGAACTTCTGGCGAAGTACGCGCCGCGCTTGGCGGACCGATCAGCGGTCGAGCTTTCCAACTCAGAGGCGGACGAGTTACTTCAAACCAAGGTCGACCAGGGTCATGGTTCGGCAACCACCCGGCCTGTCGATACTTTGCGACCCTATCTGGTGCGCGGAATTTCCTACGGCGGATTCTGCCTCTGGTGCCGGGTCTGGACGGATTCTACGGGCGATTCGGTTTGGGTGCATGAGGGAACCAGCAATGGGGAAAACGCGCTGGTCTCAATGTCCATGCAGGAAGAAGCCGCGCCAGTTATCGTTTTCCTGCCGCACAAGCCCGTAAACGTGTACGTGACGTGCCTACTGGCCGGAGACGATATTTTCCACGGTCCTCCCAAGGATCCGCCATCACAGGCGAAGTGATAGGTGCGGTGGCAGCAAAGGGGGCAATCGCCGGTGGGCGCGGGATGCCGCGAGAGAACCGCAGGCTGAAACATCGTTTTGCGATTGCGCAAGTATTTCATTCTGTTCAATTTGCTATCGTCAGATTGCGCTTGCGTTAAGTCCGCCATAAGTAACTATTAACCGGGAGTTGAACAGTTGAAGAATCTTCGATCAGCCATCGTGGCATCGTTTGTCTTGCTCGCTTTTTCCATTTCCGCCTTTGCCCAGAACGCTTCGACGCCCGTTGGCGATCCTGTCTTGGAGCCGCCGACGCTTCGCTGCCTGGGGGTTTATTGGGTCATTCGCGGCGATGACAACCAAAATGCCCACGTTGAATTTGATTATCGCAAGTCTGGAACGACCGACTGGCGCTCTGGTCCCCCACTCTTTCGCGTCGAACGCAGATCCAAGCCTTATCTTGATGAAGGCGGCCAACCGAAGCCCCCCAGCCAGGTAAAAATTCCCGCCGATGGATGGCTGTTCGCCGGGAGTTTGTTATTGCTCGACCCGGATACCGCCTATGACTTGCGGCTGAAGCTGATTGACCCTGACGGCGGCAGCTTGGAAAAATTGCTGCAGGCGCACACCATCGCCGAGCCCAAGGCCCCCGCCGATGCGCCGCAGCGGCATGTGATTCCTGGGGACGGCGGCGGAAGTGGGACGGTTGCCGATCCGTTCAAAGGCCTTAATGCGGCGCAGAAAGCGGCACGCCCGGGCGATATTTTCCTGCTTCATGCCGGCACCTATAACGGCAGCTTTGTGGTCGATCGCAGCGGCGAGATCGGCAAGCCGATCATCTGGCGCGGCGCTGGGGATGGGCAGGCCATTCTCGACGGCCAGCGCCCCATCGAAAAGCTCAGCGGCTCCACCATCGAAGCCGTCGGCGTTCATGACGTCTGGTTTGAGAATCTTTCTGTTTGCAACGCCTATAACCTGATCAAAGCCCACGAATCGAGCCGGATCGTCGTCCGCCGATGCCATCTTTATCGCGCCTATTGCGGCGTGGTCGCCACCGAAAACAAGACCGGCAACCTCCGCGATTTTTTTATCAGCGACAATGTCTTTGAGGGCATGATGCCCTGGCCGGTGACCGAGCAGCAATGGCACGATCTGCCCGAATGCCGGGCTGTGTGGCTCACCGGGAGCGGCCATGTCGTCTGCTACAACCGGATCCATCATTGGAAGGACGGCATGGACACCGATGACGGGCCGGTCTGCTGCGCAATTGATTTTCACAACAACGACATCAGCGAAATGTTCGATGATGGCAGCGAAATGGACGGCTCAGAACGCAACACCCGGAATTTCTGCAACCGCTACTGCAACACGCTGACCGGCGTTTCCCTTCAGCCGGTGTATGGCGGGCCGATCTATGTGTACCGCAACGTGATTTTCAATTGCCTCACCGAAGGCTTTAAGCTTCACAACAGCCCATCGGGGGCATTACTCATTCACAATACGGTGGTGAAAAATGGGACGCTTCTCGAGCTGTCGACCGAGGATGAAGTGATTCATTGCATTTCGCGCAATAATCTTTTCCTGGGAACTTCAGGGCGGGCGATGGATTATGAGCCGAAGATGATCGATTGCGATTTCGACCATGACGGGTTCGGCGGATTTTCCGGGCCGGTCTTTATCAAGTGGAACGGCGAGCGCTATGCGACCGTCAATGAAGTCCGCGCCAAATCGCCGATCGAAAAACATTGCGTGATTGTCGACCCGGCCACGGCTTTTTTAAGCGGGGTCGTTCCACCGGCCAAGCCGCGGACGATTGTTGATAATACGAAGGTCGATGTTCGTCTGAAGGCGGGCAGCGGCGCGATTGACGCGGGGGAGGTTCTGCCTGGGTTCAACAATGGTTTTAAGGGAAAGGCGCCGGATCTAGGGGCGTATGAATTTGGGGACGAATTGATGCAATATGGACCGCGGGCGGTGAAGTGAATTTGCTCTGGTCCAGAATCGCGAAATCGCAAGCGACTTTTGCGCCGGCTCGGCGAGGGAAGCGTTCGGTTGATCATGGGTGATTTGGATCGGAATTCACGAAATTCCAATCACCGCCGAAAACAGCGCCGATACGAACAGCGCCACCAGCAGCGAGCAAAAAAGCAATTGCATGGTGCGGTCGAAGTCGCCGGTGCGGCGGGGATCCGCGCTGAGCTCCTCCACGTATTTCATCCGGCTGGTGATGCTGCCGTGCAGATAATTGCTGGCCAAGTCAAAAGCGGCGTCGGCATAGTATGAAATATAGTTCCATGCGCCGGCCTTGGGCTTGGTGCGCGGATCGAGCGGCATGTTGTTGATGAGCGCCACCCGCCGCAGGGCGGATGCAAACAGCCATGCCCCGTACTCCCCCACCGGCGTCGCCCGGGCGTTTCCGTGAAGCGTAACGGGCGCGTATCCCAACGTTGCCAATTGCTGAGGGGAATAAAGACCCTCGGCCGCCGGCGGTTGCTCGGCTTTAAGCATTTCCATGGTGCGAGCGGCATATACGTCGGCCTGGCGCTCGCAGCGGCGGCTGAGCGCACCAAATAAAAGGAAAAGTGCGATCGTGGCCGCTGGCGTCAACATGGCGATGGTGTTGAGGTTCGGCAATTCCTTGGCCGCCACCGCCGCGGCCAAAATCGCCACGACGAAGTAGATCGCGTACCACGTCATATGGCGATGCACGACGTGTCCCATTTCGTGGGCGAACACCGCCTCAATTTCCTTCTCGTTCATCCGTTCGAGAAGCACATCCGACAACAGGATATAGCGCAGCCAGGGCAAAACGCCCATGACGGCGGCGTTTCCAACGTTGTTATTGGTATTCCACACCAGAATATGGCGATAGCGAACGCCGGCCCGTTTGCAAAGCGCATCGAGACGATCGCGAAGCGGGCAATCGGGCATCGGCGAAGTGTTGAGCACACGTGCCAGCAAGGCCGGCGCGAATAGGAAGACCGCCGCCGCCGCAACAATGGATGTCGTGCCCTCCAAAGCGGGATATTCGTTGCCCAGCGGCTTGCCGGTCGAAAGCAGGATCGCGCCCATCAGCGCGTCGCGAATCAGGATTATGAGTGCGACCGGCGCCAGGGTGAACAAAATCTGCAGGCGGAAGTTGGACAGAAAATAGCTCTTAAATGCCGGCGGGCGATACAGAGGGAGATCGTTTTCCAGTTCCACCAGAACATTCTGCTCGCGGAGGGCGCGCTCGGCAGGATATTGCGACCACCACAGCCCCATCCACGTCGCCACCGCCGGCAGCATGCAGACGACCATGCCGATGACCGAGCGATAGGTGAAATCGCCCAAAATGTGAACCACCGATCCCCATCCCAGCCCCCAGATCCCAACGATAAACCAAAGCGGCACCACGATGCGGGCGGCCAGCATCACTTTGTTAAACCAGCGAACGCTGCGGTGAAAGTTCTCCCCCGCCACCCGTCGCGCCAGCATCCGGCTCCAGATGCCAAGCATTAACACCAGGGCCGCGTAAAAGCCGAGGAATAGACTTACATCCACCCAACCGTCGCGCGACGGCGACGGCTCTGGCGACCCTGCCATCCAGATGAACACCAAAACCAGGAGGAGAATGCGTGACACGGTTAAAAAAGCGATCTTTTGCGACGCCGGCTGCCCTCCAAATACACATGGAGAACGACGGGCTTGAGGTTCTTAGGAGTATACGACGGTTCTTGGTTAATGTGCAGCGGCACGGGCGAGAATTGCTCCACCCTTCGCCCGATAATCGAATTTAAGCCCAATTCGCCGAAATTACCCAAATTAACAAAAGTCGGTTTCGAAGTCCGCCGATAGTCACAGTGCCAGAAGAACCAACCACAGGAGCTTTGCATGACCTCACTTCACGGATCAAGCCGAAACGGAATGAAAATCGCATCGAGCGGTGCCGACCGGCGCGAATTTCGGCGGCACGATCTTGAGCCGCAGGGAATCACCGTTGAGCGGGTCGATTCCAACCGCCGATCCAAGGAACGGTTGGGTGAGATCGTGGATATTTCCGCCGGCGGCGTGCGCATTCGCACATCCGATGCAAAGTTTCGGGCCGACAACCAGGTTCGCGTTCGGCTGGAGCTTCCCGCCTACGCGGGCATCTGCCCGTTCGTCGACACCGCCGCGGGACAGCCGACACCCAAGCGTGAATGGACGGGCTGGCTGACGATCAGCCGGGTGCTGCCGATCGATGGGAACAAATACGATGTGGCGGGCCGGTTGGTGGATATGGAAGAGATGGATCGCGGGATGTTAAGCCTGTATCTGTCCACGCAGCCACTGGCGGCGTGATTGGAATTTAGTAGGCGGTAGGCAATAGGCAGAGGGCGATGAATATGCAGGCAGTATGCAGTAGGCAGATGAAACGTTTTGGCTTCGGCACCTTTTCGCCGCCTACCACTTATTTTCCTATTCCGCTCTGCCTAC
>DASRRM010000422.1:0-16791 GCA_035695715.1 Tepidisphaeraceae bacterium
ATCGTGGCGGAGCTGGAGAAAAGCGCCGCCGACGTCAGCAAGGTGGTCTGGAAAGCGCGCACCGTTCGCGACAACATCGAGGCACTGGAACTGCTGCAGCGCAAGGCCGGCCCGACCATCGCCCTGTGCATGGGCGAGGCAGGCCTTATCAGCCGGGTGCTGGCGAAAAAATTCGGCGCGTTTTTGACGTTTGCCTCGCTGCGCGACGATGGCGGGACCGCCGCCGGGCAGATTCCGATCGCCGACATGAAACGCCTTTACCGATGGGATGCCATCGGGCCGAAGACGAAGGTGTATGGCGTGGTCGGTTCGCCGATCGCGCATTCTATGTCGCCGGCAATTCATAGTGCCGCCTTTGACGAAACGGGGTATGACGGTCTGTATTTGCCGATGCTGGTGAACGAAGGGTATGAAAGCTTCAAGGCGTTCATGGAAAGCTTTGTGCCGTTTGAGGCGTTGGATTTGGCGGGGTTATCGGTGACGATTCCGCACAAGGAAAACGCGCTGCGATATCTCCAGGAAAAAGGCGCGGAGATTGAGCCGCTGGCCGCCACCATCGGCGCGGTCAACACCATCGTTATCGATCGCACGAGGGGCGAGGCAAAACTTCGCGGCTTCAATTCCGACTACGCCGCCATCCTCGACAGCATCACCGCGAAGCTGGGCATCGCCCGCGAGAAGTTGGCCGATTATCGCGTGGCCGTCATCGGCGCGGGCGGCACCGGCCGCACGGCTGTCGCGGCATTGGCGCATTACGGCGCGACGGTCGTGGTTTATAATCGCACGCCGGAGCGAGCCGAGGCGCTGGCGGCGGAATTTACTGGCAAAACGGGCAAAGTTGTCGCCGCCCGCATGGAAAAACTGTGCGACTCCTGCTGCCAGATTTATCTGAACACCACCTCGCTCGGCATGCATCCGAACATAGACCAAAGCCCCGCCGGCGACACGCCGCCCAAATGGTCGGCCGATTCGGTGATCTTCGACAGCGTTTACAATCCGATGCAGACAAAGTTTCTCGCCCAGGCCGGGCAAGCCGGGGCAAAAACCATCGGCGGAGTCGAGATGTTCGTGAGGCAAGCCGCGGCGCAATTCACGGCATGGACGGGGATCGACGCGCCGATCGAAACGATGCGCACCGTGATAACAAAACGGCTTTCGGGCTAAATGCTCAAACTGAGCGGTTTTCGTATCCAGTGGCGGAAACCGAGGAGAATCCATGGGGAAATTTGCTGCTTTGACGTGACACGGGCGTCCCGCCCGTGCTGGTGGCGCCGTGAGTCAAGATGCGCCGCCAGCCGTTATTCTGCATGCTTCCCGGTCACGAGCACGGCCGAGACGGCCGTGTCACAATACAGCGTTCTCAAAAACCGCTCAGTTTGAGTAAATGACTTTGCGATTCATGTAGGGTCCGCACCGCGGACCATTGCGTTTAGGACGGAAAACCACGGTCCACGGTGCGGACCCTACGAAGATTCGAAGCGCCGAATCGCGTAGTGTCGTTTAGGCCGGCGCGACGGTGCCGTGCAACGGAAAGAGCGTTGTGTCATTTTCGGATTGGCATTACGGAGAACAAAGTGAATCGACTTCACCTGGCGACCGCTCTGAAAGCCATCATTGCGATTGTAGTGCTGGCTCAGATTTCCCACGTCGCGCATGCCGACGCTCCGCCTGTGCCCGTAAAACACCGCGTCCTTCTCGTTGCCTACGACCACGGCAACAGTCGGCTGATGGAAGTTTCCGCCGATGGAAAGTTGGAATGGGAGCATAAGCTGCCAAGCCTGACGGTGATGTTCCAGCGCCTTCCCAACGGCAACATTGTCTACGCCCACAGCGGCACGCCAACCGGCGCTACCGAGATCGACCGCGACGGCAAAGTCGTCTGGGATTACAAGAGTGACGCCAAGGAACTTCTCGGTTGCGAACGGCTGCCCAATGGCAATACCCTCCTAGGCGAAGGAGGTCCGTGCCGGGCGGTTGAAGTGAATTCCAAAGGCGAAGTTGTGTCGAGCATCAACCTGAAGTCCGCCGCCGCCCCGCATAACCAGGTTCGGCGGCTGCATCAGCTTGCAAATGGGCACATCCTCGTTGCCCACGAGGGCGACTCGGCTGTGCGCGAATACGATCGCGATGGCAAGGTGGTTTGGGAATACAAAGGCGTGGAAAATGTTTTCGAAGCCGTCCGGCTGAAAAGCGGCAATACGCTGATTGCCGGCGGAACACAAAAACGGCTCATCGAAGTATCACCTGAAGGAAAGATCGTCTGGGAACTGAAGGCCGACGATGTGCCGGAACTGAATCTGCAATGGATCACCAGCCTTCAGGTATTGGCAAACGGAAATTATGTCGTGGCCAATTTCCTGCGCGGACACGAAGGCCAGGGCGCGCATGCTTTTGAAATTACGCACGATAAGAAGGTGGTCTGGAAGTTCGCGGATCATGCGATGGTGAAGTCTTTGACGATGTTGCAGGTGTTGGATTGATGATGTTCCTGACGCGAAAACGCTTTCGTAGGGCGGGCATTGCCCGCCGTCGGATATGGCGGGCAATGCCCGCCCTACTTTGTATTGCGCTCGGCGGCGCAGCGACGCTCTCTTCGACTGACAAGGCCGATCACTGGGCGTTTAAGCCGATTACACATCCTGATATTCCGAAAACCAATGACAGCGGATGGGCTCGCACGCCGATCGATGAATTCATTTTTGCCAAGCTGGCTGAAAAAGGAATGAAGCCGGCCCCCGCCGCCGACAAACGCACGCTTTTGCGCCGGGTTTACTTCGACCTGATCGGCCTGCCCCCGACGCCGGAGCAGATGTCGGCGTTTCTTTCTGATCATTCCCCCGATGCGTACGAAAAGGTCGTCGATTCATTGCTTGCCAGCCCGCGCTATGGCGAGCGCTGGGCACGGCATTGGATGGATATCGTTCATTTCGCCGAGACGCATGGCAACGATCAGGACCGCGAGCGGCCCAACGCCTGGCCGTATCGCGATTACCTGATCCAGTCCTTCAACGCGGATAAGCCTTACGGCAAGTTCATCGAGGAGCAGATTGCCGGGGATGTGCTTTATCCGGACGATCCGCAGGCGACAGTGGCGCTGGGGTGCATTGCGGCCGGGCCGTGGGATGAAAGCTCGCAGCAGGATATCCGCGATGACACGACCGACAAGAAGGTCGCGCAGAATCTCGATCGCGACGACATGGTGCAGACCACCATGGCAACCTTCACCAGCACCACTGTCGGCTGCGCCCGTTGCCACGATCACAAGTTCGACCCGATTTCCCAGGCCGACTATTACGGCTTGCAGGCGGTATTCGCCGGGGTCGATCGCGCCAATCGCGATTACGATCCCGACCCGAATATTTTCCGCCGCCGCCATGAACTTTTGCGCGAGAAAAATGGCCTGGAAACGGGCATTTACGTCGCGGGCGCTTCACCCAGTGACCCGGCCATTCGCTCTGAAGCCGCCGCTTGGGCGAGCGCTCAGTCCGCGAAAAAAAGTGCGTGGGTCACGCTCGACCCATCGGTGATGCGGTCATCCGGCGGCGCGACGCTGACGAAATTGCCGGATGAATCGATCCTGGCTTCGGGCAAGCGGCCGGACGTGGACACTTACACGATTTCCGCCAGCACGGATATCAAAGGCATCACCGCCGTGCGGGTTGAGCTGATGACCGATGACAGCCTGCCGCACAAAGGGCCCGGCCGCCAGGACAACGGCAATCTACACGTGAACGAGTTTTATCTGAAGGCCGGGCCGACGGCCCATCCTGACCAAGTGCAGGCGGTTGATCTCGCCAGTGCGAGGGCGGATTTCGACCAGCAAGGCTGGACGATCGCCATGTCGATTGACCGCAACCCCGCGTCGGCGTGGGGCATTTATCCGCAGGTCGGCCAGCCGCACGTTGGCGTGTATGAATTGAAAAAGTCGGTCGGATTTGACGGCGGCACAACCCTTACCTTCGTGCTGGAGCAAACCCACGGCGAGGGCCATCTCATCGGCCGCCTGCGCCTCTCGGCCACCACCGCGCCCCTTCCCGCCCCGCTGCATGATTCGGTGTTGCCGGCCGACATTGCCGCCATTCTCGATACGCCGGCGGCCCAGCGTTCGGAGCCTGCCATCGCGCAGCTCACCACGTTTTATCTGAAGCAGAAAGTCGACGGCGAGCTTGCGGCGCTGGGGCCGCCGAAAAAAGTGTATGCCGCCGCCAATCATTTCGACGCGGTGAACAGCTTTCGTCCGGCGAAAACGCCGCGTGCGGTTTTCGTGTTGAAGCGCGGCGATATCGCCCAGCCGATGCAGCCGGCCGAGCCGGGCGCGCTGTCGTGCGTGCCGGGGTTGCCGGAAAAATTCGCGCTTGCTGATCCGGCGGATGAATCGGCCCGGCGTGCGGCGCTGGCGAAATGGATTTCCGATCCGAAAAACTGCCTCACCTGGCGCTCGATCGTCAATCGCGTTTGGGAATATCATTTTGGCCGGGGAATCGTCAGCTCGCCCAATGATTTTGGGCATATGGGAACGCCGCCAACCCATCCGGAATTGCTCGACTGGCTGGCGAATTATCTTCTCGAGCAGCATGGCTCACTGAGAGCGCTGCACCGCCTGATCGTCACCAGCAGCGTGTATCGCCAAAGTTCGCAATACAACGAATCGTATGCCAGGATCGATTCGCAGAACCAGTTCCTCTGGCGGATGGAACGAACCCGGCTGGATGCCGAGTCCGTGCGCGACACCATTTTGCAAGTCAGCGGCATGCTGGACACCACCATGGGCGGCCCATCCGCCAAACAGTTCACCCAAAAGCCCGGCGTGCACGTCACGCCGGTGTTGAACTACGCCGACTTCAATCCCGACGATCCCGCCGAGCGGCGGCTGAGCGTTTATCGTTTCGTTTATCGCACGCTTCCCGATCCCTTCATGGACGCGCTGGACTGCCCCGATGCCTCGCAATTCGCCCCGGCAAGAAATGTGTCCATCACCGCCCTGCAAGCTTTGGCGATGATGAACGACCGCTTCGTGGTTCGCTATGCTGAGCATCTGGCACAGCGCGTTGCCAAGGAAAAGCCGGACATGGTCGCGCAGATTTCGCGGGTGTATCAATTATGCTTGAACCGGAAACCGACGTCCGACGAATTGAACGCAATGACGGAGTATGCGAAGAAGTTTGGTATGGCCAACACGTGCCGGGTGTTGCTGAACAGCAATGAGTTTATGTTTGTGAATTAGTACGAAGTCTCGAAGCGCGTAATCGCGCAATGTCATTTAGGAGCGAATGCGGCGCGGATTTGCATTGCCTGGTGTTGCTCAGCAGCATCGAATTGGAGTTTCGTGAATTAAGAGCGTGCTACAAGCCGGGTCAAGCGCAGCGCCGGCCCGGATCGTTTCGCGGGCGACATTTGAATAGGGAGTGAATACAGAACGGATCTGCGTTGAATCCGCGTCGAATCCGGGCCGGCGCTGCGCTTGACCCGGCTTGAAGGGAGCTCCTTCGCGATCGAATCGCAGTCTTGTCCGCAACTGACCCCTTTATGTTTCATAACATTCATCAACATCCTCGCAATCGACCGTTCGCAAGCCCGCAACGAATAAACCTCGGCCGGCGCGATTTCCTGCGCCGCGCCGGAGGCGGATTTGGCGCGGTGGCGCTGGCGCATCTTCTGTCGCAGGCCGATTTGCTCGCGGCTGAAAACCCGCAAGGCGTCGTTTACGCCAATGGCGGTCTCCATCATCCCGCAAAGGCCAAGCGCGTCATTCAGCTTTTCATGAACGGCGGCGTGAGCCAGATGGATACGTTCGACTACAAGCCGCTACTGACCAAGCTGCACGGCCAGCCTTTCAGTCCCGGCTCGCATTTTGAAGCCGCCACCAGCGTGCCCGGCGCGGTGCTCGGCAGCCCGTTTTCGTTCAAGCAATATGGGCAATGCGGGCGTTGGGTGAGCGATGTTTTTCCGAATCTTGCCGGGTGCGTGGATGACATCGCATTTTTGATGGCGATGGGATCGAAGACCAATGTGCATGGGCCGGGCAGTTATATGATGAACACCGGCTTTGTATTGCCGGGCTTTCCGTGCATGGGCGCGTGGATCAGCTATGGCCTGGGCCGGCTGTGCGACAACCTTCCTTCATTCGTGGTGATGCCCGATCCGCGCGGGTTGCCTTACAACAACATGGGTGATTTTTCCTCGGGGTTCCTGCCCGTGGCGCACGCCGGGACCATCATCAAGCCCACCGCCCCAACGCCGATTGCCGATCTGTTTCCGCCCGCCGACGAGAAATACATCACGAAAGAAGGGGATGCCGAGGGATTGGCGTTGCTGAACCGGCTGAATCGCGCGCATGCCCGGGAAAACCCCGGCGATTCCCGCCTCGAATCGCGCATTGCCAGCTACGAACTGGCGGCGAAGATGCAGCTTTCCGCGCCGGAGGTGCTGGATATTTCCAACGAGCCGGCCGAAACGAAGGAACTGTACGGCCTGAACCAACCCGCCAGCGAGGAATTCGGCCGCCGATGTCTGGTTGCCCGGCGAATGCTCGAGCGCGGCGTGCGCTTCGTGCAGGTGTGGAGCGGAGCCGGTGGCCCGACCAATAATTGGGACAATCACGCGAACATTCAAAAGGAGCTTCCACCGATGGCCGCCGCCACCGATCGCCCCGCCGCTGCGTTGCTGCACGATTTAAAACGCCGGGGAATGCTGGATGACACGCTTATTATCTGGAGCACCGAGTTCGGCCGCATGCCCTTCAGCCAGGGAAGCACCGGCCGCGATCATAACGGCGGAACCTTCGTCTCCTGGCTCGCCGGGGCCGGCGTCAAAGGCGGCACAAGCTTCGGCCAAAGCGACGAATGGGGTTGGAAAGCGCATGACCCCACCTACTGCTACGACATGCACGCCACCATCCTTCACATTCTCGGCATCGACCACAAGAAGCTGACCTACCGCATCAACGGCATCGACCGCCGCCTGACGGACGTGCATGGGGAAGTGATCCGGGAAGTGCTTGCGTGAACGGCGACGGCGCCAAAAAAGGCGGCCACACCCACGTGAAGATGGCCACTGATTTGTCACAACTAACATGAGGTCGTGTCCGTTCCGCCCCTACAGGTCGCGATACCCGGAGATGACTGTGCCGCGCACGGAGGGTACTCCGGGTACTGCCGGAGTAACCGGTTTCGCCTGACCCCGCTTACTCCGCGAGTACCCTCCGTGCGCGGCTCAGTCACGTTGCGTACACCGCCAAAAAAAACCGGGGCAGGCGTTCGTTGCCGAATACCTGCCCCGTCGCATGAAAATATTCTCTTCGCCGCTGGCTTATCGGCGCTCCTCGGGCCGGGCGCCGGCGTGTTCGCCGCCGCCCTGGCGCGACGGTGCGCCGCGCTGGCCGGACACCGCCCCGCGCTGGCCGGCTACCGCGCCGCGCTGCACGTTGTGCCGTTCGGCGGCGTGCTCGACCATCGTGCGGTGAATGTCGGCTTCACGTCCACGCACGCCGGCGGCTAACGCATAATGCGCCCGGTCAATGTGCGGCGGCGGGCCGAATCGGGCCGGACGCTCATAATGGGCATAATGATCGCGCCAGGCGAAATCGCGGCCCCAGTGGCCGCCGCGATAGTAGTATGCGCCGTGCCAGTCGCCCACGAACAACACGCCGCCGCCCCAGTCAAACCCATATCCAAACCACGGCCCAACGCTATAACCAACCGTACCCCAATACAGCGGGTGATAGCCAACGTATACCTGCACCGGATCGTAGGTCGGGACATAGATGACCTGGTCATTCGGCGGCTCGATGGCGATCACGCCCCCGTCCTGCACCACGGTTTCCTGCGCCGTGGTCACCAGGTTTCCCTGGGCCACCGCCTGGGCGCGCATCTGCTGGATGGCGGCCATCACGTCGGCCGGCTGGCTGGCGTAGGCCGAGCCCAAAGACTGGGTCCATTGCATGTCGCCGGTCAGTTGCGTCATCACCGTCGGATAGTGAACGACCGCCTTGACCGACGGCTCCCAGGGCTGGGCATCGATCATCTCATTGGTCGGATTGGGATTGGCGGCAAGCCATGTCCCGGCATCCTGCACCTGCTGCGGGAAGGTGGTCGCCGGCAGCAAAACCGCCAGCAACGGGTCGGGATACAGCGCAATCGGCGCGACCAGCGGCTGCAGGGCGGTAGTCGCCGGCGTTTCAGCAGGGGCAACCACGGCAGGCGCCGGAGCACCCGGAGGCGGCGCGGTTACCACAACCGTAGGCGGTGGTTCCACGACGGTTTCGCGAACATACACCCGGCCATCGGGCCCATAATAATAGCTTCGCCGCACGTACGGCCGGCCGTAATACCCTTCATGCACCACGCAGCCGACCGTGCCCGCCAACAGCGTGGCGACCACGCCCACGGCAAACGTGCGACCTGCAACTCGACGAAACGAATGCATCACGGACGATTTCACGACAGACTCCTTTGCAAATTCAAAGTCCAATACGGACAAACCCATCCTTCGGGCATTGCAACCCGCTCCCCTTAAAAGATGTCGTCCGGGAGCAGGCGTTAGTTGAATTATAGACAGGTGAATTCTTATCAGAACCGATGGAATTGGATCGCCTGCGCCGAATCTAAAGGATTTTAGACAATGATCTTATGCTGAATGGGCGGGTTGAAGGAATTTGTCATCGGCGGTTATAAATTGGAGCCGCGTTTAGAGCAGGCATTATACCGCAGCACGTGCGTCTCGCGCGTCTTGGCCGAGTTACCCAGCAGCGGCAATTGCCGCCAAAACAGGCACGGCCGAGACGACCGTGATACGCGTGATACGGGTGATACGGGTGATACGACTGAGGCTTGCATCACCCTTTGATTGTCATCAGCGGCGTCAGCTCGACCACCGGCTGCGCGATGTTCGCTTCGGTCAGCGTATTGATAATCGGGCCGATCCCCTTATATGCGAACGGCGCTTCCTTCTTTATGTCTTCAAGTTTCTTTTCCACGATATCACGTCGCATCTGGATGTCCGGCCGGCGCAAATCAACCGGCGTCACGACGCGGAATTTTTTCATGAACGCCGCAAACTCCGCATCGCTGGCGCGCAAGGCGTCGCCGCGAGACATCGCGCGGCCGGCGCCGTGGCTGGCGCTCCACAGCGAATCCGCGTTGCCCCGCCCCGCCAGAATATAGCTCGACGCGCCCATCGACCCCGGCACAAGCACCGGCTCGCCATAATATGCGAACGGCGTATTCTGCATCTCTTCAAACCCGCGCGAAGGACATGCTCCCTTGCGATGAAGGAACACCGGTTCTCCCTCCATCTCTTCCTTCCAAACCAGGTTATGCGGCGCATCATAAAGCAGTGAAACGTCGAATGAGCCGACGACACCCCGCAGGCTTTGGACCGCCATCAGCGCCAGGAACATTCGATTGGCAAACGCGAAATTAGCCGCATTGCTCATCGCATCCCAGAACAGGTCGAGCGCATCGCGATGCCGGTCGCCCACTGGAAGCAAGAAAATGCCATTTTCCGGATGGCGGAGGTTGGCCGGAAAAACCCTGCGCATGACATCGCGAAAATGGCTGCCGCAGTGATGCCCGATCGACAGGGAGCCGGAATGGATCATGAGTGTGACCATCCCCTCCTTGAGGCCCCAGGCATGGGCGGTCGCGCCGTCGAGGATGCGGGCGATGCGCTGGATTTCGACGAAGTGGTTTCCACCGCCGATGCTTCCTATCTGCCCGTCGCGGTTCATTCCCTGCGGCTTGCCGAGGAAATCGTCGAGTCCAAAAATGCCCCCGGCGCGATACATGCCTTGCGCGTGGACGTGTTCCAACTCGCGCGCGCCAATCAATTCGTGAAAGAGCGACCAGAGCCCTTCGCTCTGCGATTTGGGGACGGCGCTGAGCAAACCCGGCAATCCTTCCTGAAACATCCCCTGCCGCTGAACGCGCGACATCGGAATATTTCGCCCGCCTTCGAAGTAGGTATGCCGGCAGCGCGTTTCCAAAACGTCGAGATTCGGAAGGATCTCGTCGGCCTTCAACGATGTCACGTGAAGGCGCATGCCGCAGTTGATGTCGTTGCCGATCGCCTGCGGCACGACAAATCCACGGGTTGCCATGACGGTGCCGATTGGGATGCCGACGCCCTTGTGAAAATCAGGCGTGACGGCGATCTTCGAAATCTCCGGCGTGCGGTCAAAAAACCCGGCGTCGTTTTTCGCCAGACGATCCACCGTATCAGCCAGTCCAATCATGCCCACCAATTCGTCAACCGCCCCGCTTTCCACGGGCACCTGTTCGTTGGCAAAGAGCGTGGCATCCACATTCTGATCGTTGGCGATCTTCAGCCGGGTGGCGTCGAGGCGGATAAGGCGGGAATCTTTCATGCAAGCAGTCCATCATCATCCTGAACTGAGGTGCTCCGAAGGGTCTGGCTCGCCTTCGCGTAGCGGCAAGATCCTTTGGAGTACCTCATGCCAGGATAACGGTTGTGCGACCGCGCCACCAACGTGAAAAGTCCTGTAAGACGAACGCACCGCCGCGCTGGCGATTGTGTCGCCCCGGGTCCGGCCACCCGGCATTTGTACATGCTACACGGGCAGGATGCCCGTGCCACTCGAAATCACTTCTTATCCCCGTCCACAAACTGCCACAGCGTGTAATACGCCACCGGATGCAGCAGCGGCTTGCCGTCGGCCGAGTGAACGTTCGGAATATGAAGCTCGTGCACCGCGCCTTGTTGCAGGCCGTCGACGACGATATGCACCTTCAGCCGATCGGCGCTCACCTTGGCCGACTTGATGGCGGGGGTGGTCTGGTCCACTTCGGGGCTGCCATACGAGGCTTGATAAATGTAGCGATAGGTCGACATCTTGTAGTTGTCGAGATTGCTGGCGCTGGCGGTGTCGAGCGGCTCGGTGAAGGTCAGATCGAAGCCATCGTGGGTCAGCTCCATGTTGTAAATCTCGAATGGCACCTTCCCGGTCCAGACCACGCGCTCCAGGGCGAATTGCTTCGGCCCGGCCGAGCCCCAGCCGCGATTGGTTTCGCCAACCACAATCGACCCGTCGGCGGCCTGGATCATCGGCAATACCCCGGACACAAAACCTTCGCGGAACGGAATGCACACGCCCTGATATCGGCCCTTGACTGTTTGCAGCACGAAGCGGGCGATGTTGCTGTGGTGCTGGTCGCCGCAAAACATCTGGTGCTCGAACGGGCCGAACTTGCCGTCGCTCATATCGCAGGCGATGCCGCTTTGGCTTTGCCCGACTTTGCCGTAAGGCTGAATAATGGCCGGCGGGACGAGCTTGGGGTCTTTGGCGGCTTCGATATAGATTCGGCTGCCACTGGTTGGATCAGGGACCTGCTCGCCCATGTTGGGAGCAAGTTTGTACCATTTATTGCCGATCGGATGGCCTTGAAAGTTGCCGACTTCGATGTGCCGAAGGGCATCGGCCCCGTTCCACGGTCCCTGATTTTCTGAATAAAACACTTCGCCCTTTTCGTTGAACCCGACGCCGCCCGGCGAGCGCAGGCCGCTGGCGGTGGGCACCATGGTTCCATCGGGCTTGATGCGCACGCACCAGCCGCGGAAGGGCGCTTCGCTGGTGAACGAGCCGGTGAGCGTCAGCGTGACCCACAGGTCGCCCTCCTTGTCGAACTTCGACATCATGGCGTATTCGTGATAGTCGCCGCTGATGCCCCAGCCGTCGCAGAATGTTTCATAGACGTTGGCGTGGCCACGGCCGTCGGTGTCCTTCAGGCGAGTGACTTCCGGGCGCTGGCAGGCGTAGAGATAGCCGTCCTTTTTGTTGTAGGCCAGGCCAAGAATTTCGTGCAGACCGGTGGCCCACTTGGTGAACTTGACGTGGGTGGGCGGATCTTCGAGCACGCCTTCCACGATATAGATGTCGCCCCGGCGGGTGCCGACGGCCAGCTTGCCCCCGGGAAGCCATTCCAACCCGCCGCATTCGAGCTTCACGTCGGCGGGAATGGGGATTTCGATCTTCTTGTAGTATTCGGCTTCGGGCGATTTATCCGCCGGCTCAGCCTTGGGCTTGGGGGCGGCGTTCACCGCCGTCGCGGAGATCAGGCCGAGAACCACTGCGCCGAACACGATTTTTAATGCACGGGCTGGAAGCCCGTGCCACTGACGAATTGCAGTTACCATGACATCTCCACATTGAAAGAGGCCGTGCCGTTGTCCAACGAAATGGGGATCAGCAGTTGCTTGGTGCCTTTGTCGCCGTCGCGAATGATCGGCTGGCCGGTGCCGGTCGGCTTGGCGCCGAGTTTCAGCGTCAGCTTGCCATCGACCACCCATTCGCCGGGCGACTTGGCTTCAATCTGCTTCCCCTGAGCCGCCAGGAAATACAAATCCTTGACCGGCTGCTTGCTCGACAAATCAAATTTCCGTTCCAGATCCGCCCCGCCGGTCTTCAGCACCGGCAGCGGCTGTTCGTGAATATCTATACCATTCAGGATGTAGTGGAAGATCGGGCGGTCTTCCTTGTCGAGCACATATCCCTTGAAATGCCCGCCAAGGTTTCGCTCGGCCTGATCCTTGTACGTCGGCTTGGGCAAAGGCCACTCGGCATTTGGGCTTGCCAGCACGGCAAACGAAGGCCCGGGCGGCATGTCGATGACATCCGTCCCGAGCGGCCGAAGGCGGTTGCCGCCGCGATCTTCCCAGCTTGGCCGGGCGTCAAGGAAACGCCCCTTCCACGCCACGTTCATCCGAACCGTGTCGGCGTCAAAGGCACAGTGAACCATTTCCGGGAAACCAACTGAAATGCTTCGATTCACCGGCGGCGGGAAGAACGAGCGATGAACGATCGGCGCGTCGGTGGGGATCAATTCATCACCCTCCGCCGGCGTCAACCCAGCCGGCAGCGCCATGGATTTGCCGAGCGAAAGATATTCCCAAAGGGCGGCGATTTGGCTGTCTTCAGCTCCGCCGGCCAGCGTCTTGAAAGCCACCTCGCCCTTGGGCCAGAAGCCCGGCATGCGCGTCGCGGGATTAATATGCGCAGGATCGACGAGCAGCTCGTGGAACCAGGTATAGGTGAGCCGCTCGCCGCAGTTGCCCAAATCGGGCGCGGGCATGCCCATCGATTTCACGCCGTTAATTCCATGGCAGTTCACACATCCCAGGCCTTTATTGCCGAAGAGCGTCCGGCCATCCTTGGCGGCGATCTGGTTAAACGTCGGCACCGGCAATGTCGGTCCCGCATCGGCCTTCACAAATGCATCCACAATCGCCCCAGCCGCCTCCTTATGGAACGTCGGCATGCGCGTTGCCAGCACCGGGCGGATGTGCAGCTTGTTCTCAAAGATGATCTTTTCCATGGCGGCCGGCTGAAGCTTGGCGCCAACGCCGGTGAGCTTGGGCGGCAATCGCCCTTCATCGCCCATGTCGAATTCGGCGCTCATCACAAACAGCGGCGCGCGGTCAGCCGTCGGCCCGCCGGCCCCATCGCGGGCATGGCAGGCGAAACAGTTAAACGCCGCCGCCAGGTGCATGGCTTCCTGTTTCGGCTCCAGCGGCTTATCCAGATCCTTCGCCTCTTTCACCGCGGCCTTCAGCGCCGCGCGCTGGTCGGCGTTCAACTGATAATTCGGCACGGACTTGGGAATCTGATCGCCCAGGCATCCGGTTGCCGCATCGGGGTTCAATTCCGCCAGCGCCTTGCGCTCGGTCATCGGCTTGGTGCCCGGCACCTTGTGGCACGCGGCGCAGCCGATCGCGTTGAACATCATTTTGCCCATCTGGGCCTTTTGCGGGTCAACGGTGAACGCTTCGTTTTCCAGCGGCACCATGGGCACGCCGCCAACGGAGAAGAGCACGTCGCTGGGGATTTCCTGCTTGGTGATTCCCGGGCCTTCCCATGAGACGCTCAGAATAAATTCCCCGCCACCCTGGAAATAGGTGACGGTGATGGGCTGATCGCCCTCGGCGAGTTCGATTTCGCCGGATTTCTCGCCGACGGGATGAACGCCGTCGTTGTCGACGACCAGTTGCTTGCCGATGTAGAGGCGCGAGCCGTCATCGCTGTTGGTGTAGAAGGTGTATTTTCCGGTTTTGGGGATATGGATGGCCCCGGAATATTTGACGGCAAAGTTGTCGTTGCGATGGCCGGGGAATTCCAGGCCAAAATGGTCGATTCGCCCCTTGCTCTTGGGGCGGAGCGGGTCGATCTTATCGACCGCGGCGGTGTGGGCCTGCACTTCATAATAGATGTAGTTCAAGCCGGAAGTGTGGGCCGGGCCGGCCAGTTTATTTTGCGGATTGTCGAGCTGGTCTTTCAGCAGATAGACCGCGATGTCGCGCGCTTCGTCTTTGGTCAGGTTCAGCGATGGCATTCGCCCGGCCGGGCGAACTTTGGCCGGATCGAGCAGGAATGCCGCCAGGTGTTCGACGGTGGTTTTTTCCGCCAGCTTGGGGAAAGGAATCGAGGGAATGGTGGTGTTGGCTTTTTTATCCGGGGCATGGCAGGCGGCACATCCCACCTGCTGAAACAGCGTTCGGCCATGATCGGCCATCAGGCTGTTTCCCTCTTCGCCGGATGGCTTAATCGGCCCGCCAAGCGACACGAGATAATTCGTGAGGAAATCAATCGCGCCTTCCTTGGCCTGGGCATCGGAGGCATGAAATGAATCCGGCATGGTGGTGCCGGGCTTCATGCCGTGATTATCCGTCAAATATGCCCGGATATACTGCGGCGTCATCCGCGACCCCGCCGCGCTCAAATCCGGCGCGCCCTTGGTGAAGATGCGCTTCTGACCCGGCGCGGCATGGCATTGCAGGCAGTTCAATTCTCCCAGCAGCACCTCGCCCTGCTCGGCCGCCGACGCCTTGGCTTCATCCTTCAGCCGAACGTAGCCCGGCACGATGGGCGCGACTTTTTCCGCCGCCGACGCCGCGCCGGGAACAATGCCTGCAATACAAGCAAAAGCCACCGCGCCGAATGCCCAACGGCGCCAAATCCTCTCCCGCATACGCATTCTCCTGCTGTTTGATAATTCCAGCGGAACCAGACCCACGGCAATTGCACGCGCCAAGCGGCGCATACATCAGTGCCGAACCTTCCCGTCATCCGGATATACACGCCCGGCAGACGAGAGTTGAGGGACGAAATCCTTGCGAACCAGGACATAGCGCTGCCGCGAAAAAATTGATCCGCGATCGAGACACCCGCGCCAATCCCAAACCGTCTGGTCAAATTCGTAGACAATGGTGTAACCCAAAGCCGGCAGTTGGTCGATTGACAGCGCGTTCCACGCCGTCGCCTGCTCGCTGTCCCATGTGCCAACGCTGCCGATCGGCGCGGCCGACATGCGTGCGGCCTGGGATGGGCCGTCCATCGCATAGGCAAGATAATGAGGCGGATCGGCGTTCAGCCCCAGCGTCGCCAGGAACATCTTGTCGCCGGCGATCAGCCGGGGAGCGTGGGGATCGGAACTCGCTTGCTGGCGGCGATAGGCATCCAGGAAATGCCGGGCGTCGATTTCGCGAACGAGCCGGCGATAGCCGAAACAATGATAGTGCTCGCCGAAGGGGAGATAGAAGAACATGGCCCAGAGCATCGCCAGCAGCACAGTCGCGATGGCGTATCGCCTGCGGGAAACCGGCCCAATTCCACGGTTAGCAAGCCATCCGCCGATTGCGTTAAACCCTTCCAGGCAGATCAGGGCCGTCATGGGCGCCGTGCAGGCCAGAATCCGCAGCAGCCCCACTGAGGCGAATTTGTGGAGCCAATAAAGCAGCGAATGAAGCACGAAAACCAGCAGCCAGATGATCCAGATGAGTCGCATCTTCGGCGCAGACAGCGTCGGCCAGATTCCGGCGACAAACGGGACAATTAAAACCACCCCGCAATAGACCGGCCACAAAACGATGTAATGATAAATCGGGCCGGGATGATAGGACGAATAACTGTCCATCGGCCAGCTCCAGATTCGGATGAAATAAAGCGCATCGTGGGCAACGATCCAGCAGGCAAGCATCCACGCCAGCAGGCCTGCAAAAAGCAAAGCTGCCGGCATCATTCGTCGGCGAAAAATCGAACGCCATCCCGGCCACGCGGGATGACGACCTCCCAATTCACCCGCCGCATGACGCTGTCCGTTTTCTCGAACGGACGGGCGTGTCATCCTGAGGTATTCCGAAGGATCTTGCCCGCTTTCGCGCAACGGTAAGATCCTTCGGAGTACCTCAGGATGACGACGAGCGCCAGTTTCGGGCATTTTGAAGTGGCCGGCGTGTAAGAGACTATTGCCTCCAGCAACGTCCGGAAGCCGCGGCAAAAGCAGCATCAGGCCCCACAGCGCAATCAGAAAAAACCCTTCCGGCCGCAGCAACGGAAGCAATGACGCCACGAGACATGACCAGCCCAGCCGCCCCGATATCCATAGCCGCAGCGCGATCACTAAAGCCAGCGCCATGGGAATTTCCGTCATGGTGTCGCTGGCCAGGGCAAAAACATACGGCTGGGCAAAGACCAGCGGCGCGGCCAGGATGGCGTTGCGCAATCTCAACTGACCCGCCAGCAAAACGGTCTGCCACGACATGGCGAGCGTCAGCAGCGCCTGGCAGATGCGCGCAGGAACGATTCCGCCAAGGGCCGGCACGAGGATCAGCAGCTTATGCAGCGGGCGCGCCCACGAGCTGAGCATGACGGTCGGATCGGCCGGGACGGTGCGGGCGCAGAGATAATGCAGGACCGAATCGCCCTCGCCGGTGTATGGCCAGATCCAAAGCCACAGGAGCGACAAGCCAAGGATCGCGAGCCAGGTGCCGAGCTTTGTTGTG
>DASRRM010000423.1:0-12428 GCA_035695715.1 Tepidisphaeraceae bacterium
TCCCCATTTTTCAGCACCTACCCCAACCCCTCCACCACCGGCGGCCATTCCGCCAGCTTGTCGATCGATACCGAACCCCATGTCGAACACAGGTGTCCCAGCATGCGCGGGCTGGCGTTTTTATGCTCGGCGGACATCAGCGCCTTGGTTGCCGCCACGTCCTTCCATCCGCACGGCCAAACGCGAAAACCTTTTTTCAGAAACTGCGCGATTGAGGGATAATCATCGCGCTTCTCGTAATGCCAGTCGCACAGCACGATGTCCTTGGGAACCTTGTCGATGGCGGGAAATGTCCCGTTTTCTGAGGCTTCCCATTTGCCGTAACGGGTGGCCTTGCCGTCGACAAACCGGTCGCCCCACATCAGCATTTCCAGCTTGCGTTTACCGACGACGTGGTCGTGCAGGTCGTTAACCGCCAGTGCAAAAGAGTCGGCGGGCGAGGTTCCCTTGCATCGGGGGCAGAATTCCGACGAGATGATAAAAACCTCGTCCATCCCCACATGAATTGCATCAGAATCAAATGCATCCACCAGCTCGTCCAGCAGCGCGAAAACGGTTTCGTTCACCTTCGGATGCCGCGGGCACCAGCTTCGGCAGTAGATGCCTTTGTTGCCCGGGAATTGGCCGGGCGTTTCGTCAAATTCGGGATATTTCTTCAGCAGCGGCATCGTCGTTTTCGACCACGACTGATGCCCCAGGCAGTCAAACCCGGGAATCAGCCGAACGTGATGCTCGCGGCAGGTCGCCGAAAGGGATTTGGCCTGCTTGGCCGAGATGTTGCCGCCGTCGCTTAGTTCCGGATGCGAGCGAAAATCGAAGGCATAGCCAACTTCCACAATGAGGGTATTGAGGCCCATGCCGGCGAGCTTGGGAATCTGCCCGGCAAGCTGCACCAGCCCGCGACCGCCATAGGCGCTGAGATGAATTCCCTTCCACGCACCGGTGGGTTTCGTGGCGGGGTCGGCCGCTACCAGCGCCGCTGGAAGTGCGACACTTGCGGCGGCGGCAGCGGTGGTGACCAGCAACGCACGGCGGGAAATTCTGGGTTCCATGCCGGGGATTCTACCGCGGCGTTGGATGGATCAATATCAAAAAAGGCGTGATTTTGCGGCGCAGTTTTCGTTCGATGACTGAGCCGCGCACGGAGCGTACTCGCGGAGTAAACGGGGTGCGCTCCCTCCCCCAATAAGCTGGCTGTAAGCGACGTCCGCTTACTGCGGGAGTACCCTTCGTGCGCGGCTCAGTTCGGGTTTTGCCCACATGCGGGCCTGCAAACGCCGGCACGATTTTCCCGAGCTGCTCGCCCATCCGAAAATGCCGGCCGTGCGCCTTGATCGTTTTCAGGCCATTCGCACCGCAACGGATGACCGCCTGATTTTCAGGAACAAAAACGCCGCCAGATAGAACGCCAGCACGATCACCAGCAGCATTTTGAATCCCAGCGCCAGCGAAAAATACTCGCATACGCCGCCAACCACCGCGCCCAGGACATTCGATCCGTATGCCTGGTAAAAGTTCTTTTCCTCTTTAATCAGCGATGCGAAAATGCACCCGGCGAAATAAACCGGTCCAAGGAACACCCCCACCGCCGCCATCGCCCGCAACGGCGCTGATTCGATCCCCAGCAGCGCCGAGACCGGCATCACATACGCCAGGCACACGCTGGCGGCCAACAGGCCGAAACAAAGGCCGAGGCGCACCTTGCCGATCCACTGCACCGTGAGATTTCCCAGCAGCACCAGCAGCAAAATGCCGGCGAAAACGACAGCGTTAACATACCACGTCGAGCCATACAGCAGCGAAAGCGCGATGACGTTGCTGGCTTCGATGAGGAAAAACGCAGCGCCCAGGAAAAAGTAAGGCATGCGAATCTGGCGGCTTCCCCGCGGAAGCAGCAACAGCGACGATGCGCCCAAAATCAACGCCACCGCCAAAAACGCGATGTAATGCGAGGGAATCGTCGGATTGCGAAGATACAGGAAGGGCCAATCGTCCGTTGGCAGCACGCCGGCGATCGCCTGATGGCTTGGGTTGGCCGGGGTGGCGGCGCTGGCTTTGTGATTGATGTACACCACGCCGTTGGCGATGCCGGATGGATCGCCGATGGCCTGGGTGGGGAAATCGAAAGCCGAATCCATCAGTCCCATCATCCGGCTGTGGATCCACGCCGTGTTCGTGGCGAAAGTCAGCGACACCGTGCCGCCGGGCAGAAGCAGTTCATGAGCGCGCTGCAATGACTGAAGCGTGTAGACGAAATTGTCGAGCCGCAACGATGAGAATGATGACAACAGCGTATGGCTGTCGAGGAAGCCAAACACGATCAGGGCAAAGTGCTGGTCGGTGGTTTGAAAAAATGAGCGGGCATCGTTGATGATGCGGGTCACGCGGGGATTGTCGTAGGGATGCTCGGGATGCAATTGCATGCCGAGCCTGGCGATGGCCGGGTCGATTTCGACGGCGTATACCTGCCGGTCGGTATTTCGCAGCGCCGCCGACACGTCATTCCCCGTCCCCGCGCCGATCACCAAAATCGGCCCCGGCGGCAGCTTGGCCGCGCCGGCGTAGGGAAGATCGTACACATAACGCCAACCCTTGAAGAACGGCACATCCCGATCGCGCTTGTGCAGATCGAGAATCATCTGGTGATAATCATTATTCACCTCGATCGTGTAACCGGCATGCGGCGGCAGCGCCACCAGCGCCTGCTTCTGATCGTCGAAAACCTGCACCAACGGCTTGACGTGAATCCGATAGTATGGCGACCAGATGTAACTATTGGAAAACGGAATCACCAGAAAAAACACCATCGCACAGCAGCCGCCGGCAACAATGTAATCAACCTTTTTGCGGTTCATGACCAGCGCCAGCAGCACAAACCCGCACAGCATCCAGACCGGCGGCGAAGTTTGGAAATACGCCAGGCTCGCGAACAGCACAATGCCCACGATGCTGCCGAAGATTTCCACCGAATAAGCGCGAAGCGATGGAAGCTGCCGGAAAAGGAAACCGATCCATTGCCCGAAGATCAGGAACACCCCCGCCACCGCGCAATAAACCAGCGACAAGACCGCGACGGCGGAAAAGATGCGGGTCATCTGCGGCAGATAAACCCCGCGCGGCGCGCCGATCCAGACAAATTCCTGCGACCCCGATAAATTCGTGGAAAACCCGCCCAGCAACAGTCCCAAAAGCAGGCATGCGCCCAGCGCCGGGAAAATAAGCCTTTGCAGCCGCACGGAAAACCGCGTTAGCAATACGCCGGTGGCCAATCCCCAAAAGGCCGCGATCAGCACGAAATTCGAGTAGTAGGCTGCCAGCCGAACGCAGCTTCCCAGCCAGCGAATAAGGACCAGTTCCCAATAAAGTGCCGCCATGCTGCACAGAAACAGTTGCCATTGGGCATGGCTCACCGGCTTGATTGCCTCGACCGTGATTGCCTCGACGGGATTTATCGCAACTTTGCCTGCGGTGGCGGTGGAAATGGTCGGTTTCATGCCTGCACGATTCCTTTTGGCCCGGGTTCATGGTCAGCCTGGCTGTAGGCGCTATCGGGCGGATCGATTCGGCGATTGAGGTTTATCCGGTTTATGCCGGGGCAATCCGTTGGAATTCATGATCCGCACGGGAGCTGGCGATTCTTCGTCTTCTTCGTTCTTCCTACCCGCCAATTCTGCCGAAGATCCAATAGCCGGATGCGATTCTTATCGCTTCGGCAAAGGGAGATCATGGCGCGCACTTCATCGAGCAGGTTAACCCGAAAAATCCGTCGTTCCGTACCGACATTTGAGCCGCTCGAAGGCAGGCGGTTGCTCACCGCTGCGGCTATTTCGTTTACCGAGTTTCCGCAGATCGCCTTGGGCACCAACTTTCTTCAGAACCTCGCGGCGGGGCCGGATGGCAACGTCTACTTTTCTTCGGGACTGGCCAATAACGTCAACGCCATCACCCCCAGCGGCGCGGTGACGGTGTACGATGTGACGGCGGTCAGCCCGCACGGGCCGGGCGGCGTGGCAGCCGGCGCCGATGGCAATGTCTATTTCAACGTCGGGAATAACTTCGGCGTGGTGAGTCTTCCCGCCGGAACCGTTTCGGAAATTCCCCTTAACCAGGCGCTTAATTCGGCCCAACGCATGATCCTTGGTCCCGACGGAAATTTCTGGGTTGACGATTTCTTCGGCACCATCGAACGCGTCACGCCCGCCGGGCAGGTAACCGATTTCCCCTTCACCGGCTCGGGGTCGGGCTCGATGGCCTCGTTCAACGGCGGCCTCTCTTTCACCTCGGCCAACTCCATCCGCTCCATCTCGACCGCCGGCACGTTCGGCAGCTCGTTCACAACGATCAACGGCGGCAACGTCGAAGCGCTGGCTGTCGGGCCGGACGGAAATCTCTGGTATACCGAGCAATTATCTGTTAACAGCGTCGTCACCAACTTTTACGGATATATCACCCCGGCCGGCGTGCAGAAGGAATTTGCCTCGACCATCGGTCCCGTCAGCGGAATTGCCGCCGGACAAGATGGGAACATTTACTTCCGGGCGGCGGACTATCTCGTCGGCGTCAACCCCGCCGGCACTGTCGTCGCCACGCAAAACCTGGGGATGGGCAACAACACCGATGGCAAGGAACTGATAGACGGCCCGGATGGAAATCTCTGGTTCAACGAAAGCTTCAACGACAAGATCGGCGTGGCCTATATCCCTGCGCCGACCCTGCCGACGATTGCAACTCAGCCAAGTGCCCAGAGCGCAGTGGCCGGCAATTCCGTGAGCTTCACCGCCGCCGCGACCGGCATTCCCACGCCGACCGTGCAATGGCAAATCAGCACCGACGGCACCACGTTCAATGACATTTCCGGCGCGACGGCGGCAACCTACACATTCACGCCAACAATAAATCAGACCGGCGACTTGTTCCGCGCCGTCTTCACCAATTCGCAAGGCTCGGCCACCACAAACCCAGCCGGTTTGACCGTCACGCCCGCGCCCGCCGCGCCCCTTGTCACGACTCAGCCCGCCAATCAGAGCGTCGCGGCCGGCACGAACGTCAGTTTCACCGCCGCTGCCTCGGGAAGCCCGACGCCATCGGTGCAATGGCAGATCAGCACCGACGGCATCACGTTCAATGACATCTCCGGCGCGACGACGGCCAATTATGTTTTCGCCGCCGTGGCAAGCCAGAACGGCGACTTCTTCCGAGCCGTTTTCACCAATTCCCAGGGCGCTGCCACCACCAACGCCGCCACGCTGGCCGTCAGCATCGCCCCGGCAATCATCGCGCAGCCGGCGGCGCAACGCGCCGCGCCGGGCCAAGGCGTGAGCTTCATTGCCTCTGCTTCGGGCAACCCGGAGCCCACCGTGCAGTGGCAGGTCAGCACCAACGGCACCACATTCACCGACATTCCCGGCGCCACGGCAACCTCCTACACGCTCGCGGCGGCGCTGGATCAAAACGGAAACCTATTCCGCGCCGTCTTCACCAATTCGCAAGGCTCGGCAACTACCAGCGCTGCCGCGCTGGCCGTGTCGTTCCCGCTGAGCGCGCCGGCCATCACGATCCATCCGGGCGATCAAACCGTTGCGGCCGGGCAGATCGCCACCTTCATCACCGCCGCCGCCGGCAATCCGTCGCCGACGGTGCAATGGCAAATCAGCACCGATGGCACGACGTTTAGCGACATTCCCGGCGCTACCTCAACGACCTACAGCTTTGTTCCAACCGCCGACCAAAGCGGAAACCTGTTCCGCGCCGTCTTCACCAATTCGCAAGGTTCCGCAATTACTGCCCCGGCCGCACTGACTCTTGAGCCTGTCAGCGTGCCCCCATCCGCCGCTGTTCCCAGCTTCGGCAAGGTGACTTTGCCCGCCGTCGCGGTGGCCGGCATGCCATTGAATGCCAAAGTGCCCGTCATCATCACCAACAGCAGCGCAACACGCCTCAACGGCAAATTCACGATCAACGTCTACGCCAGCGCAACCCCCAGCCTCGACGGCAATCAGACGCTGATCGCATCGATGAAGAGTCATCTCGCTTTAGAATCCGCCAGATCGCGAACGATCATCGCCAGCGTTCGCTCGCTTCCCCCCGGCGTCGCCCCCGGCGCCTATTACGTCGTGACCGAGGTGGTCGATCCCAACAACCAAACCAGCACGACCACAACCGCCCAGCCCTACCAATTGCAGGCGGCACAGGTCACCCTGAATCTTTCGCAGGGCAATGTGCTTCCCTCAACCCTAGCGCTGAATAAATCCGGCTCCATCAGCGTGACCCTCACCAACACCGGCAACGTAATCGCCGCCGGCCCGCTGGTGCTCGCTCTAGGCCTTTCGTCCGACGGCGTAACTCCCATCGCCGGGCCCGTGCTGACACAGATTAACGAAAAGCAGATGCACATCGCGCCCGGCAAGAGCGTGAAGTTCAAGCTGCATTTCCAGGTCACCGCGGCCACCCCCGCGGGAACGTATTTTCCCTACCTCTTCGTTTCCCGCGCCGGCGCAACCCAAACCGCCATCGGAACGACGCAGTTTACGATCGGGTGAAGGGGAACGAACCTCCCCGAAACCGGCAAAACTGCATGGTATGGACAACCCCGATCGCATGGCGACGCCCGCCGGGGGGATTTGACGCATCTCGGAAAAATGACAAAACTTCCCCACCTATGCCAGCGGCGGGCGACAACCAGATTTATTCGGCACTTACTGTGGCAGAATCGACAGGAACGCGCGGACGTGCCGAGCCAGCAGCACATGCCGGAAGCCCAAGCCGGGATGTTTGCGGTAAATTTCAGGGTATTGCCGAGGGATATTGCCGTCCGCTGCGGCAGGCGATGACCGTTCGCTGCCATACTGTCGGCCGGATTTTACCCGCTGTGAAGATTTAATCCGGGATGCCACCGGCGAAGTGTGACATCGGTTCTTTGAGATCGCAAGGAGAAGGAAACCGGAACGTAGCTGCACCCGTCCTGCACCCACCCCCGGATCCTTCCGTTTCTCATATCACGCCGGCAATGACGGCGCGGGCCCTCAGATCATCGGCTGTCTTCCACTCAATCGGTTTATCGGCCGCTTCCCGAATCCGCCATCTCACGGAACTGATGTGAAAATCGTAGCAATTGAAGGCGAGGCCGTGCGAGCAGAGGCAGAGGCAATCTCCATACATCTCCGAGCCATGGTCGAGCGAAGCCACGACCGCGACGCCATGGGAAACCATGCGCTCCAGCACTACACTCCGATGCAGACCGATCACAGGCTCGCCGAACAGAATCGAGTCCTTCGAACGGCTTTCAAAGCATGTAAGGCAATAGTCGCGGTCAGGCATGTTTGAGAAGGTCACGATCAAGTCCATTTCGTCCTCGTCCTTTCTCGAATCGAGGAATCTAACAATTTGCCCATTATTCCCATAATCGAATAGCCATCTTGTTCGCGAGCACCAAATTCCGGATTTGTAGGGAGTCTCAATGTCACTTGTCTCTTTAAATGTTGGACTACCTAAATAGCGCTCCGCCTCTTCTTCAGAAGCGCCAAACGGCAGCAGGCCGAGACCCCCGTGAAGCGTAATTGTCGATTTATTGTGCATTGCGGCTCCGGGCTCGCCGAGTCTGCTGAAAGACGTTGGGACGGCTTGGCGGTTCAATGGGCAGGCCATTGGGTTGGAATCATCTTGTCGAGGATGGACTGGAAAACCTGGCTGAGTTTCTCCGCGCATCCATTGTTCACCTCATCTACCCGTCCACAACCAGGATCACCTTCCTGAACGTAAGCGACACGCGCCGGGCCCGGCGGATGATTTGTCCCTGAAAGTTGTCCGTCTTCCTCGCGCGAATGCCATGCTTCCAGTCAAATCGCGCTTCCCCCTGCATGATCACCAGCCCGCGCGGCTCAAGCAGAACCGGAACCACCCGATTCGTCCGGCCATTGGTAAATTCCATGACGCAGGCACTTCCAAGGCTCATCGAAATGATCGTTTCCGAGAAACACGGAACACAATCGACATGGCCGGCAATGCCCTGACCCGGAAGATACTCGTTGATAATGAGCTGATCCGGCTTTTCCGGAGCCAGCCCCTGGTCGGCCAGCCTCGCCGCGAACACGGCGGCCCACTCGGGGAAAGGGGGCGCGACCATCGACGCCGTGATTCGCCGCGACGAGTAGTCGTATCGGAATCCATAATGCTGAACCCTGCGCCGCAGATCGCTCAACCACGGATGGCTGTCTATCTGGCGCATTAATTCATCATGTTCGTGCGTCTCGATGAAGGCCGGAAGATATCGCAATCCGGCCACGGCATCGGCGTCTGCGGCGCCCGCGAGCTCGTTGGTTTTATCCATGGATCCTCGCTACTTTATTCATCTCGCCTGCCGACGCAACTTGGGAAGTCGCAAATAGCCGTTCGTTTCGATGGCCAGGGCGATGAAGTCCTGGAACGTTGCACACAGCGGCAACTTCGGCCCCATTCCTGACCATGCGGCAATTAGCTTTTGTGCACGTATTTCGTCGGCCACGGTCCAATTTATCGGCTCATCTCGCTTGCCTTCAATATTCCACATCAGGGACGCTATTCGAAAATCACGCGACTCGAAGGAAAGCCCATGTGAGCAGAAACAGGTTGAGTCGCCAAACTCGTCGCAGCCATGCTCGATCCAGGAGAACCTTGATATCCCATGTAACTCCAAGTGCGAGGTCGCGTCATTCTCGTGAAGGCCAATCAAGCGTTCGCCGAAAAGAACAAAATCCTTCGTTGAAGCCTGGAATCCGGTAAGGCAATGACCGCGACCCGCGACGGTAGTGAATGTCGCGACGAGTCCCGCGGTTTCCACATCATCGCCATACACCCACTTCGACACATGAAACCAGTTTCCCGAATTCGAAGGCCACTCGAAGCTGTCGCTGTCCTTGTATTCAGGCGCGCCAAGGTAAAGCTCGACGTCGCCTTCGGACGCCCCAAAAGGAAGGAGGCCCAGCCCGCCCTGTAGTATAATCGTCGATTTATCTCGCTCCATTATCAACCCTTGCTAACCCGGAAAAGACGAAACGGGACGGGGTGCGGGGCGGCTCGGCTTTCGCTTTCTTCTCGGCTTGATTGCCCCTGCGGCACAGGGCGAAGAAAGGTGCCAGACGAAGAAAAGGTGCCGGCCACCGTTTTCGTAAATTACTGCCATTAAATCACTTGCGAATCTTCGGCTCCATTATACCTTATACCATCATGCCATGGCAGGGAGAAGACGCATCTGTCCCGGCGGCGTTGTCCATCACGTCATCAATGGCACCAATCGCCGTGCCCAAACCTTCCAAAAGCCCGGCGATCACCTCGCCCGGCGGCTGGGTTTGCAACCCACGCTGCGCCCCAAGACAGGCCCGTTGAAGGCGAAGGATGATAGAAACGCCGAGAAGCCGTATAGCTATTGTGGAACTACACTTATATTAACGGTGGACGACACCTTTTCTTTTTTCTGCCACGCTGACAGGTACGGAATTACGGCGGTCCTTCCCCGCGCCAAAGACGCTCAAAGCGAAGCCCGGTGAGTTTTAGTTTTTCCACGGTTCCCTTAAACTCGTCATGACGAGCAGCCATTCCTTCGGGTGTCAGAACCTCTGTCCGGCAAGTTTGCGGTATCTTCCAAAGCCACCCGGAAAAAATCGGAAGGAATTCGTAGTCGGTGACATGAGCAGGGGCCGCAGGATCGAATCGCGACCGGTCGGCATCCAGGCAGTCGACCACATTGACGACGTTAATCAGCCGCCATTCGCGAGAACGGATTCGGAGCGGGAACTCCTCGCACGATTCGTCGATGAACCCGCGCAATGCGTCATCCGCCAATTGGGGACTAATTGCGAAAATCGACGGATTCCCGAAACAACCCCAGATATCCGGCTCAGGCTTCGTAGTATCAGGAATATATAGCTTTGGCGCACGCCATGGGCCCTCGATTGGGTCGCCGTTGAAAGTAGATTTCTTCAGGAACTCCGCGTCGTCCGTCCGCAGTTCCTGAAACACGCCCGTATCCGGTGCCGCGCGATAAATTGTGACGGGCATGGCGCGTCCTTCCTCGTTATTTTTTCTTGGGCCAGATAGGGACGAAGTACACGCCGGTCAGTTTGTTGGCGTCGACGATCTTCTTGAACTCCTCCCGCTCGGGGAAAGCGCCTTCCGTTACGTACAAAGGGCCTCGCGGCTGTTCGTGTATACGGAACGCGCTCAATGTTAGCTTTTTGCGGTCGAATACCGGTTTCATCACCCTTACCATTATTTTGCGATCAAACGTGGACTTTGTTTGGTCCAAGCAATCGACGAACGGTAGGTTCACAAAATGAACCGTCTTTCCTTGTACCTCGACCGGCAGGAACTCCGAACCGGGCAAAACAGGTTTGAGCAATTCCATTGCCTTTGCGTTCAGGCCAAAGGTGGCATCATTGAAAAGGGACCAAATATCAGGCGCTTTCTTCCGCGGCTGTCGGACGGGCGCTATCGGAGGCTCCCATTTCCCTTCATACCGAGCCCCGTCAAATGGGAACCTCTCAATCCAGCGCAGATCCAGCGGAAGAAGGAACTGATACGAATCAACTTCAAAAAATATTTTGTAAACTTGCATAAGTAACTCGGCAACGCCGAACAAATTCTCAATTTCGGGCGAAGAAAAGGTGCCAGCCACCGTTTTCGTAAATTACTGCCATTAAATCACTTGCGAATCTTCGGCTCCATTATACCATTTATACCATCATGCCATGGCAGGGAGAAGACGCATCTGTCCCGGCGGCGTTGTCCATCACGTCATCAATGGCACCAATCGCCGTGCCCAAACCTTCCATAAGCCCGGCGATCACCTCGCCCGGCGGCTGGGCTTGCAACTCACGCTACGCCCCAAGGCAGGCCCGTTGAAGGCGAAGGATGATAGAAACGCCGCGAAGCCGTATAGCTATTGTGGAACTAAACTTATGTTAACGGTGGCTGACGCCTTTTCTTTTTTCCCTGTCACGTTTTAATTCCCCCGACTTGATCGTCGCTGGATCCGGCGCCTTTAATGCGGCAGTCTGTGCGGCCGCCGAAGCTGCCCTAAGAAGGATATTCTTAAGATGAATGCGGTAGAATCATTAAAGGAAATTCAAGCCGTTACCATGGTTCTTCAACGCCTCAACCGTCATTTCTTATTTGCTTGGGGAGGGCTTGGCAACGCGCAGTTTGTGCCAATGATGCGCGGTATGCTTGGTAATATCGGCATCGGGAGGCAGGTTGAGGATGGAGTATCGACCATCGAGAGGATCATTCCGCGCGGCAAGGTGGCAAAGGCTGATGCATTGTGGGATGCATGGCATTCGCTGTATGAGGAGATGCGGCGCCGCGAACTAGATGACGCCACGGTAATGCGCGGGACGATACTCCTTATGTTGGGATTGGGCCTGCTCTACTGGTGTTATTTCCGACTTTGCGGGCCGGACTTTCCACGCGAAATTCCGAGCACTGTTCCATTCACTTCGACATACCGTTGGGCCCAAACACTGGAGGGTGAATGGTATCGCATCCCATCCCCCGTCACCGACGAGGTTGGACCCGTTGATGAGCCCGTCAAACTGCTGGAGCGATTGGGTTGGTCTGCGTCGAAAGACAAGCCACTGCACGAATCCGTTGATGACGTGCGAAAGGCGATGGAGGAATTGACGCAGGAAGTGACCACGCATCGTGAAATTGTTCAGCCGGGTCCGGAAAACGCTGAGAACACTCAAAGGGTAAGCTAATAAAGGTAGTGGAAACAAAAGTGTCCGTTCGGGAAATTCTAAGATATTCCGCGAGCATCCGGCATGCTTCTTCCGGCGTCATCGGGCCTCCTTGTTCCCTTGCTGGGAGCGAAGAAGGGTGCCAGCCACCGTTTTCGTAAATTACTGCCATTAAATAACTTGTGAATCTTCGGTTCCGTTATACCATTTACACCATCATGCCATGGCAGGGAGAAGAGGTTTTTGACTATACGCGACTTCGATATTCATCCATAAAAATCGCGCTCGAAAAGGCGGTGCGAAGCGACAAACCGCTCGATCTCATATTGGACACCCACAGAAATCTCGGGACGAAAATCGAGATATCTACCCTCGCTTATCGCAAACAGCTCCCCCATCTCCGGCACCGCCGCCGCCAAGCCGCGAACGGCTTCTCCAAGCGGCGCATCCAAATCAAACGCGACCTGAACACCCCCGATTCCACGACCACGAAGCCAAAGTAGCAAGCACATGCTGCCGAGGCTCAAATATTCCCCACCCGGCGACGCCAGTATCCGCAAAATTGCTGGCGCGTCATCTACCCCCTGATTATACAGGACCAATTGTTCAATTAACTTATTCATGGCCGTACTCAAAGAGAATGAAACCGAGAGAATGAAACCGGGAAAAACAAAGGCGGAACAAAAGGGGGCGGAACAAAAGGGGACATTCCTATATTCA
>DASRRM010000424.1:0-5290 GCA_035695715.1 Tepidisphaeraceae bacterium
TCACCGGGGCCGGCGGCAATTGGCGCGGATGCTGGAGGAATTTGTCCAACCGGAAAGAGATGCAAAGAAAAAGAAAGAGAACGCATCTGGATTAGAGCGCGAGTGACGAGAATTCTCTGAAGTGTGCACGGCTCAGAGAATTCTCGGCACGCGTATGCTGCTTCAGTTTCGTAGGGTGGGCGTACTCGCCCACCATTTCCGTGCATGCGACGCAAACCCGGTGGGCGAGTATGCCCACCCTGCAAAAACCGAACGATCGCCGGACATTTTCAGAGCGGGTACTCCGAAGCGCCGGGCGTTCCCGACAGTGTGACTTGAAATAGCTACCAATCCCATGATCACCGAAGCCGACCGAAATCTTCTTGAAGCCTACCTCGACGACGCGTTGTCGGCGTGGTGGGTGCAGCGGCTGGACACGCGGCTGACTGAAGAGCCGCTACTGGCGCGGGAATTGGATGAGCTCAAAGCTCAGCGCGCGGCGCGCATTGCGGCTTTCAACGCCATCGCACCGAGCGAAGCCGAAGCGGGCGAATTTGCCGGCGCCGTGCTGGCATCCCTCGATCGCCGGCGCCGCAAAACCTCGATGATTCGGTATGTCCGCCTGGCGGCGGGTGTTGCCGCGTGCCTGGTGGTCGGGTTTGCCGTGGGATGGGCGGGCCGCGGGCGCGCGGTTGCGACGCGGCAAGTTGCTGATACGCATGCTTCGCCAACCGTGCCGGCCTCTACACCGACTCATGTTCATAATGACGCTCACCTGGTGATTCATTCGCCCAAGGCGCCCGAGCCGGGGCAGTATCAGGTCGCGATTTTGGACGCCGAGGGAAATGTCGTGGCGTTGCAGCATTTTTCCAAGCTGGAAGACGCCCGGCAGTTTGCCGACGACTTGGGCCAGTTTGAACTGCGCCGCCAGCAGGTGCAGGACAGCCAGCCAATGCTCGTCTCCGACAGTTTCTAATTGTGTTGGATCATTTCACGCATGTCATCGAGTCACGAACAATTTGATCGCAAGCCCAAACGGCTTCTGTCCAAAGGCAGGCTTCTCGCTGCAGCTTTGGCGCTGGGCACTGTTTGGACCGCACCACGCGTTTGGGCCCAGGAATCGCCGATGCCATCTGAATCGCCCGCCCCGCATCGGCCGATGCTGGAGGAGCTGAATCGTGAAACCGAGGCGCTTTACAAGGAAGTCGGCCAAAGCCTCGTGCGCGTGCAGCTTCCCAAGCCGCAATGGATGAATGATTACGCGATGGCGGCAATGAACCGCGATCGGCTCGACCCCGAAGTGCGCAAGCGCCTCGAGCAGGCGGGCGGGCACGCCATCGGCAACGGAATGACGCTGGTCGTTCGCCCGGCCTCAACCACCACCGTGCCCAGCGCCCGCGATGAACCGGCGTCAACTCAACCGGTGAAAGTTGACGGGCACGGCACGATCGTTTTCGTTCCCGCACAGGCCTCCGACAACCAGAATCAGCCGCGCGATGCCGTGCTTGGCGGCCGCTTGCAGATGGACGTCAACACCATCGTTCCGTTCACGCCAAACAACGTCGGCCTGCTGCTTGATGATGCCGGCCATGTGCTGGTGCCGCTTTATGTGGAGCGGGAAACCGTTGGCGATAAGCCGGTACGCATCTCGATGCGCGACGGAAAAGTGGTCGCCGCGAAATTCGTCGGCTCAGATCGCCAGACCAATCTCACGCTCCTGCAAATCGACAAGCCCACTGGCAAAGCCGTGCAGCTTGCCGGCAAAAAGCCGGTCGACGGCTCGCTGGTGCTGTTCATCTCGACCACTGACGGCTCGGGCCGGCTGGGCTTGTGGAATGGCGGACAGCAGGACGTCGGAATAATCTTCAGCACCGACGGCGGCGTGGCGGGAATCGCGCGCTACGGGCAATTCCTTAGCGGCACCTCCTGCCATCTCATCGCCGAGCAGTTGATTCAATATGGCGCGGTTCGCCGGGCGACGCTGGGGGTGATCGTCAGCGAAATCCGCAAGGACGATCCGCTTCGCGAGCAGTTGCCGGTGCTCGGCTCGCGGACGGCGATGCGGATCGACGAGGTGATCGCCCATTCCACTGCCGACAAAGCCGGCCTCAAGCCGGGCGATTTATTATTGGCCCTGGCCGGCGAGGGCGTCAGCGACATCCCCAGCCTCGCCGCCCTCATCGCCTCGCGCAGCGGACCAACCGAGCTGCAAGTTCTCCGCGGCAACGAAGTGCTGAAGCTGAGCGTCGATCTGCAGCAGCAAAAGTAAAGTGGCACGGGCGTCTCGCCCGTGGCCGGTACTCCGGCTCATGAGCGCAGCGAGCATTTGTCCTCATTAATTAGAGACATTCCAAAATAGACGACAACGAGAATGGCGGGACACGCGTGCCCGGTGATTTCGTCCTTATAGGTTTCTAAATTTCCGCTTCCGTTTGCAGCGTCTGTTGCAAATTGAGAAGTGCTCGCTGCGCTCATGAGCCGGGGTACCGGCCACGGGCGGGCCGCCCCGTGCCACGTCACACCGATTATCGGACCCCTCCCGCCTGGCCTGCTTCCAATTAACCTCTTGTTCCCTAGCGACGATGAAACCCATATCGCGCTGGAGGAACGAAGCGGTAGCATGCAAGAGGCTCTGGCAACACAACCCGATTACGCTGCTGTAGTTCGGTCCTGGCAACGGCGGGCGCCCTGGGCGCGGCGCTTGCTTGCCCGGATGGGAATTCAGGGGAAGCTCATCGCCATCTTTCTGACGATGCTGGCCATCACCCGCGCCACCAGTTGCTGGTTCTTTCACCATGAAGCGCAGCGCGTCTTCGAAAATATGGGGGCCTGTCCCCAAGGTGCGATCGCCCTGCATCACGCCGAGACGACCAGCCTGGTCATCAATGTCGCGGCATCGCTGTTATTGATCCCGATCATCCTGCTGATCCTGCATCGCCTTTTTGAGCCGATACGCACGCTGGTTGCCGCTGCCGACAAAATTGCCTCCGGCGATCTGGATACGCGTGTGGCGATTTACCGGCCTGACGCGATCGGCACGCTCGCCCGCTCGTTCAACAAAATGGCCCATAAGCTCCGCAGCCACGAGCATTCGCTGCAGAACGCCAACGACCGGCTGGCCGAGGCCAATCGCGATCTCGAGGAACGCGTCGAGCAGCGCACCAGCGAGTTGGAGGCGGCCATCAGTCGGCTGAACATGGAGATCGCCGAGAAGGAAGACTTCGTCCGCGCGATTTCCAACGACCTGAGCGCGCCGCTGCGGAATATTTCCGGCATGACCGCTATGCTCCTTCGCCGAAAGCGTGACAACTTCGACGATGAAGTCGTGCATCGCCTCCAGCGCATCCAGAAAAACGTCGAGGTTGAATCGGCCCTCATCGGCGAATTGCTCGAGTTGTCGAAAATCAAGACGCGCCGCCAGCGCATGGAAAATGTCGACCTCAATGACCTGGTCCGCGAAGTGGCCGGTGTTTTTGAAGGCGACCTGCAATCGCGCGGAATTCAGTTCATCGTCGATTCAACTCTGCCGATCCTCAGGTGCGAGAAGCCCCGGCTTCGGCAATTGTTCCAGAACCTTATCGACAATGCCGTGAAATATATGGGCGATGGCATGCTTCACCCGCCGCACGGGCGGCTCAAACAAATTCGCGTCGGCTCGGCGACGTGCGGGGAAGACGTGAGCTTTTACGTTCACGACACCGGCATGGGAATCGAGCCGGACGACCTGGAGACGATTTTCTACATTTTCCGCCGCGGCCGCAGCGCCGCGGTGCGCTCGATCGCCGGCAAGGGCGTCGGACTGGCCAGCGTCAAGAGCATTATTGAAACCTATCGCGGAAATATCCGCGTCGAAAGCGAGGTCGGCAGAGGCAGCACGTTTCGATTTACGATCAACGGCACGTACCTGGTGGAATCCAGGGAATTGGCTGGGGCGAAATAAGTGAAACCATTGAAATTACTCATCATCGAAGACGATCCCGATCAGCGCGAGCTGATTCGCGAAACGCTGGAAGAGCGCTTTGGCGCCGGCACGGTTTCGCTGGCGTCGAGCCGGGCCGAGGCGTTGACGCAGGATTTGGCGACATTCGATCTGGTCCTTTCCGACTACAACCTGCCGGATGCGTCGGGAATGCAGTTGCTGCACGACATTCAGCAGCGCTGCAACACGCCGGTGATCATGGTGACGGGGGAAAACGTGGGCCGGATCGCGGCCGAGGCGATTCGCCGCGGCGCAACCGATTACATCGTGAAGTTCGGCGATTATCTTTTCACGATTCCCCTGGTGGTGGAAAAAAACCTGGCGGTTGCCAAAGTGCGCCAGGAAAACGCGCGGCTGCATTCGGAGCTTGAATTGGCCCTGAGCGCGGTGCAGGAAAAAAATGCCCAGCTCGAAAAATCACTGAGGCGCATCGAGGAAGTCGCCGCCACCGATCCGCTGACCGGGCTTTACAACCGGCGGCATTTCGGGCGGGTGATCGAGCAATTATTCAACGAAGCCCAGCGCTACGACAACGAATTGTCCTGCGTCATGATCGACCTCGACGGATACAAACAGCTGAACGATACCCTCGGCCATCAAGTCGGCGACCAGTTGCTGGTCGTGGCCGGGAAAGTGATCTCGGCCAACATGCGAAAGATGGACGTCGCGGCGCGATATGGCGGGGATGAATTCGTCCTGCTTCTGCCGCGCGCCGACGTCGACGAGGCGGCGCGGGTTGCCCAGCGCATTGGCGCTGAGTTCCGCCAGGCATCGGCGATTCTGCTGCGCCGAAATGAAGGCGTGAGCATGTCGATCGGCGTGGGCTCGACCAAGTGCGACATGCCCGCCGGCACCGAGCAATTAATCGCCGCCGCCGACACGGCCCTTTATCGCGCCAAGGCGGGGGGGCGAAATCGTGTTGAGCTATCGGCGGGGCGACATTGATGGCTGAGTATCTTTTCGACGGACTCCCGAGTTCGTAGTCCCGAAACGCCGGTTCTGAGGTACTCCTCAGCGCGGCCTGCGGCCGCAACCAAAACACGCGCCCAAAGCGGTGCGGACGATTTCCCGTATCACGGGCGAGACGCCCGTGATACGGGAAATTAGCCCGCTTCTTCGTCTCAGGAAATCTTGTCAAAAAAACAAGAAATCGCGAGATATCCATGAAGAGCCGGGTTTTACCGGGAAAGAACCCGGCTCTTCGGAGTACCTCATACATCCGCCGCATGAAGTTGTCCCTTTTTTGGAACGGATGGGTCCGTCATCCTGAGGTACTCCGAAGGATCTTGCCGGTACGCGGAGGCGAGCCAGATCCTTCGGAGTACCTCAGGA
>DASRRM010000425.1:0-16953 GCA_035695715.1 Tepidisphaeraceae bacterium
GCCGATCCGCGTCCTCGCTATCGCTCGTCCACGGCGTGCGTGCGAGACGAGACGACGCATTCGTAGCGTTTCTCAGATTGATGTCGCATCCCATCGTCATCCTGATACACACGGCGCTTGATTTTGTCAGTTTCGTCCGCAGGGTCGAAAGAGCAGCGCACGGAGGGTACTCCGGGTGCTCCCGGAGTAAGCGGATCGGGCGAAACCACTTACTCCGGGAGTACCCTGCGTGCGCGGCTCTTTCGTCTCGGCGCCACCAACGTAAAAAGTGCTATAAGCGCAGAATCAGCCGGTCAACGGACTACGGAAGCTTCACACAACCGCTTCAGCGATTTACCGTAAGGCGCCTCGGCAACACCGTTCTCGGTGATGATCGCCGTCACCAATTCCGCAGGCGTTACATCAAAGGCCGGGTTATATACCTCCACCCCCGCCGGGGCGGTGATTTTCCCCAGGCCGGCGGTAATTTCCTTCGCATCGCGCTGCTCGATGGGAATCTCAGCGCCAGTGGCGAGCGACAAATCGATGCTGCTCGTCGGGGCAGCGACGTAAAACGGAATCTTGTAATAGCGCGCCAGAATCGCCACGCCCAACGTGCCGATCTTATTGGCGACGTCTCCATTCGCAGCCACGCGATCGGTGCCAACGATGACGGCGGAAACTTTTCCTTCGTGCATGACGGTTGCCGCCATGTTATCGCAGATGACGGTGACGGGAATGCCGTTCTCCTTCAGCTCATAGGCGGTGATTCGGCTGCCTTGCAGCAGCGGGCGGGTTTCGTCGGAATAGACGTGGAATTTCAAGCCCTTCCCAGCTCCGACATACACCGGAGCCAGCGCGGTGCCATACATCACGGTTGCGAGCCCGCCGGCATTGCAGTGGGTCAGTACATTAATCTGCCCGGCTTTGCCTTTGCTTTTGTGCTTCTTCAGCAGCTTTGCGCCATATTCGCCGATGGCTTTGCAGACGCGATTGTCCTCTTCAAGCATCAGCAGGGCTTCGTCGAGAATTCGTTGCTTGAGGATCTTCAACAGCTTCACCGGCGTGGCGCGATAGATTGGATGAGTCTTGGCATGCCGTCGAATGCGTTCGATCGCCCAGAACAGGTTCACTGCCGTGGGACGGCTGGTGGCAAGGTAATCGCACACCTCGTCGAGTCTTTCGGCGAACCCAGTCAACTCCGGCCAATTGCGCACGCCCAGATACACCCCAAACGCCGCCGCCACGCCGATGGCGGGCGCGCCGCGCACCACCAGCCGCTTGATGGCATCCCACATCTGCTTTTCGTCGGTGATATCGACGTAGAGCGTTTCGGTGGGAAGCCGGGTCTGATCAAGCAGGCGGGCGGCTTTGCCGGTCCAGGTGATGGTTTGCAGCATGATGGCGGGAAGAATACGGAAAATGCGCGCGGTTGAACACGTCGGGGGAGAAGCATTCGGTCCTGCATCATTTCTTGCCCGCTGTGGCTGACGTCCCGCCTCGTCGGGCCACCGCCAGAACGCTGGCCAGCCCGTCCAGCACGCGCTTGTCTTTCAAATTGATGGCGTTGTTCCCAGTAGGCCCGGGCGCGCTGAGATAAAGCGTGATGCTCTCGTCTTTTTCGTGCCGCATCCACACGACCTGCGAGATGTTGATGAATACGCCGGGCGCTACGCCCAGAAATGTTGCGGACGAACTGGTTGCCATGTCGCTCCTTTTATTGATTGCTTGCGGGGTGAATCATCGCTGGAGTGGTGGAATGAGACAAGGGACGAATATAGACGCTGGAGATTCTGCCGCTTGCGGCTTCGCGGATCAAAAACAGTGTCTCGCTGACTCTTTGTCATTCCAGCAATCCGCATCACACTCTGCATACGCGGTTCGGGGTTGTGCTTGCTCCGCGAAACCCCAAGCGGCAACACACTGGATTCCCCCAATCCCAATTCCACCAATCCCCGCTATCATCCCTCCAGCATGGATGTATCCCCCCTTTCGTCGCCCCCGACCCCATCCACCGATGATGGCCGATGGGCGCTCATGATCCGCGCGTTTTCGCATCGGAATTACCGCCTGTTCTTTGGCGGACAGCTCGTCTCGCTTATCGGCACATTCCTCACGCAAATCGCCACGCCCTGGCTGGTTTATCATGTGACCGGCGATGTGGTACTCCTCGGCGTGGTCGCGTTTGCCGGGCAGATTCCGATGTTTCTTCTCGCGCCGTTTGCCGGCGTCTGGGTCGATCGCTGGAACCGCCAGAAGCTGCTGGTCATCACCCAGTCGCTGTCAATGTTGCAATCTTTTGGGCTTGCCGTCGTGGCGCTTTTACTGGGGCGGGGCGCCGGCAGTCATCACGCCGAGATTGTCGGCATCATTGGCCTGGCGCTGATGCAGGGATTGATCAATGCCTTTGACATTCCCGGCCGCCAGACGTTTTTGGTGGAGATCGTCGACCGCCGGGAGGATTTGGCCAATGCCATCGCGCTTAATTCCACCATGGTTCACGGCGCGCGATTCATCGGCCCGGCCATCGGCGGATATCTCATCTACAAAGTCGGCCCGGCGTTATGCTTCGGGCTGGACGGCTGCAGTTATCTTGGCGTCATTGCCGCCCTGCTCGCCATGCGCGTCAGGCCGGGACCGCCCAAGCAACATGACACCAGCATCCTGCACGATCTCAACGAAGGCCTGCAATATATCTGGGCCTCCAAGCCAATTTTAGTCATGCTGCTGCTCCTGACCACGCTCAGCCTGACCGGCATGCCCGCGCTGACAACGCTGATGCCCGTCTTTGCCACCGCCTTTGGCGGCGATGCTGGCAGCGCCCGCATGCTGGGAATCCTCATGGGCGCATCGGGCCTGGGCGCAATGACCGCTGCGATCTACCTCGCCTCGCGCAAAACCGTGGTGGGCCTGGGAAGACTCATCGCCATCGCCAGCGTCGTGTTCGGTCTGGCGATTCTCGGCTTTTCGCTTTCCAACCATCTCTGGCTGTCGCTAAGTATCGTCCCCGTTGCCGGGGTCGGCATGCTGATAAGCTTCGCCTCAGCCAACACGTTGATTCAAACGCTCACCGACGATCACATGCGCGGCCGGGTCATGAGCTTTTTCACAATGTCGTTTGTTGGCATGGCGCCCTGGGGCAACCTGATCGCCGGCGTCGGCGCAAAAGCCCTCGGCGGCGGCGTCATCGGCGCTGCCCACATGCTGACCATCGCCGGCGTTATTGTCATGATCGCGGGGGTCATTTTCGCCTTGGCGCTTCCCGGCCTGCGGCGACTGATCCGGCCGATCTATATTAAAAAGGGAATCATCGTCGCGCCGGTGGTCGAAGCGTTGGAGACGGTAGCGGAAGTGGTGAGCGGGCCGGAGAGGTGACGGGTCCGCGCCGCACCCGCGAAGGCCGAAATTCACGTAGGGCGGGCACTGCCCGCCGAGCACGGTGTTGGCGGGCTGTGCCCGCCTACTCTGAAAACATTACCGTAGGGTCCGCCTTGGCGGACGCGTTTATAGCGCTCTAATATCTTGCGGAGGGTAATCCCAAGAATTACATCGTCTTGAACGCGTCCGCCAAGGCGGACCCTACAATTCGCATGGCCTCATCCATCACGGGTATCGCGGAGCCGCGTGAGGACAGGATGACGATTTGCCCGCTACATCAATCTGACAAACGCCATAAGGGACCGAAAGCTGCAATATGCCGCATTCAAATCGCATAGCGAAGATCCTCTTGTCGATTGCCGCCATTTGCGGGTTCTCGATTCTCAGCACCGGCTGCACGATCTGCATATGGCCTCCCGGTGCGATGCAACGGCAAGCGCCCGGCCTGATCGGATGCCTGGAATACCCGTGGTCGCCGGATATTCGCGCCGTCGAATTTACATCCAATGAGACGCTGGTGAGCGCGGACAATGGAGGGAAGGTTGTATTTTGGGACCTGAAAACCGGCGGTATCGTCTCGCAGATAGACGATGCCGGCGCAATTGCCGAATTTGCGGTGCCGAAGAGCGGGAAGCCGGTCGTGGGGGCTGATCTGAACGATCTTTGCGTGCTCGATCCGGACAATCACCGGGTATTGGATGCAACGAGCACCCATCTCGAGCCCGCCGTTACCGCGGCGATTTCGCCCGACGGTCGTTACGTCGTCTGTGGCGGTGAAGGTGGCGACAGCGGGCCGGGACTGGCTATCTACGACGCCGTCACCTGGAAGAAAATCGCAAACCCGGGGGATTACCGAAAAAGCGTTCGATCGGTGAGCATATCCGGCGACGGCTCTATCTTTCTTTCGGCCGGCGACGACAGCGACGCTGTGCGCGTATGGGCGATTCCAAGCGGACGGCTTGTATCGGCATTCCACCTGGGTTTCGACGGCTATGAGGCAGTGGCAATCTCGCCGGACGGCAAGCTTGGCGCGGCGCTCAGCTCCCCGGCGCACAAGCTGAAGTTGTTCAACGTCGCCGACGGAACAATTCTGGCGACGCTTCCAACCAACGGCCGATCGTCGCGGTCGATGCAATTCACCCCCGACAGTCGGCGGCTCGTATATGCCGACGAAACCGTCTTGCGCGTGTGGGATATTCCGTCGCGCCACCAAGTTGCGGCGTTCATGGGAGGACAGTCGGAAATCTGGTGCCTTTCCATTTCGCCCGATGGCCGCACCGTGGCAACGGGATCGGGTGTGCAATCTTATAGCGGCTGGGCCAACGATACGGTTGTGCGCATTTATCGGTTGCCGTAGCATTGTTCCACTATCGTTCCCTCGTCCCGGAAAGGAACCTGCACGCACAATGCCCGGCAAACTCGTCGTTCGCAATCTAACCAAACGCTATGGCGACGTCGAAGCCGTTCGCGGCGTCAGCTTTGAAGTCGCCGACGGCGAAGTCTTCGGACTTCTCGGCCCCAATGGCGCAGGCAAAACCACCACCATCGAATGCATCATCGGCCTGCGCCAGCCCGACGGCGGCGAAATCGAACTGTGCGGCATCAACGCCGTCACGTCACCCAAAAGCGTGAAAGAACTGATCGGCGTCGCGCTGCAATCCACCTTTCTTCAGGACAAAATCACTCCGCGCGAAGCGCTCAAGCTCTTCGGCTCGTTTTACGCGAAGCGCGCCGGCACCCATGACCTTCTCGCCCGATTTTCGCTGCTCGAAAAAGCCGATGCCAGGTTCGATACGTTGTCCGGCGGGCAGCGCCAGCGGCTGGCGTTGGCGCTGGCGTTCGTGAATGAGCCGGAGGTATTGTTTCTGGATGAGCCGACCACCGGGCTTGATCCGCAATCGCGGCGGGATCTGCATGCCGATATTCTTAAAATGCGCGCCGAGGGGCGCACGGTCGTGCTGACCACGCATTATATTGAAGAGGCGCATATCCTGTGCGATCGGCTGGCGATCATCGATCACGGCAAGGTCATTGCCATCGGCAAGCCGGACGATCTGGTCAAGGCGTCGCAAACAGCCATGCGGATCACGGTGCAGGCGTCGCAGCCCTTGGACGCGGCCCGGCTTAAAGAAATACCGAGCGTGCAAGGCATCTCCGCCGATGGCAACCGCGCGGTTTTGGAAACCAATAATATCGGCCAGACCGTCATCGACTTGCTGCGCGCGCTCGAGCAGACGCATAATGAACTGGTCGATCTGCAAATCAGCCGGCCTTCATTGGAGGATGTTTTCATCGAGCGCACGGGAACGGCGTTGCGGGATTGATTCCAGATGCACGACCATCGAAGGCCGTGCTTCGCTGACCCGCTTATAGTACTTTTCACGTTGGTGGCGCGCCTGCGTGACAGTCATCCTGAGGTACTCCGAAGGATCTAGCCGATACGGGATGGCGAGCCAGATCCTTCGGAGTACCTCAGGATGACGACTGGCCGCTATACCAATCTGAAAAACGCTCTAACTAACCCTCCGCGATCCGTGTAGGGTCCGCACTGCGGACCGTCACGTTTGCGGCGGGAAACACGGTCCGCAGTGCGGACCCTATGAAGATTCGAAGCGCCGAATCGCCCAGGGTCATTTAGCTTGAAAATTTTTCGCACGGGCAAGATGCCCGTGCCACTCATTATGAACGGCTTACTCCACCATCTTGCCATTACCTTCAGCCTCAACTTCCGCAGCAAGCAGGCGATCATTTACGGCTACGTTGTGCCGATCTTTTTCCTGATTGCGTTCGGCGTGGTCTTCGCGACCAAGCCGCCGCTTATGCGCGAGATGGGGCAGCTCATCACCGTGACCATCCTTGGCGGCGCGTGCTTCGGCATGCCGACCGCCATGGTTGCCGAGCGCGAACGCGGCGTGTGGCGGCGATATCGCCTGCTCCCCACGGCCATCGGCGGAATCATTGTTTCTTCCATGATCGTGCGCTACGTGATTGTTCTTTCCGCCGCCGTGCTGCAAATCTTCCTGGCCCATTTCGCGCTCAAAACACCTTATCCCGAGCATCCCTGGCAGATGTTCGGCGCATTTACGTTCGTCTGCTTCGCGTTCCTGGGGATGGGGCTGGTGATCGCCATGCTTGCTGAAGATGTGCCGGCGGTGCAGGCGCTGGGGCAGGCGATCTTCCTGCCGATGATCATGATCGGCGGCGTCGGCGTGCCGCTGGATCGGCTTCAGCCTTGGGTTCAGCGTGTCGCCGCTTTTTTGCCCGGGCGCTACGCCGTGCAGGCGTTGGAATCCTGCCAGCATGGTCCCGGCCTCAGTGCGGCCCATTTCGATCTGCTTTCCCTGACCGTCATCGGCCTGGCCGCACTGCTCGCCGGGGCGAAAATGTTCCGCTGGGACATCGGCCAGAAACTCTCCGGCCCGGCCAAGGGCTGGGTCGTGCTGGCAGTAGCCGCCTGGGCGCTGGTCGGCGTCGGGGCGATTGCCACGGGCCGATTGAAAAGCGATGTGCCGGCCCCCGCCCTGGCACTTGGAACCACGGAAACGAAGTCGAATTCCACGACGCAGCCGACGTCCAATCCGGCCGTCGCAATTGTCACCCCGGCCACCGTTCCTATTGCCGCCTCGCAGCCAACTCCCGCATGGAAGCACGTTACGCAGGCTCAAATCGATTCGGTCACCACCGATGAAGTCGCCCAGGAACTTCCCGACGACAACAGCACCACGACGCCGTTCGCCCGCGACTTGAATGGCGTTGACGATGACTCCAAAAAACGCCTGACCGATTTCAGCGAGGCGTTGGGCGATTGGCCGCCCGGCCAGGTTGCCGACACCGTGCAGCGCCTCCGCAATCTGCTGAGCATTTGCGCCGTCGCCGACGTGGCGGAAGACCAAAACGAATCGCAAATCCCCTACGTGGTATTCGACTACATCCGCGGCAACATTCAAAAAGACGACCTGATCAAAGCCCTCACCTGGATCATCCTTCACGACCAGGACGGCACCGTCCTGACCAACATCAAGGACATCACCGAGCTCTCCATCGACGCCGAGATCACCGAGGACGATGTGCGAACGCGCTCGACCATCTACGCGAAGAAGATGCTTTTCCGATTGCTGGGTAAGGTCCAACTGGCGCGGTAGGTCAACGTCGAGATCGTCGCGCGAGCCTGCGCCCGCTCTTCTCCACGGTCAATCGCCATGGGCTGGCTAATCTGCAATGGTTTTTGCGCAACATGGCGCACCATTTTTCGCGCCCCCAAATGGTGCGCAACATCGGTTTTCATTTCAATAATCAGGGTGACACCGGCAGAGCGATCACGATGTGTTCATCACGCCATCAGAAGGAATGCAAGTCATTTTGTTTTGATCCGCCGTGTTCCATAAAAACGCTGCCCTCCCTATATAGGAAAGAACATCGTATTTTTGACGAGTAACTTCCGGCGGGATCAAGAATGAAAAAATGTGACCCATCCTTTTGAGAGAAGCTCAATCAACTTCCTGCGTTTTCTGGCGTCGCGGCCGTGGAAAATGCCTTCCCCCATATTAAGCACAGAAGTCAACATTTCGGCTCATAATCCCAGTGGCGGCGAGGAATAGAAATTGTACCCCCATGCCGGGCGTTATGAGGTTGAGGGCCCGCTTCTCACTCGTCAGCGCCCTGAGCGTCCATCGGGATCCTCCGCATTACTTGTCTTCGATAGCATCCTTTCCAGCAACGCCGGGTCTGAGGTACTCCGAAGACTCGGGTCGGTCGCGCGAAAATCCGGGTCTTCGGAGTACCTCAGACCCGGCGTCTTGAATACAGGCGCGGTCCCAAATGCTGGGACGGTCGCGGCGCGCCCCCGTTTGGGTTTCAGCTTGAATATCGAATAGATCCGCAGGTGGCGCTATTTTCCCTTGCCCGGGACAATTTCAAACGTTGCCGGCCAGCAACCTGCTTCCCCGAAACCGCTGTCTTTATCAAACGAAAGTTGCAGTTGATAAGAGCCGGGCCGGCTGATATCGAACAGGTCGCGCAAATCGAATTCCGACACCGTCAATGTTTCGGTGCTCTCCAGGACCTTTTCCTGTTTCATTTGTTCGGCGCTCAGCGAAGACACGGGCTTCATGGGCAGTGATTTTGGGCCGCTTGCGTCGGCAGCATTGCCTCGCGCGCCTTGATCCGGGGATGGGGTCAGGACGATTTTCATTCCCTTGCGAAGCGATAATTTCCCGTCGGCGGCTTTGGCGACAAATTGCGTCGGCAGAGCCTGGGAAATGCCGCGACGGTTTCGGATGACAATTTTGGCGAGCAGCGGCGCTTTGGCCGATAGCTTTGATGTATGACCTTGACCGTCGGTGCCCGGCGCCTCGATCTTCAGGTCCAGGCCGTTGGGCAGGCTGGCCCAGCCGAATTGGTCGGTGAGGTCGATGTCGGCGGCGGGAACTTTGGCAATTTCGTGCGGGCCGACCACGCCGAAATACCTTTCCCAGCCGTTGGCTGTCTTCACCTCCTCGGCCTGCCATACCCAGCAATCCTGAAGAAACATGTGATTGACTCCCGACTTGCCGTCCACGCCGAAATATTGCTGATCGAAAGGATATTTTTTCAGGGTGATCCATGCCCCCTTGGCGGGGATTGACGGCAATTTGTACAAACGCCGCTCGCCGATGCCTTCGAGGGAGAAGATGGCGCGATGGGCGGCAACATCCTCCTTTGTTGCCGGATGGTCCAGGGGCGCGAATGTCAGTCGGGCTGTCGCGCGCATTTCGGGAAACTCGCCCTTGAACTGGTAGTTGTCGGTGTAGCGAAGATTGTCGCCGAAGTTGGTGAGGAATTCCTTGCACGCCTTCACGGCGGCGTCGCGCTGGGCGAGCGGCCAATAGAACTGAATGCACGGCGCTCCGGCGCACAGGGACAACTCATAGGCGTATTCATCGCAGTTGCGAATCTTTGCTACGGTTCCCTCGGGGGCGACGAGGGTTTCGCCGGTGGGGATGGGAAGTTGCTGCGCCGTGTTCGAGAGTTCAGCCGTGCGATTTTTCTGGATGGTGATGGTGCAATATTCCGACTCATCGCAAAGCCCGCGCATCATTTGATCGCGGAAGCTCTTCAAGCCCAGCAGCGGCGATCGAAGAAGTTCCTGCTGAATCCGCCTTCCAAGCTTTGGCCGAATCGGGTTCCATGGCGACTTGGGATCGTTGAATAGATATTCGGCAGTGGCGACGATCGCCGGATCATCGGGATACCTCCACAACGGGCTAATATCTCCTTCAGGAAGCTCGCCTGGTTCGCGCGGCCTAATGGCCCGAATCCAATCGCAATAGTCATTTAAGCCGCTATGGTCTCCCGCCTGGGCAAGGGCAAGGGCGAGATCGACAAATCGGCTCAGTCCCGCATCGCCGTACTCATTGAACAAGGCAAAATCGAACTGTTTGCGGGCGACCGGCTTGGCCGCAGCCGGATCCCACTGCAACAGACGAATGGCCATTTCTGAGGCGGTGGCAACGTGCTGGGTGTGCTTAAGGGCGGAATCGTCGAGATGATCGATGGTATCAATTCGCCGGGCGACCAGATCCACCAGCGATGGATTCCTTTTGGCGCGAAGGCTTTCTCCCGTAAATTTCGGCTTTTCGCCCGGCTTTCGTTGCGACACGGTGGCATCGACGGGAAGCATTATATTCGCAAGCGCCTCGGCCCACTTTTGCTCCCCGGCATTGTCGTCCGCCAGCGTCGCAAACCAGCGGTCGGCCATGGGGACGCCTTTGGGCGCTGTCCAATCCGCACCCTGCATCGGCGGCGTCGGCAACGTCCCCGCGCCTCCAGCCGCCAGCGCCGCGCCGCAAGGAACGAAAGCAAAAATCGCAGCCGCGGGAATAATCCGCAAAACTCCCAATCGGCATGCAAACATGGCGGCCCCTTGGTTGGAGTCATGAGCTTGAATTGCTTCGGAGTCTAACAAATCGCGCTCGCAACAGTCAAACGGTCTGGATTATCATTGCTATCCGGCAAAATTCTGACAGAATCACTTTTGGTTAGGCACTTCACTATTCTTTACAGCCAAATCGTGTCCGAGTCCCGCGTCGCACAGCGTCATTCATGGAGAAGGAAAACATGCATCCCAATCGCCGACCCCACAGCGTCGATTCCCGTTCGCAAAATAACAAAAGCTTGCTTGCCAAGCGCCGCCGCACGATGGGGCATGCGATCGAAGCGATGGAGGCGCGCGTGTTGCTCTCGGCCATGACCTTTACCGTCACCGACAACAGCGACTCCGGCGCTACTTCTCTGCGGGCGGCAATCACCGCCTCCAACGCCAACGATCCCGGCGCGGGCATGGCCAACACCATTAACTTCGCCATCGCCGGCGCCGGCGTCCAGAAGATCAACCTTCTGTCGGCGTTACCCACCATTACCGAGCCGGTGTTCATCGACGGCTACTCCGAGATCAACGGAACCATGCAGGCCACCGCCAACACGTTTGCCAACGCCGACAACGCCGTTCTCCTCATCCAACTCAACGGCGCCAACGCCGGCACGGCGGTCAACGGCCTGACCCTCGGCGCTGGCAGCGGCGGAAGCACCATCAGGGGCCTGGATATCACCAATTTTCAGGCGGATGCGAGCTTCAACGGCGGCATCGGCATCCTCGACCAGAGCGACGGGAACACCATCACCGGCAACTTCGTCGGCGTTGACGCCACCGGCACCGCAGAGATGCCCAATGGCACCGACGGCATCCGCGTCGTCGATGCCTCCAACAACACAATCGGCAGCAGCAACCCGGCCGACCGGAACATCGTCTCGGGCAACACCCTTGACGGCATCCACATCGAGGGCACCCTCACCACCCCGGCGACGGGCAACCTCGTCCAGGGCAATTTCGTCGGCGTTGCCGCCGACGGCACCAGCAGCGTCGGCGTCCGCACCGCCCCCGTGCCCAACGCCGGCGCACTCGGCAGTCCCGCGGGCAACTTCCTCTTCGGTATCGAAGTCTCCGGCGGCAATACCAGTACCATCGGCGGTCCGGTCGCCGGGGATCGCAATGTCGTCGGCTTCAATGGCGCGGGCATCGAAGTCGACAATGGCGGCCAGGACAATGTCATCCAGGGCAACTTCTCCGGCGTCGGTGCTGACGGCGTGACGCCGGTGGCCAATTTGCTGCATGGCATCGTCTTGCGCAGCTCCAATGGCTTTGCCGTCCCGCTCGGCCCGGCGCAACCCAACGAGCCAGGCGTCTCTTTTAATCTCGTCGGCGGGACTGCCGCCGGGGATGGAAATCTCGTCGAATTCAACGGCACCGCCGGCGTTGCGGTTTTCGGCAACCCCGTGTCGGCATCCGGACAGTCCAACGTCGGGAATGCGATTGAAGGCAACAGCTTCTTCGAAAATGGCCGCAGTTATCTGACGGCTTCATCAGCGCCGACGCCGCTGCTCGGCATCGACCTGACCAACGGCTTCACGTTCCCCAGGGATGACGGCCCGACGCCCAACGATTCAAAGGGCCATGGCGCAGCCAACGATCCCAATAACTTCCAAAATTCCCCAGTGTTGAGCAAAGTAACGGAGAGCGCCGGCATGACGAGCGTCACCGGCTCGATCAGCCAGAGCGTCTCGCCCAATACGACCTTCCGCATCGAGTTATTCGCCAACAACCCCGACCCGCTCGGCCTTCCCGCCGAGGGGCAGCAGTTCATCGGCTTCACCAACGTGACCACCGACGCCAACGGCAACGCCAGTTTCAACGTTTCAGTTCCGGTTCCGGTGGCCAACGGCCGGCTCATTACGGCCACCGCCACCGATCCCACTGGCAATACATCCGAATTCTCGGCTGGACTGGTATTGAACACAGCGGTCGTGGCGACTGCCGGCCCGAATATTAGCGCCCTGGAGGGCGACTCTTCCGGCTTGGTGCTGCTCGCCAGCTTTACCGATCCCGCCGGGGCCGGACCGTTGACCAACTACGATGCGACCGTCAATTGGGGAGATGGCAGCACCGACAACACCACCGATGCCAGCCCCCATATCTTCATCATCGCCGCCGCCGACAGTCAGTTTCTGGTCGTGGGAACCCACACCTACGCCGAAGAATCGGCCGGCAGCGGCTATACCATCACGACAACTGTCCACAACCATAGCGGACAAATCGTCAATCCCGTCGATACGACCGTGAGCACGCAGAAAGCGGTGATCGCCGACCAGCAGATCACCAATGTGTTGATCGCGAATGTACCGGCGACCGGCGTGGAGGGAGCTTCGATCGGCGCTATTACCCCCATCGCCAGCTTCACCGACCCGGCCGGGGTTGGCAACGAGACGACCGCCGATTTTGCCGCCACCATCCACTGGGGCGACCACACGACCTCGACCGGCACAATCGTATCAACCGGCGGCGGCGACTACACCGTCGACGCCCCGGCCCATGCCTACGCCGAGGAAGGCACCTACCACGTCAACGTCACGATCAGCCACGACCTGTTGCCCGCGATCACCACGTCGAATGAGACGATTGTGGTTGCCGACCCGGCGGTAGTCGCCACCGGCGCTGGACCATTCACCGCCTTCCCGAAAGTCTCGACGGGCACGCTCGCCCTGGCGACATTCACCGATCCGGGCGGCGCTGAGCCAACTGCCGATTACTCCGCGACCATTAAATGGGGCGACGGCGCCTCCGCCACCGGCGTCATCACGTACAACAGCGCAACGTCCAAATTCACCGTCAGCGCCAGCCATACCTACGCGGCGGCCGGCACGTATCATCCAACCGTAGTCGTTCATCATGACGTGGCGCCGGCTTCAAATACGGTAACCGACACGGTGAACGTGATCGCCGCCACGATCAGTTCGCCCAAGGGCGTGGCCGTCAGCGGCCGCGAAGGCCGAGTGTTCACCGGCTCGGTTGCCACCTTTGCCAGCAGTTCGTCGACGGCCGCCAGCAACTTCAGTGCGACCATCGCCTGGGGAGATGGCGTCACCTCGACCGGCACCATCGTCAGCGATGGCAGCGGCCACTTCCACGTCACCGGCAGCCACGCCTACCGCGAAGAGCAGAAGTACACGGTCAAGGTGACCCTGCACAGCGTGACTGGCTCGAGCGCCACGACGAGCAGCGTTGCGACGATCACGCCCTCGCCGCTGGACGAGGTGGCCGCGGTTGCGAATTTCAGCGTCGCGGTCAACAAGACCTTCACCAGCCACGAACTGGGCACATTCCGCGATCAAAATGCCTACGAAGATCCCGGCGACTATGTCGGAAAAATCAGTTGGGGCGACGGAACGACGTCGTCCGCCTCCTTCAAGTTCACCGGTTCCACCACCAACGTCGGCAGCTATTGGCAGATCCTCGGAACCCACAAATACACGGCAAAGAAAACCTACAAGGTGACCGTCACCTTCTACGACGGCGCCAACGTCGGCACGTTCCCGAGTTCGGTGCTTACGTTGATGATCACCGCCGTTTAAAGTTCGGGGAGAATTTGTCCGTTTCGTACGCAGGGCGCAACGAGCCGCGCACGGAGTACGCTCCGTGCGCGGCTCATTGGTTTCCCAGACCGGACATTTTTAAGCGGCGTGTGTACCAGGATGACGATCTGTTCCCGCGGGTGGGGCAATTGAAGCAGTGGCAACCGGTGGGCGAGTACGCCCACCCTACTTTTCTTGCGGTGCGCAACTGCGGTATGTCCAAAACAATGGCGGTCACGCCGCAACCTGTTCATATGAGAAGGCGGGAATGTCCGTTCGGGTACTGGCGTGTTCGATCGTCATGCCGGCGATGTTACCGTCGGCGTCAAGGTCGAGCAGCGTGTTCTTGTCCAAATCGCGCGTCTCCACCACCGCCGTGGCTTTGAACTCAATGTACAGCGTATCGGTGTCTTGGAAGTACTTGATCTTCATATTCTTTCCTCCATTCCTGCCGAATGAACGCACGATCAGGGCGCTTGCGCGTCTCGTGATAGTAGCGCGTGAATTTCACGCCAGCAACGTAACAACAGGGCCAAAAAATGGAAGAGGTGCCGGCCGGCTGGGGCCAGAATCCGCCTTCGGCTCGCATTGGCGGCGCTAGTCGCAGTCAATGTAGCCGCCATACTTGCCGCACTTTGGGCATTTGAAGAGATAGGCGCGCGGGCTGCCGTCCCTGGTGGCCGCTTCAAAAAGCTCTTCCCACACGCCTGGATTGACGCCCGTGCCCGCGCGGACGGCCTCAATCGCTTCCGGTCCCGCGGCCACCAGTTCGTCATGACCAACCTTTGCGACGAACTGGGCGGCATCGCCGCAGTGCGTCCACCAACGATCCTGTTCCCACCCCATGAAACCGGGCGTCCGTTGCGATATTTCCTCGATCACGGCCTCCGGCACCTTGTCGTCCCACGTTCCGCGCAGCCCGATGTCCCATTCGCAAACGAACGTCACGTCCAGCTTTCGGTGAGCCGATCCGTCGGCGATGCACCAGGGGCAAATCTGGTCGGCGTATTCCTCAATCGCGTATACAGGACGGGTGTAGATGTAACCGCGTTGCCGTCCGCAGCAGATGCACGCGCTTTCCGAGATTTTGACCGTGCCGGTGGCGACCGGGTCGGGGTGGTACTTGAAGAATGGGAGTGGTTCGGATGGCGCCATAGTCGAATGATGGGATGTTGGACCCGCACTTTCAAGCCGCCGCGCCGGGCAGTGCTTTGCGATCGGGCAGTTCCCAGTGCAACCCCGGCATACAACCGTCAAGCACGTCGACTGCCACCCCAATCGCTGGATGCTATGACGAGGTTAGTCGAGACAGGCTGGTCCCGTGGGCGGCGATGATGCCTCCGTTGGCTTCCACCAGCACACTTGTGACGGGGGCGTCGTCGGGTTTTCCGGGGAATCCGGGACCGCCGAGGTATGAAATACCGGCGATAGGAAGAGACGCGTTGACAGGGTCAACGCCGAGGAAGCCGAATGTGGTATCCAGCCCCTGATCGGTAAGCCTGGCGACGGCGACCTGGCCGGACGAGAGGCCCCCGGCGACGATCTTTCCATCTGACTGAATGGCCAGCGATTTGATCAGAAAGAAATCCCCCGCCGCATAGTCGGTCAGTTTTCCGCCGTTGCCGAAGGAGGAGTCGAGCGAGCCGTCGGCGTGATAGCGGGCCAGCGCCAAGCCGCCCAGGGGAAGCAGCGGATCATCACCGAAGCCGCCGGTTGACCCGCCCAGGATCAGATTTCCGTTGGCGTCGGCGATCAGGGCGTTGGCCTGCGACGGCGTGGCGTTGCCCTGGGCATCGGCGAAGGTGGTGGTGACGACGCCGGCGCTTCCGAAAGCGGTGTCATAGGCGCCGCTGGAGAGCAGGCGGATCATTCCAAAATTCCCGCCGATCGTTCCGCCGATGGTAATGCCGCCGTCGGCAGCGACGAGCAGCCCGGTTGCGCCGGCGGTTTGCGCCTCGGGCTGGAGCGCGACTTGTCCGCCGGTTGCGAAGGAGGGATCGAGTTTTCCATTGCCAAGAATTCGCTCGACGGCCATCTGCTCATCGGCCGAACCGGCGGCCACCAACGTATTGGCCGGCCCAAGCGCCAAAGCCGCAACTGACTGCGAAGTCGCGCCGGCAAATGAGGAGGTAAGAATCCCGTTGCGGTCGAACGTTCGGTCAAGATGCCCTGAACGGCTCACGCGTAAAACCAGGAATTGATGCATGCCTCCGACGTCGGCATATCCGCCGGCCGCAATCCGCCCATCACGCTGGATCACCAGCGCATCGAGATCGGCGTCATCGCCGACGGCAACAAACACCCGGCCGTTGTCGCCAAAAGTGCGGTCGAGCGATCCGTCGGCGTCGTAGCGCGCCAGCGCCGCCTCGGCCGGCACGGAACCATCGACCGCCGACTCACTACCGGCGACGACGATTTTCCCGTCCTTCTGCAGTGCCGAGGCATCGATCTGTCCGGTGATGCCGTTGGGGTTCCAGCTCGCGCCGCCGTGGCCGAATGTGGTGTCCGGCGCGGCGGCGGACGTGTATCGCACGAGGCCGACAGTGGTTCCGACGGTGATCGAGTTCTTCGCGCCGATATATCCATCGAAGGCATAGGCGTGGTAATCGAATGAGGCAGCGGTGGCGCGGCTGATCTGCGGGAATGCGGAATCGGGCGTGCCGTCACTGTTGAAACGGGCAATGGCCGGTCCATCGTTGTCAGCGCCGAAGGCAACAATCTTCCCGTCCTTTTGCGTCGCCACGGACAAGTAACTCTCGCCCGCGGCCTGCGCCGTCGCCGACGGCAAGGCGATGCCTGCCGTGCCGAAGGTTGCGTCAAGGCTACCCGATTCGGTGAGTCGGACGATGCCGCCAAACACCGGGATCAGCAGTTTTCCATCTGCCTGCTGCGCGATCGTCACCCGTTTGTTGGCGATTGCGATAGTGCCATTGTAAATCCCGATACCTGATGCGGCGAAGGTTGTATCGAGCGTGCCATCGGTATTGTATCGGGCAACGGTCAACGAGGAGTCGGACAGCGAGTGCCCGGCAACAACCATCTTTCCGTCCTTTTGAATGAGTAGCGATGAAGGCGTAGCGCCGGAAGTGGAATCGACATCAGTGACACTCTCGCCTCCTGTTCCGAACGCACTATCCAATGCTCCATTGCGAT
>DASRRM010000426.1:0-17844 GCA_035695715.1 Tepidisphaeraceae bacterium
GACATCATCCCCTGGCTGTCTCCCGACTGGGTGCTGGACATGGCCACGCAAACGCTCACCCGCGGCCGCATTGCCCCGCCGCGATTGCAACTACAAATCCGCCGCTGCGACCGTGACATGTGGCCCCTTTTTCGCCGGCATCATTATTTAAGCGGCAACCTTCATCGTGCCGCCCGGTGTTATCTGGGCAGCATCGAAAGCCGCCCGGCGGTTTTCACGGCCGTGCTTCCCTTCCCGCATCCCAAACGTCCCGGCTGGCGCGAGCACCGCCTGGTCTGCCTGCCGGACTTCCAGGGCATCGGCATCGGCGCCGCAATGTCCGCATATATTGCAAGCCTATATGTTGCCACCGGAAAGCCGTACTTCAGCACCAGCGGCCATCCCGCCGTTGTGCAAAGCCGGGCGAATTCGCCGCTATGGAAGATGATCAGAAAGCCCGGCCTGGCAAGCCGCTGCGGCAAAGCCGGGGCGGAGAAGACCGGAATGCGAAAGACGCTCAGCGAAGGTCGTTTCACGGCGGGGTTTGAGTATGTGGGGGCGGGTAAGTTGACCGAGGCTGAAGCTTTCGGGGTTGCGGTTGGTTGAAATGTCCGCGGATGAAAATGCCGGAATTGCGATAACCTGTCTACGTCGCTAGCATATAATATAATAGTGCGGGAGCGAAAGCGCGGCCCCATTGAAGCATACACACGGATATTCGGACCGGTAATCTGTTTCAATCGTTAACCGCCGCAGTTTTCTTTCCGATTCAATGAAACGGGATGATCGCAAGAAAGATGAACGGAGTGAGCATGCTTGCTGAATTTCCAAAACTCCGCTCTGTACTGCGCGACTTCATCGAGAAAGCCGCTAGGATTTTTATCGGCGAGCCCGCGCGCATTGTGCGGAAAAGCACCCTCGACCGCCTCGAACGCCTGGCCTATCGCGAGCAGTTGCGAATTGCCGCCTCGCGCGGCGATAACGAATTAATCGAGAAGGAAATCGCCAACAATCAGCTGACGACCGGCGACCTCAATCGTCTGGCGCGGAAGCACACCGCCATCGAAGAGTGGCCTGATGTGGATGAAGATATCGTCTCGCCTACGCTATTTGATGATTCACCCGCCATCTCCCACTGCCAGCCGATCAAATAGTCATATTTTCCCGCGTTTTTTGAGACCGTCGAGCAGATCCGCCAGGACGTTTCTGGGGACGCTGCCCCATGTCGTGGTCAAACTGGTTTTTGCGACCGTGTCTGTCACACCCAAGGCGATGGAACAGGGTTTACGCAATCGGGTCATCGCCCTTCCATCTTCGCTCCAGGGCAACGGAATGAGGTCCGGATTGTCAGGGTAGCAACTCGTTGATATTGCCACTACATCAACCATCGTGGCCGCCGCAATGAGCGCATCCGGCGTGTAGACAACGCAGGGCCGACGCTTTGCCGGACCGCGCGGCGGAACAACGACGGCAATGGCAATTGTTCCCTGTTTTAGCGGGGGCTGGGCCACGACGTCTCCTCTATTCAACAATCAACGTTGAAAGCGTGGGATTCATCTTATGGATTTAGTGCCGCCCGTCGATGATTTGACGCGAACGAGCACACCCCGCGCAACGCGACGGTGATTGATCACCACACGCTTCGTCCCGAACAAGACATGCCCGCCCCAACCGATAAACCTCCGGCCCACAGCGATTCCCCCGAGCCGCACCGCGCTCAGTCAGATGAAGTGCTCTTGGATGCCATCAGGATGGGCGCGACGCTCGATCAAGCTGCCGCGTGCGCGGGCATGAGCCGTGAAGATGTCGAAATCTATTCGGCCAGTGACGGGGGATATGCCGTCCAGATCGCCCAGGCGCGGGCAAGCGGGTTTGTCGATATGTTGCGGCGGACCCGCGAAATGGAACAGGCTACAGCCGTCAAGCTGTTGTTCGACAACTGCTATGCAAAGGAAATGAAGGAACTACAAACCGGGAGCAAAGCCATGACAGACGTGCAGATGCAAACCGCCATCCGCGCGGTCGTTGTTAAGATGAACGAGGGGCAGCTCGACCGCGTGCCGGAGTTGCTGGAGCTCGGGCGGATCACCGATGACGAAATGAAGGCCGCGGAACTTAGCAAGACCAGCGCATGTCAAACGCCAGAATCGAATCCATCGTCGGAAATTTTGCCGGCATCGGCCGCGATAGCGAGGTTGGCCGCGCCGCCTGCCGATTCCGCGAGTTTGTCCCCCTCGCCTGGAAAATAAGCGAGCCGGCGACGCAATTCATCCCCGGATTTCACCTCGACGCCATCTGCGAGCATTTGCAGGCCGTTTCGGCGGGGCAGATTCGCAACCTCGTCATCAACATCCCCCCGCGGCATATGAAAAGCCTGGCCGTATGCGTTTTCTGGCCGGCATGGGAATGGATTTCCCACCCGCATCGGCGATTCCTTTTCGCCGCGTACACCATGCAGCTCTCCGAGCGCGATTCGGTGAAATGCCGGCGTTTAATAGAATCGCCATGGTATCAGCAGCACTTCGGCCATTGCTTTTCGCTCTGCCCCGACCAGAACACCAAGATGCGCTACGAAAACGACCATGCCGGGCATCGCATCGCCACCAGCGTCGGCGGCTCAGCCACCGGCGAGGGAGGCGACCGCATCGTCGTTGATGATCCGCACAACGTGGTCGATCGCCAAAGCGAAGCCAGGCGCATCGAGGCCCTGACATGGTGGGATGAAACCATGAGCACCCGGCTGAACGACCCGAAAACCGGCGCGAAAATCATCGTCATGCAGCGAATCCACGAAAAGGATTTATCGGGACATGTGCTGGAACAGGGCGGCTACGAGCATCTGTTTCTGCCGGCGGAATTTGAGCCTGGGAGGCGATGCGTGACGTGGCGCGCGCGTCATACGTCGAGCCGTTCAGACGCCGCCGCAACATGTAGGGTGGGCGTACCCGCCCACCATTTCGCGGCGTCGCCAAAGGCGGCGGTGGGCGAGTACGCCCACCCTGCGCAACTGCTCACGCCGCGCTGGTCCGACCCGCGCACCGTCGATGGCGAATTGCTCTGGCCCGCGCGCATTGGCAAAGAGGAGATCGCCGATTTCAAGATTCGCCTGGGGCCGGAAGGGTATGCCGGGCAGTTTCAGCAAAGGCCGTCGCCGGCGGGCGGGGCGTTGTTTCGCAAGGAGTGGTTTCGGTATTTCGTTGTGGGAGGGAGAAGAGACACGGAGACACGGGGACACGGGGGCGCGGGGAGGGGAAGTGCGGAAGACGCCGGGATGGGACGGAAAGCGGACGCTGCCCAGACGCGGGGACACGGGGACGCGGGGAGGGGACGCGACGCGGAGACGCGGGGACACGGAGACGCGGAGAAGGAAAGTGCGAATGACGCGCGTCTCTGCGCTCCTTCTTGCTCTGGCGGATATGACGATGCGGAGATGGGATTGCCGGAACAGATCGCTTTTCCCATCTCCGCGTCCCCGCGTCCCCGTGTCTCCGCGTCGGCTCCCTCCTACGCCCTCCTTCATCCCGACGGCTCCCAACGGCTCATCCGGCCCGAAGACTGCGAGCGTTTCGCCGTGATGGACCCCGCCGGCACGGAGCCGGGCGAAGGCCGCCGGCCTTGTTACACGGTCATTCAGGTATGGGATGTGACGAGAAATGGGGACATGTTGCTGGTGCACCAGTATCGCCGGCAGGTTCAGGCCGCCGACGCGGCAAACGCCGCGACGAAAATCTGCCGCGAGTTTGACGTGGCGTATATTGCGATTGAAAAAGATGGCATGGGTTTGGGCGTGGTGCAGCAGGTGAGGCGCGATGGGATCGCGGTGCGGGCGATCAAGGCCCGCGGCTGCAAGGAGGCCCGAAGTCAGGCCGCCGAGATTCGCATGGCCAATGGGCAGATCTATTTTCCGCACGGGGCCGATTTTCTGTTCGAGCTGGAAAAGGAATTGCTGGCGTTTCCCAGGGGAGATTATGCCGACCAGGTGGACGCATTGTCTCATGCGGCGATTTTGGTGGCGAAGTTGACAAGGCCGCATGAGACGGAGCAGGTGGAGTTTTGGGAGCGGGATGCCGAGATGGCGCTGGAGGCGGATGGGTGGGATACTTCGTCAGAGTTGGTCCGATAAAGAGAATAATATCCTCGACACATCACTGCAAATCGCGGTATATTCTTGAAATAGGACTGACTCATCGCCGCTTGGGCTTCGCCATGAACAAGGCTCATCCTAAACTCCTCCAGCGCATCTTCCAAGCGACGTACGAGCGCGGCTATCGTTATCTTGACCGTGCCGGCGACGTAATGGTTGTACTCGAGGAAATGTTGACTGCGGACACGGGTAAGCTCTGGATTCCCGCAGAGATGCAGCCCAAGGGTGCTACAATCAATTGTCCTGAGTTGGATGCTACGGTGGCTCTTGATGCCGCAAAAATGTCGGTAGGACAATATCCGGTCGACACGGAGATTGATATTGGGCGAATTGGTTCGTTAGTCCTAGGCACCATTACCGGAAGGTTCGATCTTCGGACGATGGTTCGTTATGGATATAGATCAATACGTGTACTTCCCACCGATTCGATCGCTGACGCCGATAATTTATCAGTGAAAATGTTGCCACTGGCTTCGTGGCCGATTGATGGAATTGACGGAATGAAAGCATCTGAGTGTACAGCCGTGGCGGTTTGGGAAACCCCTGCTGGAATCGGATATCGATTCCAACTCAATCCGGCGTTTGCTCCCGACTCACCGGTGACGACAGACGAACGTCTTCGAACCAAGCCTCGATTTCTCCCCACTGGCCAGCGCGAAGCTTTGATCGCGCAGCGACATCGGCAACAGCAGCGAGAAAAAGGCCCGGTGGCTGGCGTCATGCTCGACTTCGATTATTATTGGGTGAGACCGGATAAATTCGTGATGAAGGATTTTCTGGCGGGGGCGGATGCTCTTGAGTCCCGAGTGCTCGACGAGGTCTTAAAGAGGGACAAACGATGATTGGCACAACTGGCGAGCAAAAGAGGCTCAACGCAGACACTTTCGTAAGCGATCTTAGTCTACAACCCGCGCAAAATGCGACTGATTCAGCCCCGGGATACACGCAGAGCAGCTTTGGAACATTCGACCGTACGGCGGCAACTCGTGCTAGTCGCGAGTCGACGCGGCGCGATCCGTCAGATGTAAGGTCGGGACCGGGAGCAATTGATCCGATATTGCTGAATCGTGCTCTTGAAACAATCGAGAGCATTGATTCGAACGACAAGCAAACGTTTTCAGTCCAAGTTGCATCTTTGGGCGGGATGGTCTGTGAAATGTGGCGAACCGCAAAGAGCAGCAGCCAATATCATCGCCAAGTATTGGCGGCCGTTGACAACGCCATTATTTGCACGTTGCTCACGGAAACCCTTACGTCGCGTCAAATTTCAGCGATCCGCGAGGCACTGGTGGATTTAAAGTCGCCGATTCTGACGCAGGCCAACGTCGACAGCATCGCGTCCCACATGATCGATGAGAATTATGGTCCCCTCGCAATGATAAGTGAGTTGGAAACCGGCCATGCAATCGATGAATGAGCCACCCCTGGACTGCGCAGAAGGCCGTCTTCCGAGTGGCGATGGGCCATACATCCACGTTGACACCACGCTTCAGATCGAACAACTCAAGACACCCCTTCGCGCTGAGGTAGTAAAGCGAGCCTTGGCGGAATATAAGTTTCGCTCCACGTCGACTTACGCAAGGTTCGAATTCAATCGCACTTTGCTTCGCGACTTGGCGTACCTCTACGTCCGAGCCCAAAAAGCCAGGGGCCTCGGTGACATCCTCGGCGAGATCAACAAGGCTTTTACTTCCCGAATGGCCTCCCGCAACCGGCTCGCTCGCTGCCTTGAAGTCATTCAACACTTTCTCGATATTCGTCCGGGTAATCTGACTCCAGACCTGGAATTGCTTCGATTCCGTGAGTTCCTGGTCTACGGAATGACACAGGCTCATGTAGCTTGGGGACGAAGTGTTCATCACGAATTCAACGGCACCCAGTGCGCTCGTGCTGAAGAGCGACCCATGCGAGCAGCAAATGACAACATAATCTTCTCATTGCCACGCTGCAGGCCGAGTAAGATCAACTGTCAGATCCATCACTTTTATTCATCGAATTCCGGGCGTTTCAAGACCCTCGGTGACAAGATCAAAGCCCTGGGTGACGGCGCCTCGGCGCAGATGAAACGGGCGGCAGAGGTTCTAAACTCTGCGGCGGAAAATCCCAAACAGCTTTGCGATGACCGGATTTGCGCCAAGATTGGCGATCTACTGATTGCGGTTGATGGCCTTGATCTCCCGCGGTATGGCGCCAATAACGATGAAGATTGGCGACCCATATCAGAAGCGCTTGGAAAGCTACTCGTTAATCCGCTACGGGTTCCGCGACGCGGCGAAGAATAACTCCCCACAATTCGTGGCACATTCCGCAATCTTAATAACCGCTCGCATTCGCGTTGGCAGCCACATGGAGGAATTGGAGCAGGTATCACCGATAGAATTTTACTTTCCGTCGATTCACCAGCGGTAGCCATGGGATGTAGGTGCCGCATTCAGGGCAGCGCCGGCTTTTCAGATTTCGCAGGTCGTACCGGCATTTTGCGCAAAAGTCGGCCTGGATTTTGCGCGGGCGGCGGGCGTGGATCCAAAGGGCCGGCAAAATCAGCGAGGCCAGCGTGGGAATCCAAAAGGGGCTTGCAAAATCAAAGATCGAAACCGTGCCGCGACCCCGGAAAGCAGAATGTTCAACGGAAAACCAGCCGTGTGCGGCCTCCAAAACAGTCTGGGTGCCGGCGGCGGAATTGTTCCACTCGATGATCGGCTGCCAATAACTCCATACCCAGCCACCTGTGCAGCAGAGGAACAACAGCAGTGATGCTGCCGCGAGGAAGTTGAATAGCCGGCGTTTCATCGAGCGTCATCATACCGATGGCAACCCGAAAGACCGCAAACCGGCTACTTAATTGCGGTGCCGCATTCGGGACATCGGCCGGTCGATGCACGCAGATCGTATCCACAGACTCCGCAAAGGCCCGCGCGGAGGCGACGTTTGCGCCGATGCCGCAGCAGCCAAAGCGCTGGAAGCGGAATGCACGCGCACACGAACGCCCACCACGATTCGTGTAGGGTCCGCACTGCGGACCATCACGTTCGCAGGGAAGACTCGGTCCGCAGTGCGGACCCTACGAAGATTCGACTTCACTTTCCTGTGATTCACCGGTGCTGCGGTCGCTGCCGCACTTTCACGATCCATAGAATCGGGAGAGCCAATGTTGCGAGAGTTGGCGCCCACATGGGGACGATGAGGCTGCGACTTCGATAGAGCAATCCATCACTCGAGGAATACGAGAAGCAGAATGGTACGCCGATGGAGACGGGAGCTTCCATCCGGGCAAGAATGCCGGGATGGAAGAGTGGAAACCAGCCCGGCGTGTTAAGGGCGGTCAATTCGAAATGGCCCCGCGATTCGAAAAAGTAGAACACTCTTGATTGCGTGGAGTTGGTCCATTGGACGGCCGGCATTCGCCAATATCCCACGATCCAAAGCGCGCAAAGCGAACAAAACAGGACCAGCGAAGCCGCTGTTGCGAGCGTGAATAGTCGCTTTCTCATCCAGCGTTATCCTACGCGTTGTCCTGTATCGCCGAGCCGCATTCGGGACATCGGCCGGTTGATGCGCGCAGATCGTATCCGCAGACTCCGCAATGGCCCGCGCGGATGCGGCGTTTGTGCCGATTGCGCAGCAGCCAAAACGCTGGAACGGGAATGCACGCGCACACAAACGCCCAAACCGGAATGAAGGCAACCCAATCCGGTTCTTTGAAGCCAGATTGATAATACGCGAATTGGCCCAGCCGATAATGCACGCCGGAGGCGGCTTCGGCCGCAGGGTCGCTTAGGTCGTCGGGTTCTCCCAACTCCCCGTCGAATCCGTGACGCTGGAAACTACGGACATCGCGTTCATAGCTGACGTAACGAACAAACCTCACCTGCCCTCGCGAAATTTTAACGGACCGCATTTCCGTTCGCCCGGGCCAATACAGACAACCCGAACGCCAATAACTCCCGATCCACGCACTGACGCATAAAAAAAGCAAGAGCAGCGAAATTCCCGCAGCGAATGTGAACGCAAGCCGTTTCATGATTGAGGATGATAACCGATATGCTCGAACCCATTTACAGCCTCTCCCTTTCCCGCACCGAAGACGGCCACTTCGCCAAATCCGCCCCGAATTTCAGCAACGGCGTGCTAGATTTCGCAACAATCCTGGCCGATGATTGGGTCAGATAGACTGCGGCGCACGCTGGTCCGTTTCGGACGTAGAGGTGAGAGGCTTAAAACCCCACTCTCCAGCCAGATGTCCCCGCGGTCTATTTTTTTCGGTACATGGTCTTCGCAAGCATTCCTCGTTTCAAAATCTCCTCCACCAACACCAGGAACATTCAACGGACACGGGCAAGATGCCCGTGCTACTGCTTATGCTCGAACCCATTTACAGCCTCTCCCTCACCCGCACCGAAGACGGCCACTACGTCAAGTCCGCCCCGAATTTCAGCTATGGCGTGCTTGATCCGGTGCCGCTGGGCAATCCGTATGCGGATGCTTTTCGCAAGACCCGCGCCCCCGCGCCGCGCGAGTTGATACAGCAGCTTGTCGGCACCGCGTATGCCTGCGCATCGCTGAACGCCGATCTTCTGGCCGCCACGCGGTTGCGGCTTTACGTGCGCACCAGGCCGGGCGATGCGAAAGCGAAACGGCACCTGGGCGCTGTTCCTGTTTCGCGCAAGACGATTTCGCGATTGACGGATAATGCTACCGTTGCACATTATGTAGCCGGCAATGTCGCCATTGAGGAAGTCACGCATCATCCGCTGCTGGATTTGCTCAAGCGGCCCAACCCTGATTCACAGCAGCCGGGGATGTGCGGGTATGACCTGCGCTGGATGACGCAGTTGTATATGGAATCGGTGGGGCGGGCGTATTGGCTGATCGAGCGCGATGGGCTGGGGATTCCGATTCAGCTTTGGCTGCTGCGGCCGCAATTGGTGCGGGAAGTGCCGGATTTAACCGGGAAAACGCTCATCGATCATTACGAGTATGGCGGAGCCCGCGGTGCGAAATATCAGCCGAATGAAGTCATCAAGTTTCATTTTCCCGATCCGAATAATCCATATTTCGGCGGGTATTCGCCGCTGGCGGCGGCGATCGAGAAGATTCGCATCGCCCGCAAGGAAGAAGCGCATCTGACGGCGATGCTCGACAACATGGGCCGGCCCGATGCCGTCTGGAGCCCGCGCGGCGACAGCGAAGGGGGCGGCATCGGCTCGGCCGAGGCGCAGCGCGTCCGCAGCGCCTTCCGCCAGGCGTTCAACATGGCCGGCCGTGGCGGGCTTTTGGTGAGCGAAGTGCCCGGCAGCATTCAGCCGCTGCAATGGTCGCCGCAGGATGTGGTCGAGATCGAGCGCGCCAGGGCGATCAAAACCGATATTTGCAACGTGTTCGGCGTTCCCGATGCGAAACTGGAGCGCAACGCCGCCAATTTGGCCGCCGCCAAAACGGCGGATTACGCCCATTGCAAGGACGCGGGAATTCCGCGTTGTTCGCGGAATGAGGAAACGCTCAACGCGCGCTTGGTGCCGATGTTCGACCGCAGCGGCCGGCTGTTCGTGGCGTATGACTCGCCGGTGCATGAGGACGAGGTTTTCACGCTGGAACAAACCCGCACCGCCAGCCAGACGGGCGCTATCACGCGGAACGAAGTGCGGCAATCAATCGGGCTTGACCCCGTTACCTGGGGCGAGCAGCCGCTGGTGCCGAATAACATGGTGGAGGTGGATTCGGCGACGGGCAAGCCGGGGCGGGATAGTGCAGAGCCAGGAATTAAGAAAGGCAGGCGAAATATGAAGCGGAAAGCGAAGAAGAAAGAGGAGACGGCCGAGGAGCGTTCCAGCCGGCTGTTTGCCGAGATGATGGTGCGGATTTTTTATGATGAGCCAAGGCAGAGGGAACGGGCGAAAATACAGGCCGACGCCGCGGCAGCCGCCACGGCAGCCGAAGCGTCCAGTGTAAAAACAGAAGATAGCACGAAAATCGCCGTCGAATCGCAGCAATTGGAAACGATGGAGCGGACGGGGGCGGATTGAGTGCGTTTACGGCTTTGCCGCCGATCCGGATGCACGCACCTTGACTGTCGCGAGCATGCGATCGGACAGTTCAACATACTTTTGCGAGTCCTCCGGGGCCTTCGCCGCAACCGTGAATAGAATTTGTGCAAATTTTCCGTTGCCGGCCTCAAGAACGCAGAAGCGATTTAGCACGGCGGTCTTGTTTCCATCAGGGTCTGAAACTTCCGTCCGCACCGGCTGACTGACATTCAAACCAGGAACGCCGGCTTGAGCGTGCCACTGAAGTGTCTCGGCCAGATGAAGCCCGTCATGCAATCCCTTTGAATAAACATCGCGAATTTCCGCGAATGTCTTCGGAGCGGGAAGCGGAATGATCATCACGTTCACAATCATTTCGGGCGTATGAGCATCCAGGTTGTAAACCTGCAAATGAACGTGGCCCTGATCGATGGAGTTGATTCGCATGCACCGTGGACCGGCTATCGTGAAGAGGCCAAGCACGTTGAACGGCTCGTCCGCAAGCTTTGTCAGGTGGCCGGCCGGGGCCTCGATCGGAATAAACTTTACGGTCGCGACAAGATCGTCAATCGGCTTGGCCGCATCCACCTTGGGCTCCATCATCGCCTGAAACGCATATAGCCAGTCGCCATGAATCGTCATGTAGGCAACCGCGTGGCCCCCATTGGCGGGATCGGTCTCGGAAACTCTTACCGCTTTCTCTCCGCCAATCGTAAGCTGATCTTTAACTATTCCGGCCCTCTTCGATTTCGAAACCGAAGCAACCAGGGCTTCGAAGTTCTCGTTCCGGTTCGGCATTACCTCCACTTTTATCGCTGCACCGGAATATTTTGAAGATTTGCCGAACACGTAGTACGCGATTTGTCCCTGTCCGTCGGTAAGCTTGAACGCCGCGTCTGCAGGGGAATCAAACGTCAATCCGAAAGTAGGAAAGCTTGCCGGTTCTGCATGTGCTGATTGGGCCGGCCACCCGGAAAGAATACAGAATAACGGTACCCAAAATGCTATTCGGCGTGGCATGCACGACTCCTTTTTTTTCTGGATCAAGCCGGACAAATCGCGACGTAGTCTGAGCGGCGAATTATTATCCATTCACGGCTTTGCCGCGGGCGCCTCCGGCAGCAGCTTGATTCCCGCGAGCATGCGATCGGACAGCTCGACATAAGCTTTCACATCAGCCGCCGCCGGAGCCTGGATCGTGAAAAGGATCTGCACGAATTTTCCCCCGCCGCGATCCAGCATGCAGAAGCGATTGGTGGCTGTGACCTTCTTTCCATCAGTGCCGGTAATTTCCGTGGCCAGCGCCTGGCTTATATTCAGCCCCGGCACGCCTTTTTGAAGCTGAAATTGCAACGGCCCGGTGTGCAACTGTGCCGCCAGGCCCCTGGCATAAGCCTCCTGCACGTTGGCGAAGGTTTTGGTGGGATCCACCTGGAGGGTCTGGATGTTCACCACGAAGTCCTCGTTTTGATCGCGACGATCGATAATCGGCAGAAAGACCTGCTCATCGGATTTGGCGTCAACGCGCATGCAATCGGGACCTGGAATCGTGAAAATGCCGAGAATGTTGATCGGGTCGGGTTTGATTTCCTTCAGATGCGGGACGGGAGATTCGACCGGGGAGAATTTCACCGATTGCAACAGCGCTGAAATCTCCGCCGACATGTTCATGGTCGGACCCATGAGAGCGCGAAACGAATAGAGCAGATTGCCGTGAACGACGAGGCAAGTTGTTGACCGCCCGCCGTCGGAAAAAGATTCCAGCATCTTGGTCGCGCGGTCTCCGCCGATGGTGAACTTTTCATCGACCGGCTTGCCGTTTCGCTTTTTCGCGATTGAGGCTGCCATATCGTCAAGCGTGGCGCCGTTGGTGGGAAGTGCCTCGATCTGAATCGCCGCGCCCGCCAGCGGAGTTTCCTTGTCGAAGGCGTAGAGCGCGACCTGGCGCGAGCCGTTGACGAGCTTGAACGTCGAATGGGCCGGCGGCGAGAGGCTGATGCCGAACGTCGGAAATTTTACGGTCTGGCCATGGGCCAATGGCCAGACGCCCAGGAGAACGATTAGCAATCCGAGTAGTACGCCGCATTTGTTGTTCATGGAGGTTCTCCGAGTTGATGGACCGCGATGTTATGCGACGGGCCGTTCCATGTCATCAGAATCGAGGCCGTGAAGCGCGAAGGAGAGCGTGTTTTGCCCGGCGGGGAAGACCCTGCGGTCGATCGAGTTGGTTAACCTCTCTATACTGCCGATAGACCGTATATCGTGGACGTGGTTCTAATTTGGTGGACAAGCGACACCTGATTTCATAGGATTACTCGCATGTTGAGACTGACAATGCCGATCTTCGTTTCCGGGATAGGGTCAGCCATGGAAGTCTCACCCGTGCCATTTCATTATCCAATCGCGAGCCCTGTTTCGGGAATTTCCGACTCCCAAAAGCTGGCGTCTGACTGGCTTCGGGTTGGTCATTCCCTGTATGCTTCGATACGTTCTGCGGACGCGGAGATACTGAGTGAAGAACGACAAGAAACCGCCGAAGCAAGATAAGCAGACCGCTTCATCCGTCCCTTCACCTGTCACGGCTGCGGCGATCGCGATGATGCCGGTCGTTTATAGCCAGCAGATTGCCGTCCAACAGCAAACATCTGGCCCGCTCCCATCACCTGAACTTCTTCAGCGATACGAGCAGCGCGAAAGCAAACAATCAACTTGAGGGAAAGGCTCCTGTCTTCGACCAAGCACGCGCGATTCCAAATCGCTCGTCCGGCTGGCACTGAACAAAAGACACGAGGAGTTTCCGGTTCCACGACTTTCACCCTCGCACATCCCTGCGGACCACTCGCTTATCAGTTTTATCCTTGACGCGCTGGCTGTTGATGCGCGAGCGGCGGCGTCGCGCCGGGAGCCCCTGGTCAAAAAATCAGATTAAACAACATGAAAACCAACCGCTTCCAAAACATCGTCCAACACGCCGCCTCCGGCTTGCATATGCCCGAGCCCATCGCCCGTAAAATCGAGGAACATTCCCGCGGCCTGCCGGCGGATTTTACCTATCGGCGGGTCGCTCATAAAACCGATTCCCTTTCCCTCGACCCCGGCGAGCGCACCGATGTTTCGGTCATCAATACCGATGCGGTCGATCGCGAAGGCGAGTGCGTTTTGCCCGGCGGGGGAGATTGGTCGACCTATAACCGCGTGGTGACCTTCGCCCATCGCTATGACCAGCTTCCCGTCGGCAGCAACTGGTGGATTCGAGCCCGCGGCTCGGCACTGATCGCCAAGACGCACTATCCGCAAAAGCCGGCCGACTGGGGCGAGGCACCCTGGTTGCCTTCTGCAGTATTGCACTTGATGCAGCAGCCGGTGCCAACCTGCACGGGGAAAAGCATCGGCTTTTTGCCGCTGAACGTGCGGCCGGCCAGTAAGGACGAAATCGCCAAACGGCCCGAGCTTCGCGGCGTGCCGGTCATCGACCGCTGGCTTGGCGTGGAATACGCGGTGGTTCCGGTGCCGTGCAATCCCGAGGCACAAATGCAGGCGGTTGCGAAGGGGATGGAAATGGGGTTGATCGACCGGAAGGTGGTGCAATTGATCGAGGAAGCCGGGCGGGAACTCGGAGCGGCAGCAGTGTTTAAGGCTGCCGCCGCACAGCCCGCGATCGATCGCGATCGGCTTCGCGCCATGATCCTGCGGCAAATTCGCGAGACGTTTCTGGAACTGCGCGGAAGCGTGTGATGGCACTGCATCTAAATTAAATAGCCCTGCTCGATTACGCGATATTGTCATCCTGAGGTACTCCGAAGGATCTTGCCAGTACGCGAAGGCAAGCCAGATCCTTCGGAGTACCTCAGGATGACGATTGCCCGCTCGATTAAGGTGCAAAACGCTCCAATATCATGATTTCATTCGGTCATTCGACATTCGGAATTGATTCGTCATTCGTCATTCGGATTTGCGGCTCAACCGCGCCCTATTCATCGGTGGCGAGTTCCCGGGATCATTCTTTCGCCTTGGCGATCCCGAGCCGTTTTTCCCGGGCGGCGTTGCTGCCGCATTGGGGACATTTGCCCGGCCAGCCGGCCAGATCGATGCCGCAATCGGGACACAAAGCGCCTCGCTTGAGATTTGCTTTTGGCTTTGGCGCGGGCCGGCGATTCCTTTGCGCGGAAAATCGAGCCAGCAGCCCCACCGGCAGAATCAGGCCCAAAAACAGGGGAATCAGCAATGAAAATGAATGGCTTTCCGGCGACGGCGTTTGCAGTGGCGAGAAAATTCTGGCTTCCTGCTGCCGCATCAATGTTTGCAGCCGCTGGTCTTCCTGCTCCATCGCCCGGCGGCGCTCGGACGTCGGATGGTTCGCCAGCTTCCGGGCGATTTCCGTCGACAGAAAATCATCGCGCCGGTTGATGGCTTTCAGATTGTTCCGCGCATCCTGCTCCAGCCGCCGCTCCAGGTTTCGCTCGGTGGTGTTTTCCACGGTCAACGTGTCGCCGTCGAAGATGGCGTTCCACAGCGTGCCATCATGGAAAAAATCGATTTTCTGTTTCTTGCCATCGCTCTTCAGCGTGAAGAAGGCCGAGCCAATACTGAGTGCCAGCGAAGCGGCGGCGATCATATAAAGCATCCATCGCCGAATGCGCCATTGCGGGTCGACCCGCACGATCAGCAGCGCCGCCGGAATGAGTGCCGCCAGCAGCAGCACATGCGAATGCGGCACAGTGAGACACGAAAAATGCATCACCGGCGAATCATGAAACGCGCGAAGGTCGAGGCGATCATCGCGATATGCCCGCCAGGGCCGGCCCGTGTCGTTATTCAGCGGAACGACGGCGATGCCATATTGATCTTCCACGCCAAGCCAGCGCCAGGAGTCGGCGGAGGTGATATTCAGCCGCAGCAGCAGTGGATTTCCGCCGCGGGCGTAGGTGTGAAAGGCGATGTGCTCGTCGGTGGGCCAGGGCGAAATGCGCCAGACGCGAAATCCGTCGATGCGCGAGCCGAGGCTGAAGCTCGACCCGCCGGCGTTGGCGAAATAGATCGCATCGTGATGGCTCTGGCTGCGCAGCCATAGAAACGAAATCGCAATGCACAGGGCGAGGAAAAGAGTGAAGATGATTTTGCCGGGCCGGTGCTTCACGAAGGGTATGTTATCAGTTCATCCCCCGATTCGTAGGGTGGGCGTACTCGCCCACCGTTGTCCTCACACACCCGCCGCATGATGTTGTCCGCTTTTGTAGGGTGGGCGTACTCGCCCACCAGGGGCCGGATTTCGGAAAAAAAGACGGTGGGCGAGTACGCCCACCCTACGAAAATTCCATACGTCGTCTGCGCTTTGGGGGGGGCGGAGAACTCACCGTTGCCAGGGCGCAGGCATACAACCAGATTTAAGATTGCTCTCGATATCGACTGTATATCGAGCCATCGTGTCACTTTTTCCCGAACTCTTTCTCGATCCTCTTCTCAATCTCCTCAACCGCCTGCTCCGCTTCGTGAAGTTCCTGCGCGGCTAGCTGGCGCTCTTCCAGCGGATTCACTAATGCGCCGTTTGCCTGTTCCACATGCTCGCGGGCACGGCGGAAACGCTCGTTGGCATCGTGCAGATTGCCCAGCAGCGAATCGGGAATTCCCTCGCGGGGGGTTTCGTTTTTCTCAGGCTCTTTTTCTTCGCTCATGATTGTGTCCCATATTCCCAGGCGTGGTCACTTCAGTGACCATGTCATCCGCACAGAGTCTCCACCATTTGCCCCAATTCCCACAACGGATGAATTCCATTTCACGAAATGTACTGTACCGAATGACCCTACGCGATTCACGTAGGGTCCGCGGTGCGGACCCTACACGAAATGCGCAACGCCGTTTAATCCAGCGGCAGACCCCAATAAGCCGGAGAGCGCAGCATCGATTGCATCGCTGCGGAGCGCTCAGGTTATGCGGGAAAGACGCGGACGAATCCGGGGCCTCGCTGTCGCTCGCAGCCGGCGTGATACCCCATGTTCCTGAATCGTGCGCATCGACGCACGAATACTTTTTCACAAAGGAAATATCGCAATGAAACGAAATACAACCACTCCCGATCACGATCCCCAAACCGACCCGGCCGAAAATCCGCCCGGCGAAGAATCCACCGATTCCATTTCCAACCTCATTCAGTCGGCCGTCTCCGAAGGCTTTGCCAATCTGCGCAAGGAGCTTGCCCCCGCCCGGCGGTTTACCAGCCCGGCGGACAACGACGACTTCCGCGTGCCGCTCACCGTCAAACGCTATAGCTCGCTCAAGCATTTCACCGGCAACGATGCCGACGAACGCGCCTATCGCTTTGGCATGTTTTGCCTGGGCGTTTATGGCAAGAAGCAGGGCGTCGAATTCTGCCAGCGGCAGGGTATTCCCCTCGTTGGCGGCGATGGCGATTCAGTCGCCGTCAAAACGCAGCGCGAGAATGTCAACATCAGCTCAGGATTCCTCGTGCCGGATGAATTCCAGAACGACCTGATCGATCTCCGCGAGCAATATGGCGTGTTTCGCCAGAACACGCGCATCGTGCCGATGGCTTCGGACACGCGCTCCGATCCGCGGCGGCTGAATGGCGTCACCGCCTACTTCGTCGGCGAAAGCACCGCCGCGAGTCTCAGCGACAAAACCTGGGACCGCGTGCGATTGACCGCCAAAAAGCTGATGGTGCTCACCAAATACAGCAACGAGTTGAATGAAGATGCCGTGCTGAATATCGGCGACGACCTGGCCGGCGAAATCGCCTACGCTTTCGCCCTGAAGGAAGACCAGTGCGGGTTCATCGGCGATGGCACCAGCACCTACGGCGGAATCACCGGCGTCACCACGGCCCTGCGAAACGTCGACGCCACGATTGCCAACATCGCCGGCCTGATTGTTTCCAGCGGCAGCGGCTTTGCCAGCAACTACAATGGAATCGTGCTGGCGGATTTCAACAAGGTGGTGGCGTTGCTGCCGGAATATGCCGATGTTCCCGGCGCGACGAAATGGTATGTCAGCAAGTTCTTCTGGGGCAGCGTGATGCAGAAGCTGGCGGTTGCCGCTGGGGGAAATCGCGTGGCGGATATCATCGACACGCCGCGGGAAAAGAGCTTCCTCGGCTATCCCGTCGCCATTTCGCAGGTGATGCCCAAGGTGTCGGCCACCAGCCAGGTCTGCTGCCTGTTCGGCAACCTTCGCCTGGGCTCGCGGCTGGGCGATCGGCGGATGACCACCATCCAAATGAGCGAGCACGCCCTCAACGCCTTCGAGCAGGACGAGGTGGTGATCCGCGGCACCGAGCGCTTCGACATCGTGGTTCACGATGTTGGAAACGACGAGGGAACCGCCGGGCCGATCGTTGGGCTGATCACGGCGGCATCGTGATCCAGTTCCAGTGGCATGGGCTTCCAGCCCATGCTGTTTTGGAGCGTTTTTCAGATTGATGTAGCGGCTCATCGTCGTCCTGGGAGCGTGTGAATTTTTGACGTGGCACGGGCGGCCCGCCCGTGTCTTTCAACTGGAAACACGGGCGGGCCGCCCGTAACGCGCAAGAATTCGAACGCTCTCACACACCCGCCGCATGATGTTGTCCGCTTTTGTAGGGTGGGCGTACTCGCGTACTCGCCCACCAGCGGCCGGATTTCGGAAAAAAAGACGGTGGGCGAGTACGCCCACCCTACGGAGAAAACCGGACACTTTCATGCGGCG
>DASRRM010000427.1:0-11657 GCA_035695715.1 Tepidisphaeraceae bacterium
GCGCTGTCGATGCAGTGTGCCCGCTGCCACGATCACAAGTACGACCCGATCACCCAAAAAGACTATTACAGCTTCTTTGCATTCTTCAACAGCATGGACGAAAAGCAGGCGAGCTATTCCAACTTCACCGCCGCCGCGCCCTTCATCAAGATTCCCACCGGCGATCAAACCCAAAAGCTGGCGGCAATTGAATCAAAACATCGCGACCTGGAAGAAAAGCTGGCCAAACGAGCGGCCGACGCTGACGGCGGCCTAGCGCGCTGGGAGCAGGAACATTCGGCCGATGAGTTGCAGAAATTGATGTCGGGCGCGGTGCTTCATCGCTTCGCGATGGATGAAAAGCAGGGGATGACCCTCCACGATACAGCCAGCGGATCGGCAAGTCCTCTCGTCGCAACCATCATCGGAAAGAGCAACTGGACCGCCGGAAAAATCGGCGGGGCGTTGGAATTCGACGGACAGACCTACGTCGATGCCGGGCAATTGGCGGCATTCGACGGCAGCACGCCGTTTTCCATCAGCGCCTGGGTGCGGCCGACTTCCATGGAAGGCGTGGCTGTCCTCTCGAAGATGGACGAAGGCAATTCCTACCGCGGCTACGACCTGCTCGTCGACGGCGGCAAGATCAATGTCCACATGATTCATCATTGGACCGATGATGCCCTCAAGGTGATCTGCAAAAAGACCCTCGCGCTCAATACCTGGCAGCATATTCTCGTCACCTACGATGGCTCGCGCAAGGCAAGGGGCTTGAAGATTTATGTCGACGGGAAATCGCAGGCGTTTGATGTGGCTTTCGATAATTTGAAGGAGACGATCGCCACGGAAAAGCCGTTGCATTTGGGCCGGCGGGAAGAATCGCTGCCGTTCAAAGGCGCGCTGGGCGAAATCCAATTCTTCGGCCGGGAACTGACCGCCGAGAACGCCTCGCAGCTTGCCGCCGGGAAACCGATTGTGCCAACGTCGCAGTTGCTTCATACCGCAGCGAAGGATCGCACCGACGGCCAGCGCGCCCAGCTTCGCCAGTTCTATCTCGATCGGCTCGATCCGGAATATCCCCGGCTTAAAGCGGCACTGGCCGATTGCGTCCGGCAAAAGGATGACATCGAAAAGGCCGAGGTTCCGCTGATGATCATGCGCGACATGCCGACCCCGCGCGACACATTCGTGCTGAAGCGCGGGCGATACGATCAGCCGGGCGAGAAAGTGACGCCGGACGTGCCGGCGGCTATCTTCCCGATGTCGCCCGATGCGCCGCGGAATCGCTTGGGCTTGGCGCGGTGGATCGTCGATCCGGCCAATCCCCTCACTGCCCGCGTCGCCGTAAACCGGTGGTGGCAAATGTATTTCGGCGTGGGAATCGTGAAGACTTCCGAAGACTTCGGCGTTACCGGCGAATTCCCCAGCCATCCGGAATTGCTTGATTATCTGGCGACCGAGCTTGTCTCTTCCGGGTGGAACGTCAAGGCGATGCAGAAGCTGATTGTCATGTCAGCCACCTACCGGCAATCGTCCAACATCAGCGCCGAGGCGCTGGAGCGCGATCCGGAAAATCGGCTGTTGGCGCGCGGGCCGCGATTTCGCCTGGCAGCCGAGACCATCCGCGACAGCGCGCTGGCCATCAGCGGGCTATTGGTGGAGCATGTGGGCGGGCCGAGCGTCAAGCCTTATCAGCCCGATGGATTGTGGGAGGATGTTTCGGTCGACCATCGCGGAAAATATGTGGCAGATAAAGGGGACGGTTTGTATCGGCGAAGCCTCTATACGTTTTGGAAGCGAACCTGCCCGCCGCCGGCGATGATGAGCTTCGATGCGCCGCTGCGCGAGGTGTGCCTTGCCCGCCGGGCGCGGACCAATACGCCTTTGCAGTCGCTGGTGTTGATGAACGATCCGCAGTTTGTCGAGGCGGCGAGAAATCTGGCCGAGCGGATGATCAAGCACGGCGGCAACAGTCCGGCCGATTGCCTGAATTTCGCATATCGCATCGCGCTCGATCGCGAGCCGACGGATGCCGAACGGCAGATTCTCCTGGAGCTATTCGAGGAAGCCCGCGCGAAATACAGAAGCGACAAGCCGGCGGCGGAGAAGCTGCTGGCCGTCGGGCAATCGCCGGTGGATAAAGAGCAGGATGCCGCCACGCTGGCGGCGTACACGGTTGTTGCCAGCACGATTTTGAATTTGGATGAGACGATTTCCAAGAGGTGAGGTATGGAGCCGATATCGCCGCCGCCGCCTGGCATCAGCCGCCGGCATTTTCTAACCCGCACCGCGCTGGGAGCGGCGGCGCTGGCGTCGCTGCTGCAATCCGAGGGCTTTGCCTCGCCGGCGTTTGCGTCGCAGCTCCCGCAATTTGCGCCCAAGGCCAAGCGGGTGATTTATCTGTTTCAATCCGGCGGGCCATCGCAGTTCGAATTATTCGACTACAAGCCCCGCCTTGCTGAACTGCAGGGCACGGAGCTTCCCGATTCCATCCGCCATGGCCAGCGCCTCACGGGGATGACATCAGGACAGAAAAACTTCACCGTGGTCGCACCAAAGTTTAAGTTTGCCCAGCATGGCAAATCGGGCGCGTGGTTCAGCGAACTGCTGCCGCACACGGCCAAAATCGCCGACGAGTTGTGCATCATCCGCTCGCTGAATACCGAAGCGATCAATCACGATCCCGCCATCACGTTTATGCAGACCGGCTCGCAGCAACCGGGCCGGCCGTCGCTGGGCTCGTGGCTCAGCTACGGGCTGGGCAGCTTGAATCAGGACCTGCCGGCGTTTGTGGTGATGATTTCGCAGGGCAGCGGGAAAGACTCCAACCAGGGATTGCTCGATCGCCTGTGGGGTAGCGGGTTTTTGCCGTCGAATCATCAAGGCGTGAAGCTTCGCAGCGCGCACGATCCGGTGCTGTATCTGTCCGACCCGCCGGGAATCGATCGCGGCCTTCGCCGCAAAATGCTCGATCGGCTCGATAAGCTAAATGAGCTTCAATACAGCACTGCCGGTGATCCGGAAATCCGCACGCGCATCACGCAGTATGAATTGGCGTTCAAGATGCAGCAATCCGTCCCGGAATTGACCGACCTTTCGCAGGAAAGCGCCGCCACGTTTGACGCCTACGGTGCCGATGCGCGAAAGCCCGGCTCCTTCGCCGCCAACTGCCTGCTGGCCCGCCGATTGGTCGAGCGCGGCGTGCGCTTCATCCAGATGTATCATCGCGGCTGGGACAATCACGGAAATCTCCCGTCCAACATTCCCAAGCAATGCCACGACATCGATCAGCCGCAGGCGGCGCTGATCAATGACCTGAAGCAGCGGGGTCTTCTCGATGAAACCCTGGTGATCTGGGGCGGCGAATTCGGACGGACCGTCTACTGCCAGGGCGCGGTAACCGCCGACTATGGCCGCGATCATCACGGCCGATGTTTCACCATGTGGATGGCCGGCGGCGGGATCAAGCCGGGCATCGTCCACGGCGAAACCGACGACTACGGCTACAACATCGTCAAAGATCCCGTCCACGTTCACGACCTCAACGCCACCATCCTGCGCTGCATGGGAATCGATCACCAGCGCCTGACCTTCCGCTACCAGGGCCGCGATTTCCGGCTGACCGACGTGCATGGAGATGTGGTGAAGGAAATCCTGGCGTAAGTTTTCCGAGGAACAACGATGGCTATCGCCCGGTCGGCGGATTGGCAATAACGGATTTTACAGACACCGGCGGGAATCGAACCCGCGTGACTGGAGTTGCAATCCAGTGCCTCGCCACTCGGCCACGGTGTCGGAAAAAGGGTGACTTGGGGAATCGAACCCTCGCGGCGGCATTCACAGTGCCGCGTGCTGCCACTACACCAAAGTCACCAAACGAAAAAACCCCCGAAACCGCAAGGTTTCGGGGGTCAATAGTTCATTCAAACCATCAATCCGCCTTACCCGCGATCCACGCCCTGGCAATGTGCCAGCGCGCAACAGACATGCATATGCACGGCTGCATGAGCGAGGGAGGCAGAAAGAACAGCGAATTTCGAAATCATGATGAATCCAGCGGGCCAAAGGGCGATGGTCAGATTCTATCGGCGTTTTGGCCGGGGTCAAACGGGAAATTGGAATCGGGTGTGTTGCGTTTTTTTTGGCGACGTCGTGACAGGCGCCGCACGAACGAGCCGCGCACGGAGGGTACTCCCGGAGTAAGCGGATCCCCGAGAGCTCGCTTGCTGCCGCAGTACCCGCAGTACCCTCAGTGCGCGGCTCCTTCCGCTGGGGACGTTGATGTGTGGCCGCACCAGACAATTCCAGTTGAAAGCAGTAGCGCCGAAGGATCCAGGAAAAAAGACGGCCGGAATCCAAAAGGATTCCGGCCGTCGACGTTCCATATTTCCTGACCACGCTGCGAACTGCGCTGGTGCTAAAGCTTAGTGAATCTCCACATTAAATGGCGACATCAGCACCACCGGATGTTCCTGCAGCATCCGCACCATCTGCAACTCGCGCGCGATGCTGCGGCGAAGATCGGGTGGGGCGGCGTTCAGAATCGAGTCGGGGCTGAGCTGAATCGTCGGCTTGAACGCAAACGCCGCCTCCGGGCCGCCGCCCATCAGCAAATCGCCGAGCGACTTCGGAGCGGGAACGATCCGAACGTCATACTTGCCGGAATCTAGCCCGGCATCCTTGGCGGCATACGCCAGGGCATCTTCAATTCCGCCAATTTCATCGACCATGCCCAAAGCTTTAGCTTCGCTGGCGACGAAGATTCGGCCGCGGGCGACTTTGTCGATGTCCTTGATCTTCCCGCCACGCGTTTTCATCACGCGCTGGGTGAACTGCTTGTAGGTCCCTTGCATCCACTTGGTGACCATCAGCTTCTGGCGGTCATCCCACGGCTCGCTGGAGCTGAACAAGCCGGCATTCTTACCCTTGGAAAAGGCCTCAGCATGCACGCCTGCCCAATCGTACACGCCCTTGTAGACGAACTTCCCGCCCACCACGCCGATCGATCCCACGATGGCTGATGGGTCGGCGAAGATCTTGTCGCCGGCGCTGGCCAGGTAATATCCGCCGCTGGCGGCCATCGACCCGACGCTGATAATGACCGGCTTTTTCTCGGCGGCATGACGGACGGCCTGCCACATCACTTCGCTGGCCAGCGCGCTTCCGCCGGGCGAATCGATGCGGATCACGATCGCCTTGATGTTCTCATCGCGGGCAGCAATTCGCATGGCCTTGCGCATCGTTTCCGAGCCCACGCCGCCTTCGCTGAACAAGCCATCCCCGGCTTCGCCGTCAACGATCACGCCTTCGGCATAAATCAAAGCGATCTGCGGGTTGTTTGATTCCGCAGCCGGCTTTTTCATCAACAGCGAGAGGATGTTCATCGGATTGCTGAGATCAGGCGCTGTCTCGCGCGTGCGGCCGTAGTCGGCCACCAGATCGACATCGCTGCCAACATCTTTCGAGATCAAGGCTCGCAGGCTGTCCTGGTCGGTCAGGTCGTCGACCATCCCTTTTTCCTTGGCCTGCGGGCCGGTCAGGATGGTGTCGTCGATCATCTGCTTGACCGCGTCAGTCGAGATATTCCGGCTCGATGCGATGACATTGACGATCTGGTCGTAAAGCGAACTGGTGAGCTTGGTCAGCTCGCCCTTGAGCTCGGGGCTGGCTTCGGTGCGGGTGTATTCCTCGTCGGCGCCTTTGTATTCGCCGATCTGGACGTAGTCGGCTTTGATGCCGATCTTGTCGAACAGGCCTTTGTAGAATGTTGCTTCGAGGCCCACGCCGGGGATCATGATCTCGCCGCCTTCGAGCATGCAGACATGCTTGGCGCCGCTCGCCATGATGTAGGTGTCGGTGTCGTAGCCGTCGGCGTAGACGTAGGTGGCTTTGCCGGCTTTGGTGAGATCGCGCAGCGCGCCGCGGAGTTCCTGTGCCTGCGAGAAATTCAGTCCGCCGTCGCCGAGGGTGACGAGCACGCCTTTGATTTCCTTGTCGTCGCGCGCCTGGTGCATGCGTTCGATGATGGAGCGGAGAGTCATCGAGCCATCATCGCCGAACAGCGAAAACCCGGCGGGGGCTTCGGTGATGGGGCGGGTGGAAAGATCGAAATAGGCGATCTTGCTCTTCTTTGCCTTCTCGGCGTCCATCGCCTTGATGCGCTTGATCAGTTCGGCGGGGGAGGGGAGCTTATCCTCCGTGGCCTTGGGCGGCTTTTGATCGGCGTTCTTGTCGCCGGGCAGCGGCTTTTCAGGCGGGGTATTGGTCGGCGCGGCAGCGGGCTTGTCAGCCTTGTCGGGCTTCTTGTCGCGCGGGGTATTTTCCGGCGGCGCCGAGGGCTTATCGCCCACCGGATTGGCCGTCGAATTATCGACCGTGGCCGTGTTGGTGGAAGTGGGCGTGGCATCGCCGGCCTTTTGGTCCGCGAATGCGATGCCGCCTGCCACCAGCAGTGCCGCTGCAAAAATAGCTTTCATTCGATCTCCTGTTGTATATTCGGTATGCGCTCAAGGCAGTATACCCCCAGAGCATCGGGCCGTTCAATGGAATTGGTGAAGCAAGAGGCGAAAAACATTCCTATCGGACGGCCAGTGCGAAGCAAACGATCGGCCATCGCCATAGTAAGCAACGTTGAACCGTGCCATTGTGGCAACTCGAAAGTGAGCCTCCATGCATCCCGCCCGGCTTTCATTCATCGCCATCGCACTGGCATTTGCCTTTTTACCGGCCATCGCCCGTGCCAACCATTTCACCATCACGCTCGATGTTTCCGACGGAACCCACAAGCAAACCGGCAAAACCGAAAGCGAGCCGCCCAAGGCCGGCGAAATCGTCGTGCGCCCGGTGATGGAAACCAAAGCCGGGGCGAAATGCACCGCGAAGTTCAAGCTAACCTGCGCCAGCAAGGAATTATTGAAGGACGTGCTGGTGCATTTTTATGTGGTGAAGATCGGCAAGCCAGGCCAAAATCCGCCGCCTCTGGAGCCGAAGGATGTGGTGATTGAAACCGCCCAGACGATGGACTTTGCCGAAGGAACCACCACGTCGGCCGAGCTTGAATTCACGCCCGACCGCGCCGGCATTTATTTGGTTCGGATTGAAACGCAGGGAACGGCCGAGGCCAAAGGCCACGAGCATTACGCGGCAATCGATCTGGTGGTGAAATGAGGACAGAATGATGAAGGCCCAAATTATAAATGAGCCCGAGCGAACAGGCGATTCGGATTTTGCAGAGTCCGCATCGCGGACCGCGATTTGCGGAGAGCGGGAAAAGCGCAGTTTTGCAGGTTCCGCATCGCGGGCCGCGGTTTATGGGGAACAGCTAACGGTCCGCAGTGCGGACCCTACGCGAATTTCGCAAGGCCGGTTTGACACCGAGGGATCTCCTCCTGCTCCCCGTCCACCAAGCACGGCGGCGAGCGAGTTGAAAATGCGCGCAGCCCGCGTTGTCACCGGCGCACGCGCTGCGATCGCTTTTGCCTTCTTCGCCCTGTTATTTGCGCCTTCCATTGCGCAAGCCGAGCATTTTGCGATTCAGTTGACGGTTTCTTCCGCTGCCGACAAGCAGATGAGTTTTTCCGATACTTGTTCCCCGCAGCGGCCGCAGGGTTTCAAGCCGCGGCCGGAATTTCACGTGAAGGCGGGCGAGGAAATCGTCCTGCAATATTTTTTGAGCAGTAATTTCCCACATGATGCGATCAAGAACGTGACGATTCGTTATTACATCGTGCCCGAGGCCAAGGCCGGCCAGGATGCCGTCCCAAGCCGCGATGGCGCGATTATCCAGGGCCACTTCGTGATGGATTTCAAGCCGGAGACGGGAAAGGTGGGCCTGCGCGAGCGGCTGAAGATCGAGAAAAAGGGGACGTATCTGGTTCGCGTGGAATCAGAGAACAGCGCCACCGATCACGAGCATTTCTCGGCGATTGATCTGGTGGTGGAATGAACGCGGGGGTATTCAGCGCGCCCGTGCCCGATAGCGCGGGAGAAGCAGGGCGACGACGCCAAGGAAACCAAGCATCACGCTGCTGGGTTCGGGCGTGACGTCAACGCCGATCTCGTAATTGCGCGGGTCGTTGGTGCCGGGTAGATATTGAAAGGCTGCGGTGGCGTTGCCCGCGGCTCCCACCGAATAAGTGGCGCCGGAGGTTGGCTGGGTTGCGAAGTATTGCGTGCCACCGGTCGTTTGATAAGTCGCGTCCGTACCCGTCCCACTGGTGTAGAGCGGACCTTGCCCCCAAAACGCCAGAAGATCTCCGGCCTGAACCGCGAACGGGGTCGTGGTAAACACTTGGACGCCAGGAGTGCTGGTCGTGACGAAACTCCCCATCGAGGTCAGTGTAAACTGCTGGTTGCCATTGCTGTCCGCACCAGCCGGATGGGCATCATAGACCGTGAATGCATCGCCGGAAGCACTGGCATTAATCTGTACATCGGTCACGGTGCCGGCAGTCGGAAATGTAATGGAGGAGGTCGCGGTGGGCGCAGTTGCATTGTATTCGCCCAGAATCACCAATGGGGGATCGCCGTCGGTAGAACTGTTTCCGCTTGTCAGAGGCTCCCCGACATAGGTTGCGCGTGCCACTGAACCCACGGCGAATAAAAGAATTAACGCCGAGACTGCCCGCAATTTTCCCATCTGCATGTCTCACTCCCAATCACATGGCGCAAGCCCAAAATTGCCCACTTACTGTACAACCGGACTTCAGCGATTATTCATCATTTCTCTCGGTTTGCAATCAAAATCCGCGACTTCTGTTACGAGGGCGTGTGCGATTTTTCGGGACATGGGCGAAAATTGATGGGGCAGGCATTCATTCATTCATTCTTGCGTGCCTCGAATCCGCTCCGGCGTTCCATTTTGGGCACGCCAGACGGAGCATCTCCCACCCTATTTGACAACGGCTCGCCAGTTTTTTCCCCGCGCATCATTGCGCATCATTCTGCGCCCCATAATGGTGCGCAACATCGAAATTCCGCGAATTTCGAGGGGTTGAAGAAGGCCCGTCGGCTGGTCAGCACGGCTCACGGATGTGCGAAAGGGAGTAACCTCTCACCTGCCGAACGTTCGTATGATGCATCGCGCCATCGCGCTGGCCCGACAAGTACGTTAAGAGCATCCCTACCATGGCTGTCTTTTCCCAGATTAAGCGTTTCATCAAACCATATCCCTCCACTATATGCGCAGAAAGTTGACATTTTTGACGATAAGTCTCGCCTCGGCGTAAAGTTATAGCCGCCACCCCATACCTTCTGGCGCAACCTTATATTTTACAACTGGTTAGAAGATGGCTGATTTGTAAAATCTGGAAAAGAGTTCGAGAAAACGGGCGAAATGCAGAAGTTTTTCGCGGCTAACTCGCGGTATTCCCCAGCGTTACAAGTGGCCAGAAAAATCCTTCCGGATTCTTTTTCGGACCGATCGAATGTCAATCGGTTTTCGAGCTTTTCAGTTTTCTGACATGCCTTCGTGTATTGTTCTTCTGGCGTTTGGCGCGTGTGATTTTTCGAAGATGGATGCTCCCGAGAAATCGCGCACGCTCTTTCACGATCCATCAGGAACGCCGTGCGAATCGCGCACCTTGACGGCTTCGTCCTTTCGCCCCGTCGCGTCCAAAAGCTTCGTCAATGTTTCTGCCGTCAGCCGCGTCCATTGATGATGCATTCCCAGTTCTTTTTCCCGGATGGCGAGCGACTCGCGCAACAGCGGCTCGGCCCCGGCGAAATCGTGCTTGAGGAAAAGCACATAACCCAGGTTATTGCAGGCGTTGCCGATTTCTGATCTCTTCTCCGGATAATACTTTCGCAGGTTGTCGAGGGTTTCGCGGAACAGCGGCTCGGCTTCCTGCAAGCGCGGGTGCTTCAGCAGCAATCCGCTCAAGGAGAACAGCGTGAACATCGTCTGCCGGGCGCCGCCGGGAAGCACTTTGCGCTCCATCACCAGCGCCTCGCGATAGAGCGTTTCGGCTTCGGCCGGCTTGTCCAGCGACGCCAGCACCCGGGCAAGGTCATTCAGGCTGTCGACGGTCGTCGGATGATCGCCCAGTGACTTGCGGTTTATCTCCAGCGCTTCGCGCAGCATCGGTTCGGCTTCGTCATTGCGATTCTGGGCCATCAGAATGTAGGCATATGTCTTGAGCGCATTACCGATCTCGGGATGGCCGGCGGGAAGCGTCTGGCGCAACATTGCCAGCCCATCGCGAGCGAGCTTTTCGGCCTCATCGTACTTCTTCAGGATCATCATCACATTCGCAAGATTCTGCATGGCACCGCCGACTTCCGGACTACCGTCCGGCGCGGCGGCGCTGACGATGGCCAGGGCCTCGCGGTAGAGCGGCTCGGCCTCGGCGGCGGGCAAAACCGTCGCCAGGTTGTTGAGGCTGTGGGCGATTTGAGGATGCCCCGGCGGCAGTGCCTTGCGATCGATTTCCAGTGCCTCGCGAAACAGCTTCTGCGCCTCCTCCTTCTTATTCTGCCGTGACAGACAGCTGGCGAAATTATTCAGCGTCAGCGAAATCGTCGGATGACCTGCCGGGAGCGTTGCCCGCTCAATCGCCAGCGCCTCGCGGAAGAGCTTTTCCGATTCCTCGGGCTTGTTCTCGCGGGAAAGCAGATCTGCCAAACTGTTTAGCGTGCCGGCGCGGTCCGGATGGCCGGCGGGAAGGGCGGCGCGCTCAATTGCAACCGCTTCGCGAAACATCGGCTCGGCTTCCTTTGGCCGGTTCCTCGCCGCAAGCAGCGATGCCAGGTCCACCAACGCGCCCGAAACATTGAGCGGAACCGCCGGATGCGACTTTCGAAAAATGTCCAGTGCCTGACGATATATCGCCTCGGCTTCATTAGGCTTGTTTTGCCCCATCAAAAGGTTGGCCAGATCAACCAGCGTGCGCGCCACTTCGGCATTGTCAGCCGGCAGCAGTTCGCGCTGCATCGCCAGCGCCTCGCGATAAAGTGGCTCGGCTTCATGAGGCTTGTTTAGCTCGACCAGCACCACGCCCAGGCACCGCAGGCTGTTGGCCGTGCGCGCATCAATCGGCCCAAGACTTCGCCGGCGAATTGCCAGGGCCTTGCGGTAACTGATCTCGGCTTCGTGATATCGCCCCAGGCCCGTCAGTGTTGTGCCAATCGTCTCGCGCAAGGAAGCTTCGGTGAGCGGGTCGATCCTGCCCGACCCGGCGTCCAGTTGCTGCACCGCCGCCTCGATCGCCTGGACGACCGTCACCTTGTCGCCCATTAATTTTTCCGGATCGGCGCTGCTCAGCATGTTGGAGAGAAACGCGCTGATGGAAGTGGCGATTCGTTCCTGCTTCTGAGCCTCGTCACGCTGCTCGTCGGCCGCATGCTTCTGCTTTTCGGTTTCCGCGCGCTGCAAGCGCGTGTCGGCAAGGGCCGATTCGGTCTTTTGCTGCTCGGCGCGGATGGCATGAATGTAGGAACCCGTCGCGCCCAGGGCCAGAATCACGATCAGCCCCGCGGTTGACACCGCCGCCCGGTTTCGCTGAACGAATTTCCTCAGCCGATAAACCCGGCTAGGCGGGCATGCCTCCACCGGCTGATCCTCCAGATGCCGCCCAATATCGCGCGCCAGCTCACCGGCCGATTCATATCGGCGGGTGCGGTCCTTCTCCAGCGCCTTCATCACGATCCAATCCAACTCCCCGCGAACCATCTGGCTCAGC
>DASRRM010000428.1:0-8647 GCA_035695715.1 Tepidisphaeraceae bacterium
GTTGCAACCCTCACAGGCAAGGGCGAGCGACAAGCGCCAGCGATAATCGCGGGCGTGCGAAATCGCCCGACAGTTCTTGTGCGGAATAAAAAAGCGCGCATCCTTGTTTTGCCAGCCCTTGACAGGGTTGAAACAGGACACGGGCGAGACGCCCGTGATACGGGAAATTAGTCACCCCTCCCCGTCTGGAGGAAATCTTGTTCAAAAAAACAAGAAATCCCGAAATCTCATTGAAGACCCGGATCGATCGCGCGAAGGATCCGGGTCTTCGGAGTACCTCAGACACCGGCGTGCGCGTTTCGCAAATAGCCCTCTAGTAGCCCAGCCCTTCCCCAACAAGTACCAGTGAGACGGGCAGGAGAGCTTCACCACAACTCAGCGCTACGCCCCTGGTGGCAATGAACCCTCGGCCAACATGGATTCATTCCCTCCCGCACACTAGAATTCAGACCCTCGTGCCGCTTTCGTATCCCATCCTCCTGGACGTGGCCGACCGGCTGGTCGTCATCGTCGGCGGCGGCCGGGTGGCGGCACGAAAAGCCGCCGGGCTTTTGTCGGCGGGTGGGCGGCGGGTTCGCTGCGTTTCGCCGGCTTTTTGCGGAGAATTTCCCGACGGCGTCGAGCGGATCGTCGCCCGGTATGCCGATGAATACCTGGATGGCGCCGCGCTGGTATTTGCCTGCACGGACGACCCGGCGGTGAACGCCGCCGTCGTGCGCGATTGCCGGCGGCGCGGTATTTTCGTGAACCGTGCCGATGGAGATGACGCCGAGCCGGGCGACTTTTCCACGCCGGCCAAATTCGAGGCCGGCGGGGTAATCGTCACCGTGTCGGCGGGAAGTCCGGCCTTGTCGGCGGCGATTCGCGACGACCTTGCCGCAAAGCTCGATCGGCGATTCGTGGCGATGGCCTCGGCGATGCGGTTGCTGCGGCCGGAGATTCGCGCATCGCGTGCGGATATTGCCGTGCGGGCCCGAATTTTTCGCGACCTGGCGGGCGAGGAAGCACTCGCCCTGCTCGATGCCGATGGAACTGAAGCGCTGCGGCAATGGCTGCTGAATCGATATCCGGAATTGAAACATGGGTGAGCCGACAACAGGACAACTTGCGCTGCTGTGCGTGGCGATCGCCGTCTTTGTCGGCGGCGGGGCGGCGGCGCTTCTGCGCCGGCGCATCGAAGGGCGCGATCCGCAAAGCGCCCGCTTGGAATCCCTGCGCGTCTGGGCTCAGTCGGCGTTGTTTGCCGGCAGCGCGCTCACGCTGGCGGTGCTGGTCTGGCATTGCTGGGCGCGCAATATCTGGTTGCCGCTGGAGGATAATTTCGGCGCATTTTTGTGCCTGGCAATCTTGCTGGCGCTGTTCGTCATCTATACCCAGCGCGTGCGCCCGCTGCGCGGGCTCGATCTGTTCATCATGCCGGTCGTGCTGCTGCTGCAGATTCTGGCGGCGGTTTTTGGAAAGACCCTGCCGCACGAATATCGCGAAAAAACCTGGAGCGTGGTTCACGTGCTCTCGACCTTTACCGGATTCCTGGCGTTTGCAATCGCCGGCGCACTCGGCGGGATGTACCTGATTGCCAACCGCCGCCTGCGCAGCAAAAAGATGCTGCCCGGCCAGGGCTTTGGCAGCCTGGAGCGACTGGAGCATCTCACCCGGCTTTCCGTCACGCTCGGTTTTTCGCTGCTGACCATCGGCCTGATCACCGGTTTTATCCTGCAAAAAGCCGGCGCGAACGCCGGGGGAGTGATGTGGTATCGCAATACCAAGGTCCTGCTGACCTGCGTGGCGTGGGTGGTCTACGCCCTGGTGCTGCACGCCCCGATCAATCCCTCGTTTCGCGGGCGACGGACCGCGACGCTGAGCGTGGTGGGGCTAGTGCTGATGATCGGCGTATTGGTGGCGGTGCAATTTGTGTAATGGCGCCCGATTGCAGCGAAAAACTTCAATGGCGCACAACGGTAATAAGCCGTAGGGTGGGCGTACTCGCCCACCGTTTTTTCGTCGGCACGCAAGGCAAGGTGGGCGAGTACGCCCACCCTACAAGACTGTTGGATTCGACGCGAAGGCGCGAAGGGATCGAAGGTGACGAAGAACTTTTGCATAAATCGCGATGATTTAGCGTTCGACGCGATTGTCGAATTTAATAATCGCGACTTCGCGCCCTTCGCTTCTTCGCGCCTTCGCGACAAAGAGTTTTTTGGCCACGATTAGCAATGCAGCGACTTCTTCTCCTGGGACTGAATCACACCACTGCGCCGCTGGAGGTGCGCGAAAAGCTGGCGTTTAACGCCGGCCAGCGCGACCGTGCGCTGGCGTCGTTCCTCGGGCGATTTCCCGGGTGCGAGGCGGTGCTGCTTTCCACCTGCAACCGCGTCGAGCTTTACATCGCCCGCCAGACCCACGGCCAGCCGCGCGAAGACGAAATGCTCGACTTCCTGGCCGATTTTCATCAAACCCCGGCCGCGGCCTTTAAAGATCATCTCTACTACAAATCCAATCGCGATGTCGTCGATCATCTCTTCACCGTGACGGCTTCCCTCGATTCGATGGTGCTGGGCGAAACACAGATTCTCGGCCAGGTGCGCGACGCCTATGAAGCCGCCTGCAAAATAAAAGTGGCCGGCGGCCAGCTCAATCCGCTGTTTCAGCGGGCGATTGCCGTCGGCAAGCAGGTGATGCACGACACGACGCTGAACGAGGGCCGCTTAAGCGTCGCCAGCGTGGCGGTGGATTATGCAAAAAGCATCTTCGATCATTTCGGCGACAAGACGATCCTGTCGATCGGCGCGGGAAAAATGTCGCAGCTCGTGCTTCGGCATTTCGTGCAGCTTTCCCCGGGCGAATTGCTCGTGTGCAACCGCGACGCCACCCGAGCGGATGCGCTGGCGGCTGAGTTTAACGGGAGGTCGGTGCCGTTTGAGAATCTGGCCGATCATCTGGTGGCCGCGGATATTGTGGTTTCCTCCACCGGCTCGATGCAGCCGATCATCACCCGCGCGCTGTTTGACAAGCTTCGCCGCCAGCGGCGGAATCGCCGGATTTTTCTGATCGACATAGCCGTCCCGCGCGACATTGAGCCGGGCGTGGGCGAGTTTGACAACGTCTATCTCTATAACCTCGACGACCTGCAGCAAGTGGTGACGCAAAACCAGTCGCTGCGAAAGGAGGCGGTAAACGCCGCCCGGAAAATCGTCGACCAGCACGTCGAGGAATTTGCCGCCGCGCAGCGCCAGCGCGAGTTGGGCCCGGCCATCCATCGCCTCTACACCCGCTATCACCAGATCGCCCTGGACGAAGCCGCCCGAACGCTGAAGAAATTCCCCAACGTTGGCCCGGCCGAAAAAGCCCATCTCGACGATCTGGCCCGGCGGATTGTCAACAAATTGCTGCATGATCCGGTGCAAATCCTCCGTGAGTCCGGCAACATCCACACGCCCGCCGCCCAGTATCTGCATGCCCTGGAAAAGCTGTTTCAACTGGGCGGGGAGGCCGGGGATGGTGCGGGGACGGCGAAGGACAATCCGCCGGAAGATCAACTTCCCCGTCCTTAAGTTTTTGCACGAGGTTCTCGTCGAAAAAGATGCGATCGCGAAGGCGCGAGGAAGACGGACGAAAGATGCATCAGTTGCGCATTTCGCGCCACCGGCTCGCCGCGATGCGATTGCCACCAGGCAGATAAATCCTCAAAGGTCTCCAGATTGTCGCACGCGAAGGGGAAAGGAGCCGCGCACGAAGGGTACTCCCGAAGTAAGCGGATCGGGCGAAATCCGCTTACTCCGGGAGTACCCTGCGTGCGCGGCTCTTTCTTCTGCCAGTACCGTAAACGACTTGCCCAATGCTCTCACGCGCCCGGGTTCTGCCTCGGGGGCCTCGTTCCCTCCGCCGCGTTGCAGTATTCTTTCCATCACATGGCTCGTTCCCTCGATTATCGCAAGGCGCCTTTGCGCGGTTCCAAACAAGCATCCCATTGGCGCTGGGATTCGAGGGGCGTTTTTTTGATCGCCATGGTTCTGCTGCCTGTGGCTGGTGCGCTGCTATACGCCGGCCCGGCCTGGGCGAATGTCCTGTATCGGCTCATAACCGATGGTGGCGTGGCACTGCTCTGGCTTGCGGCGGCTTCGGGCATGGGACTATTCGTTCTTCGTTTTGCCCGCCTTTGGGATCGGCAAACGCCGGGCGCGCTGCGATTTGCCATGGCGGCGGGAATCGGGCTTGGAGTGATGAGCCTCGTGACACTGGGGCTGGGTCTGATCGGCGCGATGAACGTCATCGCGGCGTGGGCCATGGTGATTGCCGGATGTGTTCTGGGGGCGGTTGGGCTGTGGCAATCGCATCGCCAGTCACCCATCGACGCCCGCGCATGGCTCAGCGCCCCCGGCGGATGGAATTGGCTGTTTTTAATCTCATCACCATTTATAATTCTTGCCCTGGTGTCGGCGATGACGCCGCCGGGCATGCTTTGGACGCCACAGGAGCCGCACGGGTATGACGTCATCGAGTATCACCTGCAGATTCCCCGCGAATGGTACGAAGCTCATCGCATCATCCCGCTGCATCACAATGTCTTTTCCTATTTCCCGTTCAATGTGGAGATGCATTATCTGCTGGCGATGAACCTTCGCGGCGGGCCGTGGGCCGGGATGTATCTGGCGCAGCTCATGCACCTGGCGTTTTTCGCGGTGATGGTCGTCGCCGTTTATGGCCTGGCCCGGCAATTCGCCAGGCCGCCCGCGGCCACCATAGCCGCCCTTTCCCTGCTGAGCGTCCCCTGGCTGACGCAGCTTTCCGGCATCGCTTACGATGAAGGCGGGTTCCTGCTTTTTGGCATCCTGGCCATCGGCATCGCCGTCGCGGCAACGTTCGAGATGCATCATCGGCTCAAGCGCTTTGCACTGGCCGGCGCTTTTGCCGGCCTGGCGGCGGGAAGCAAATTGACGGCGGTTCCGGAAGTACTCGTTGCCGTGCCGGCCATCGCGGCGCTGGCCGGCTTGGCGATGCGGTTTGGCTTGCGCCGAAATGAAGGTTTCGCAGGGTCCGCACCGCGGACCGCAAATCTCGCGGAGCGGGAAACGGTCCGCAGTGCGGACCCGACACCGATTGCGCATGTTCATTTAGCCGGCCCGCGCCGAATTGATGCCGGTGCAAGTCTATGGATTGGAATCCTTCTGTTCGGCGTGATGGGGCTGGCCACGTTTTCGCCATGGATGGTGCGGAATATGGTTTGGGCAGGGAATCCGGTTTTTCCCGAAATGATGCCGCTGGGACACGATGGGTTTACGCCGGTTCAAGTGGAACGCTTTGAGAAAGCCCACACGCCGCCGCCCAGGCAGCAGCCTCTCATCCAGCGGCTGGAAACTTTCAACCGCGAGGTCTTGACCGGCTGGCCGGCGGATAACGATTCGCAAAGTTCGGCATGGCAATTTGGATATTTAATTCTGCCGCTGGGGTTGGTTGCCTTTGGGCTGTCAGTTCGCCGGCCCGAGTCGTGGTGTTTGCTGGGATTGCTATTGATACTGACACTTTTCTGGCTTCTGATGACGCATTTGCAATCGCGGTTCTTTATTTTGGCCGCTCCGATTTCCGCGCTGCTGATCGCCCGGATTAACTGGCGGCAAGGAGCGGCCGCCGGCGTGTTGCTCGTCGCGATCTTCGCCGCCATCGGCTGGTCGCGCGTCAACGCCCGCCTGCTCGCTAAGCTCTATGGGACATCAGAGCACGACGTTGGCATCGTCACCACGCTGGGAATGGACGGAAAAACGCTCTACCAGATGATTTCGCCGGTGGAATTGCCCGACGGCGGAAAGATTTATTTGATCGGCGACGCCCGCGCTTTTGTTTACCCGGTGCCGATGTCGCGCCTGCGCTATCGCACGGTGTTCGATGTGAAGGATGGAGCGGATATCGTGCAGGCGTGGGTCGGCGAAGAAAAGCCATCTGCCGGAGATTACCTGCTGATCGACGCCGGGGAATTGCGCCGGTTTCAACAAACCTATTACGGCCTGCCGGCGATTCCGCCGAACGTGGATATGACGCGCGGGCCGTACTTGATAAAGCGCTGACCTCGCTCATGCCATCGCTTTCTGTATTGGCGATCTATCAGGCAAGGCCCGGATGCCGGCTTTTCACCCATGCTTCGGCGTCTATGGCAAACTGCTGCACCGTCGTTAGCAATCCATCGGCATCCGTGTCCGTGACACCGCCTGCGAAATCATATTCGCAATCGTTGCGCTTCATGCGGCAGCCATCGAAATATGCCGAGATTATCTGCCAGAAGCTTCGCCCAGGTCATTGCTATTGCCTATCACAAAGAGCTTGGGTTTGTCCAATACCTGTGTCAGAAAATGGTTCCTCGCCAACCGCTTTTTTTCAAACTCCGCAGAACCGTAGAGCGTCGGATTAACCTCCCGGCCGAGCAGTTCTCTCGCATTGCGCAAAGGCTTAGATAACTCCATCGGCGAAACCGTTCCCACGACCATCAAGTCGATATCGCTGTCAGACTGCTCTTCACCATTTGCGATTGACCCATATACAAAGGCAACCCGCAGGTTCCCAGCCAGGGGCTTTAAGACATCGGCGAGAACATCCACCAGCCCCGCCGTCTTCAAAAGCAAGCCGCGGAGATCGGGAAACAGAGGCGATTCTGCATTCGCCTGGAAATATGCCATTCGTCCCTGGCGGTGCGATTTAAGAATCCCGGCTTCGGTAAGTTCCCGTAGTTCCCGCTGCAAGCTCGACGAAGGCACCTTCATCTTTCGCGCAAGCTCCGAGACATACCAGGCCCTCTCCGGGCGGACCAGCATCGCGGCCAATATTCCCTGGCGGGTTCTGGGGAGGAGGGCATCGAGAGGCCGGATAATTCGCATATTGCGTAATTATTTACGCGTTTTGCGTAAAGTCAAGTTGCGATCTTCGGGTCGCATTTCGTGGGGGTGTGGCAATGCCCTCGCATTTCTTATTACGCGGATTACGTCGCCACTTTCCACTACTAAAACGTCGTCACCACAAACCGTATCACAATATAAACCAGCGCCGCGATAAACGCCGAGCAGGGGAGCGTCAGCACCCAGGCGATGATGATGCGCTGGCCCCAGATCCAGCGCACCGAGCGCACGCTTTTGGTGGTTCCCACGCCGAGGATCGAGCCGGTGATGGCGTGCGTGGTGGAGATGGGGATGCCGCGAAAGGTGGCCAGGAAAATGGTGGTTGCGGCAGCGGTTTCGGCGCAGAAGCCGCCTACCGGTTGCAGGCGGGTGATGCCTGAGCCCATCGTCTTCACGATGCGCCAGCCGCCGCTCATCGTGCCCAGGGCGATTGCCGCCTGGCAGGCGAAGATGATCCACAGGGCAATCTCGTGATCGTGCCAGAGGATTTTGTGATGGCTGGTGGCATAGCCGCCGCGCCCGGCGGCAACCAGCAGCGCGACGATGATGCCCATCGTCTTCTGCGCGTCGTTCCCGCCATGCCCCAGGCTGTAGGCCCCGGCCGAGAAAAGCTGCAACCGCCGAAAAAGCGAATCCACCTTGTGCGGCGTGGATCTTTGAAACAGCCACGACACCACGATCATATTGATCCCCCCGAGCACAAACCCAATCAGCGGCGAAAGCACGATCCAAAGGAGCAGCGGCGTCCATCCCGCCGGCTTGATAACACCAAAGCCGACCTTGGCGATGGCCGCCCCGGCATAGCCGCTCACCAGCGCATGCGAAGAGCTGGTCGGCAAAGCCAGCCACCAGGTGATGATGTTCCAGACAATGGCCCCGGTCAGCCCGGCAAGGACGACATACACGTCGCCGGAAAGCAGGCCGGTATCCATCAATTTTCCGCTGATGGTTTCCGAAACCTTGGTTCCAAAAAAGAAGATCGCCAGAAAATTAAACACCGCCGCCCAGATGACCGCCTGCGTCGGCGACAGCACGCGAGTGGAAACGACCGTGGCGATGGAATTGGCCGCATCGTGAAAGCCGTTGAGGAAATCGAACAGCAGCGCCACCGCGATGATAAAAACCACCAGCGACAGCGAAGGCGCGGCGACCCCGCCGGTCGGCAAGATCGAGGCGAGCAGGGTGAAGGAGGGCATCGGCATCATTCGGTTTTGTCTTGCGTTTAACGGAAGGGTTTAATTAAAGAGCGCTGCGGCAAAGCGGTCAGCCGTTCTTCAGCACGATCCGTTCAAGGGTGTTGCCGACGTCCTCGCAGTCGTCGATGGCGTTTTCGATCAGGTCGTAGAGTTCCTTCCACTTGAGCACCTCGAGGGTTTCGACGCTGCCGTCGAAGAGACGCGACATGGCGGCGTGATGATTGTCGTCGCCGACGCTTTCCTGGGTGTGAATTGCGATGAGGGCGTCGCTCAGATCAGACAATTTTCGGCTGCGGCGGAGGCGCTTGACCGCCTCGTCCACCATCTGCGTCGCGGCCAGCAACACGCCGGTCTGTTTGAGAAACGTCGGCTCCATGTTCTTGACGTGAAACAGGGGGAATCGCTTGGCCAGGGCATCCACGCCGTCGACAATGTCATCCAATTCGCCGACAAGGGTGTGAATGTCTTCGCGGTCAAACGGGGTGATGAAAGTGCGGTCGAGGCGTTCGAGGGCCTGATGGGCAAGCTGGTCGGCGGCGTGTTCCTCTTCGCGGATCCGCTGAATGGATG
>DASRRM010000429.1:0-11863 GCA_035695715.1 Tepidisphaeraceae bacterium
CCGTTGCAAGGTCGGGGTCAATCTCCGGCTCCCTTTGCTGACCAGACTTTGAAGCGGTGAGTCATCCATCCAACCGGAAATCATAGCATTGGTGATGCGCCATCCTCATGGTCACGATGTGCCCGCCGTAAATCTCAGGCTCCAGCACCAGCTCCCACTCGCATTCGGCGGCCGTACCGAAAAACTCCAGATAACGAGGCCGCGCCTTCGCCAGGAAGTCTGATCGTTCTCCGTCAGCGCCGTCGTCCTCCAACTCATTGCCCAACTTCGACAGAACCGACTGCCATATCTGGGGCCAATAAAATTCAACTTCCCAGTAGCGCGCAATGTCAGCCGCGTCAGGCGTCACGCCCGCGGTTTGAAACGCCACTTCCACAGGATGGCCGGCGAGGCATACGGCTTCGTCAAGCACCCAATAACCAAAACGGTTACTCGTAAGCCGCCCAAGCGTCGCGACTGTGACTGACCGAGACTCAAATTTCGGAAACAGCGCTCGGAATATGCGATGGGTCCACACGGCGACATCCAGTGCCAGAATGCTTAGACCAGTTTCTCCGCGATCTGCACCGCGTTGGTCGCGGCCCCTTTGCGGATCTGGTCGCCGCTGACGAACAAGTCGATCCCCCGGCCATCCTCGCGGCTGATGTCCTGGCGGATACGGCCGACCAGCACCAGATCCTGCCCGCTGGCTTCCATCGGCATGGGGAAATAGTTCGCCTCGGGGTTGTCGACGATCCTTACGCCGGGCGCTTTGCTTAGAATCTCGCGCACCTGTCCCGGCGTCATCGGTCGCTCAAACTCAAGGTTGATCGACTCGCTGTGCGCACGCGGCACCGGCACCCGAACGCACGTGGCGCTCACCATGATCTTCGGATCGGCGAAAATCTTCCGCGTCTCCTGCACCATCTTCATCTCTTCCTCGTTGTAGCCGTTCTCGGCAACCTTCGAGTTATGGCTGAAGACGTTGTTCACGATCTGATGCGGAAATTTTTCCTTCTTGATCGGCTCGCCCGCCGCATAGGCCTTCACCTGCGCATCGAGCTCATAAAGCCCCCACGCCCCAGCGCCGCTGACGGCTTGATACGTGCTGACGATCACGCGCTTGATGCGATTGGCCTTGTGCAACGGCCAGACCGGCACGTTCATGATGATCGTGCTGCAATTGGGGTTGGCGATGATGCCGACGTGCCGGTGAATCTGCTCGGGGTTCACCTCGGGAACCACCAGCGGAATGCCATCCTTCATGCGAAAGGCGCTGGTGTTGTCGACGACGACGGCCCCGGCCGCCACCGCCGCCGGCGCGAACTCCTTGCTGATCGAGCCGCCGGCCGAGAAGAAGGCGATCTGGATTCCTTTGAAGGAATCCCTGGTCAGCTCCTGCACGATGTATTCCTTGCCCGCGAATTTAACCGTCTTCCCCGCGCTTTTGGCCGAGGCCAGGAGGGTCAGGTTCTTGATGGGAAAGTTCCGCTCGGCAAGCACAGTGAGGAATTCCTGTCCCACGGCTCCGGTAGCGCCGGCAATCGCAACATTCACGGACATCGCAAGGCTCCTGAAAAGAAAACAGCCACGAAACACGCGACGGATAAGGACAAAATCGACAGCAAATACGCCGGGGTTGAAGGTGAAGATCGCTCTCTTCACTTCAACGTCGGCGGTTTTGTGGTCGTTTTGGTCGTCATTATCGGTCGAATTTCGTGGCTAACAATTGATGGCTTTAATCCCCGGCCGTTTCTCCGGAAATCAGAGTTTCGCATATTTCACCGCCTGCGGCAAGGCATCGCGGATTTCAGATGAATGGCAACGGCGGTAAGATCCGCCTCAATGTGGCGCTGGATCCGAATCGGCTTTCGCGGGGTTGTGGCGATTTCGCTGATACTTTTCATGGCAGCCGCATCAATGTGGGTTCGCAGCTATTATGTCAATGACTGGTTCATGTTCAGGAAGTTGAACCCTGCGGCACGGTCGATTACCGATTGCAATATCATCTCGGACCTGGGCATCATCACCGTGCATTGGCAGACGCCGTGCAAAGGATGGCCGGAGGCGTACGAGTCTTTCGCGGAAAACGAGCAAAGCGGCTTCACATATCAGCGTGATGTGCCCGACTTCACTGATGCGCCTGACAGCGGCGCTACCTTTCCGCTTCCATTTCATGGCTTCCTCTTCGACCGGCAATCGCCCAATTTTATTACGGTTGAATTGCCGTATTGGCCGCTTGTCGTCGTGACCAGTTTCCTTCCGATGGCAGTGGTGCTGCGCACGCTCGCGCGGAGGTTGCGTGGGCGATGGCGGGACAGAAACGGACTATGCCGCAACTGCGGCTACGATTTGCGGTCCAGCCGCGAACGTTGCCCCGAATGCGGCACCACGCGCCGCCGCGCGTTACGAAAATAGCGCGTTGTGAACTTGCTTTCGCGCATCGCCCAGTTCACAAATAACACCATGCCCAACTTCGATTTCTTCAGCGTTCCCACGATTATTTTCGGGCGTGGGCAATTCAGCCGCATCGGCGAGCTTGCGGCGGCACTGGGGAAACGGGCGCTGCTTGTCTTTAACGGCAGCGAACCCATCGCCGCCCGTTTGGCGGAAATGCTTGTCGCGGCTGGCATCCACGCCCAGCAGTTCCGACAGCGCGGCGAGCCGAAAGTCGCGGACGTGGACACAGCCCTTAATGTCGCGCGCCAATCGCAATGCGACATGGTGATCGGCCTGGGCGGGGGCAGCGCCATCGACTGCGCCAAGGCGGTTGCCGGGCTGCTTGCCAATGGCGGTGAAGCGCTGGATTACATGGAAGTGGTGGGGAAGGGGCAGAAGATTTCGCGGGCCGCCGCTCCGTGGATCGCCATTCCGACGACCGCCGGCACCGGGGCCGAAGTGACGCGCAACGCCGTCATCGGCGCGCCGGAGAGGAAATTCAAAGCCAGTATTCGCGGCGAGCAGTTGCTGGCGCGCATGGCGCTGGTCGATCCGGAACTGGGCGTTTCAACCCCGGCAAATGTCACCGCCAGTTCCGGCATGGATGCGCTGTGCCAGTGCATTGAGGCTTATACCTCCAGCGGCGCGCAGCCGATGACCGATGCCCTGGCGCTGCGGGGGATTCGGGCCGCCGGCAGATCGCTTTGGCGGGCGTTCCTTGACGGAACTGACATCGACGCGCGGGAGCAAATGGCTCTGGCGGCATTATTCAGCGGCATTGCATTGACCAACGCGGGTCTCGGCGCGGTGCATGGCTTTGCCGCGCCGCTGGGGGCCAATTTCCCGGTGCCGCATGGCGTGGTTTGTGCAGCATTGCTGCCGCACGTGATTGCCGCAAATATCGCCGCCGCCCGGGCGATTTCGGCGGATCATCCCGTGCTGTTGCGCTATGCCGATGTCGGCCGACTGCTTGCCGGTGAGCCGGGCATGACAAACGCCGCAGCAATCGAAGCCGCCGGCCGGGTATGCGCGGACCTGTCGCGCGATCTGGCGATTCCGCCGCTGCGGAATTTCGGAATCGACGAGGCCGCGGTTACGCCGATGACCGCCCTGGCGAAAAAAGCCAGCAGCATGCGGTTTAATCCGCTGCCGCTTTCGGAAACGGCGCTCGAACAGGTGCTGCGCGAGGCGATATGACGGGTTCTGCCCAGAGAGCCGCGCACGTAGGGTACTCCCGCAGTAAGCGGAGTTCGGATGCTTAATGAACCACAGCACCATAGGACTTTTCAGGTTGCTGGCGCGCTTGCGCGATCGTCATCCTGAGACACTACTCAGCGCGGCCGCCGGCCGAAACCAAAACACCTACGGCGAGGCGGGGAATTTCCCGTATCACGGACGTCTCGTCCGTGCCCTCTTTGAATTAAGACACGGGCGAGACGCCCGTGATACGGGAATCCGTTCCGCTTACTTCGGGAATACCCTTCGTGCGCGGCTCAGGTAAGAGCACTTACTTCGTCCCGCGCGGCTTTCAATTCCGTTGGAAAAAAATGACGCGCAACTCCCTTCCGCTTTGAGCTTCGCATCATTTCGGCTATTTTCATTTCCGCGACTTTGAAGAACGGGCCTTGGGCTTTTGGTTTTGCGAAATGTATCGTCTTCTCGTCATTCCCGCGGTCATTTTGCTTCTGCTTGCCGGAGCGATGTTCTGGTCGGGCGGGCCGGCTCAGAAGAAGGCCGATTTTACTTTCATCAGTACCGACGAAGTTCACACTCTCGATACCCAGCGGATGTCGTGGATGAATGATTTCCGCGTGGCGTATGGCCTGTGGGAAGGGCTCTATCGCCTCGATCCGCAAACGCTCGTGGCCATCCCGGGGACGGCCAACCCAATTGACGTCAGCGCCGACAAAACCGTCTACACCTTCCACATTCGCCCCGATGCCAAATGGAGCAATGGCGACCCGGTCGTCGCGGCTGACTTCATCTTCGCGTGGCGTCGGCTGCTCGAAGAGCCGGGCGAATATACCTACCTTTTTCACTACATCGTCGGGGCCAAGGCGTACGAGGATGATTTCGACAAGGCGTTGAAGGCATTCACCGACGACAGCGACCCGGATCACAAGACCGACCATTTCGCCAAGGCGGATTTTTCCAAAGTGGGCATCAAGGAGTTGGATCGGCTCACGGTGCGAGTGACGCTGGAGCATCCGGTGCTGCCGTTTCCGGATATCGTCGCGATGCCGCCATTTTTTCCCATGAACGAAAAGGCGATGAAGCCGTTCCTCGACGACAAGGCATTTCACGATTCGCACGAGCATGTTCGGCGGTATAAGAAGGAATTCACCCATCCGCCGAACCTGGTTACAGAAGGCCCATATCAGCTTGAATCGTGGGCGTACAAGCGGCGTTTGCGAATGCGCGCCAATCCGAATTATTACGATCGCGATCACGTCGTCAGCAAGGTCGTCGACATGATCTTCGCCAAGGACGAGCAGTGGGCGTATGCGGATTTCACGAGCGGCGGGGCGGATTGGCTGCCGGACGTTGCCGGTGAAATTGCCGGCGAGCTTTACGCCCGGCATGACCCGCAGGCGCATATTTTTCCGGTCTTTGGCACCTACTTCTATTCCTTCAACTGCCAGCCAAAATTCAACGACGGCTCTCCCAATCCCTTCGCCGACAAACGCGTTCGACAGGCCTTGTCGATGGCGATTGACAAGCGCGTGATCACCGACACGGTGGTGCGCAGCGGGCAAATTCCGACCACCACTTACATCCCTCCGAATTCATTCAAGGGATATAAAACCCCAGCCGGATTGCCCTACGATATTCCCCGCGCGCAAAAGCTAATGGCCGAGGCGGGATACCCCCGCGGGGCGGGTTTTCCGCACGTTCACCTGCTCTTCAATGACGACCCGCCGCACGCAGAGGTTGGCGAGACAATTCGCCGGCAGTGGCGCGACGCGCTTGGCATCGACGTTGAATTGGAAAGTATCGAAGCGGTCACCTTTGCTAACCGCGAACGCAACCACGATTATGCCATCAGCCGGGCCAGTTGGTACGGCGATTATCTCGATCCCTCCACCTTCACCGACAAATACAAGCCCGACAGCGAAAACAACGAATCGGGATGGATCAACACCCAATACGCAGACTTGTGCCAAAAGGCAGACATCGAAATCGATCCGCAAAAACGGCTCGATTATTACGCGCAAGCCGAGGCGCTGCTTCTCGACGAAGCGCCCATCATTCCGATCTACGTCTACACCGAATGCTACGTGATGCGAAAGAATGTTTTCGGCCTGCCACTGAACGTCCGCAGCATGATGGTCTTCAGCTCGGTGGGGGTGCGGCACTAAAATGGGACGCTTCCTCGCCATCCGCCTGCTGCAGATGCCGCTCATTTTGGCGGTGATCTATCTTGCCACGTTCCTGCTGGTGTGGGTTGCGCCGGGCGATCCGTTTGCGCGCACCGACCGCAAGGCCGACCCAATCGTCATGGAAGCCCGGAAGCGCGAGATGCACGCCGACCATTGGTGGCGCTTTCTCCTCTATTATCCGCGGCGGATGTTCGTCGGCGACTTCGGTCCGAGCTTCAGCTACGACATGAACGTGGCAACGATCATTGATGAAGCGTTGCCAGTGTCGGCGAGCCTGGGTCTCTTTGCGCTCACCATCGCACTATGGGTGGGAACGACGGTGGGAACGCTCGCTGCCGTGCGGCGAAATGGGGTGTTCGACTGGATGAGCCTTTCCATTTCGCTCATCGGGGTCAGCGTGCCAAGCTTTGTGTCGGCGGCGGTGCTGTTCGCGGCGTTTTCAGTCCATTGGCATTTATTTGCCATCGGAAGATGGGGATCGATCAGTGATATGGTGCTGCCGGGCATCGCGCTGTCGCTGGCGCCGATGGCCTACATCGCCCGGCTGACGCGCGCTTCGATGATCGAGGTGTTGAGCAGCGATTACATTCGCACCGCCGTCGCCAAGGGGTTGTCGCGCGGGCCGGTGATCTGGAAGCATGGGCTGCGAAATGCATTCTTGCCGGTGCTGAGTTATCTGGGTCCCGCCGCCGCCGACACCATGACCGGATCTTTCGTGGTGGAAAAGGTTTTTAACATTCCGGGTCTGGGCACGCACTTTGTCAACAGCGTGCTGAATCGCGATCAGACACTGATATTGGGAACGGTGATGGTTTATTCGATCATGTTGCTGTCGCTGAATCTGCTGGTGGATGTGGGTTATGCGTTTATCGATCCGCGGATCGATATCACCGCCAAGGCCGCCGCGTAAAAGGAAACACGGCTTGCATCTGCGCTTGCGGTCGGCTGCGTAGGGTGGGCGTACTCGCCCACCACTCTGCCTATGCCGCGCGCAAAACGGTGGGCGAGTACGCCCACCCTACGAATTCCGCGGGTTGCAGGTGCGCGGCGACTCGGAATGAAGTCGGAATAACAATGTTATGAGCGCGATTTCCCCCGTCATTCTCGAAGACCCGCCGGCGCCAACGGCAGCGGCGCCTCCCGATACGCTGCGCGCCCGGCTTTTTGCCAGCGGCCGCGTGGTGTTTGGCGGGGGGATGCTCGCTCTGATCGTATTGGCTTGCCTGGTGACGCTGCCCATCACCAATCGCGAATCGACCGTGCAAAGGCCGAACAATTTTTTCTACGACTCGCAGCACAGCGATCTCGCCCGCCTTGGCCCAAGCACTACAAGTGGCTGGCGTTGGCTGGGGACCGATCCGCTGGGACGGAGCCTGCTTTCTCGCTGCCTGTTTGGCGGGTTAATCAGCCTGACCATCGGCATCGCCGCGGCCAGCATTTCCGTGGTGCTGGGGGTGAGCGTCGGGTTGTTTGCCGGCTATCGCGGCGGGTGGGTTGATTCGCTGCTCATGCGCTCTGTGGACGTGCTGTATGGGTTGCCGTACATCCTCATCATCGTGCTGCTGAAGATCGCGCTGGAGCCGGCGCTGATGAAAACGCATCTCAGCCCCGCAACCGTGAACCTGATGGTGCTATTCCTGGCCATCGGCCTGGTGAGCTGGCTGACAATGGCGCGCGTGATCCGTGGGCAGGTCTTGAGCCTTCGCGCCCAGCCTTTCATTGAAAGCTGCCGGGCCAGCGGCCTGACCTCCTGGCGCATCTTCACGCGTCACCTGCTCCCCAACCTCGTCGGCCCAATCACGGTTTATGCAACGCTGACCGTCCCGCAGGCGATTCTTGAGGAATCATTCCTCAGCTTCCTGGGCATCGGCATCCAGGCCCCAATGCCCACCTGGGGCTCGCTCGCCAGCGACGGCTTAATGCCCGCCCTCAATCCGATACACCATCTCTGGTACATGCTGGTGATCCCCTGCGCGCTGCTTTGCATCACGCTGCTAAGCCTGAATTTCCTGGGCGACGGCCTGCGCGACGTCTTCGACCCCAAGCGCGACGCGTCCAAAGCTTAAGGTTTTCTACCGCCGCCATCATTTCATTCAGCTTGTAGACCTTTCTTTGCCGCGATGGCAGAATGCCGCCGCCAACGGGCTGTAGCTCACAGGCAGAGCGACCGCGACGTCATCGCGGAGGGAAGCTGGTTCGATTCCAGCCGGCCCGTTGGCGCCGATCATTCGATGTAATCGTATCGGCCCGCCGGGCTGTAGCTCATAGGCAGAGCGGCCGGCTCCCAAATCCGGTAGGAAGCTGGTTCGATTCCAGCCAGCCCGGCGGCCGATCATTTTTGGCCTGATCGTATCGGCCCGGCGGGCTGTAGCTCACAGGTAGAGCGACCGCGACGTCATCGCGGGGGGAAGCTGGTTCGATTCCGGCCAGCCCGTCGGAGCCGATCATCGCGAAAATTGAGTCGAGCCCGCGGGGCTGTAGCTCACAGGCAGAGCGACCGCGTAGCTTACGCGGAGGGAAGCCGGTTCAATTCCGGCCAGCCCGCGCGGGCCTTGATGCATCCATGGAGACCCCAACCAATCATCTTGACGACGGAGCGCGCCCCGGCGAAATCTTGCCCGCGTCGCAAAGGCCCGGCGCGCCGGAATTGTCATCGGCCATGCAGGTTCTCGCCTGGCTCGCGGAGAATCCGGCCCTGGGCGGGCTTGAAACTGACCTCGGACGCGGCGTTGCCCGCGCCTACAAGCGCGTGCGAAAGCAGCGGCGGATTGACGCTGCCCACGCCGCCCGCCAGACAAAACCTTCGATCGATTCCTCCGCGCTGCGAACGTGTTATATCTGCCGATCGACTTTCCAACGCGTCGATGCGATGTACCCGATGCTGTGCCCCGAGTGTGCCGATGCCAATCGCGCGCATCGCAACCGCCGGGCGGACCTGAGCGGCCGTCGAGCGCTGGTGACCGGCGGGCGAATTAAGCTTGGATATCAAACAGTCTTGAAGCTTCTGCGCGATGGGGCGGAAGTGATTGCCACGTCGCGATTTCCCTGCGAAGCAGCGGGGCGCTACGCAAAAGAGCCGGACTTTTCGCAGTGGCGGCACCGCCTAAAACTGCGTCGCATCGATTTCCGCGACCTTCGCGGCGTGCAGCAATTTGCCGACGAACTGGCCGCCTCGCTCGATGGCCTGGACATCCTCGTTAACAACGCCGCCCAGACCATTCGGCCGAGCGATGCGTTCCATCGCAGTTTGCTTGCCCGCGAAAATAATCCGCCCGCCGAGCTAAGGGAGGAGATACAGTCGCTGCTGATGATAACCGCGCCCGACGCAGGCACGGCGATCGATTTGCCCGGCTGGCAGCCGCCTGGCGAATTGGTAACTAAGCCGGAAATGCCAGTGGCGAGTTCGTGGACTCTTTCGATGGAGCAGGTGGATCCCGCGGAGTTGGCCGAGGTGATGGTCATTAATGCAATGGCGCCGTTCATCCTCTGCGCCCGCCTGGAGCCGCTGATGCGGCGTTCGCGTTTTGCCGACCGCTACATCGTGAATGTCACCAGCATTGAAGGCCAGTTCGAGCGCGACTACAAGGCCGCCGACCATCCGCACACCAACATGGCCAAGGCCGCGTTGAACATGCTGACCCGCACCGCGGCAAAGCGCTGCGCCGAATCCGGCATCTACATGAACAGCGTCGATCCGGGATGGATCACCCACATGATCGCCGTCGACCCATCCGACGCCAACGACGGCGCACCCGGCCGAGCTTCGCCAGTGCCGCTGGACGCCATCGACGGAGCGGCGAGGATTTACGATCCAATTCTTCGCGGAATTAACGGTTCACCGGTATCGGGCCTATTATTGAAGGATTTCGCGGAAGTGGCGTGGTAAGGACGTGGCGTGAATGATGGAGGATTCTTATGTGGCGGCAAGGCGACGTATTCATCGAAGCGGTTGATTCCATCCCGCAATTCCTCAAGCGGTACAATCGTCTCATCCTCGCCTCTGGCGACAGCACGGGTCAGCGGCATCAGATCAAGGACCGCAAATCCGCGCAGTTGTACCAGGGGGCGGGCGATGATCTGTATCTGGTCGTCACCAGTGACACGGCAACAGTGGCACACCCCGAGCACGCGCCCATCGACCTTCCAAAGGGGAATTATCGTGTCTGGAAGCAGCGCGAGTTTGCCGATGTCAAGCCGCGACCGGTGGTGGATTAGGGATAAATATGGGGCTTCTCGATTCGCTATTTCATCGCCGCAAGGACAAGGGGCATGCTGCGCGTCCCGCGCCGGCGTTGCAGAATTGGCAATCGGCCGTACCACCAAAAACGCGCCGGACGTCACCCGTTATGAACGAGCCGAGCGGACAAATTCCACTGGCGGCTGATTCTGTTCCCAGCCGTTACCCGGTTGACGCGAACACTCGAGATTTGCCGGCGAACTTGACCGTCGATGGTCCGATGTTCCTCGTCGAATGTCCGCGCCTCCGTTCCATCGGCGATGGCCTGAGCGTCAACGGAGTTTTAGCCATCGGCGGCGCTGTGGCGAGGTTCGGTGCTTCATATGAACAACGCCGAATCGCGCTAACTAAACTTCCGGAACGGTTGCGCGTCTCGCAGTCGCTCCTGCTCCGTTCCTGTTTCCGGCTTAAGCGGCTGCCTTTGGATTTCGAAATCGGCCGGTCGTTGCAAATTATTGATTGCGATGCGCTGGAGGAACTGCCGCGGAATCTTCGTGTTAAGGGCTCGCTAACCATCATCGGCGGGAAATCGCTTACCGCATTGCCGGACAATCTCGTCGTGGAAGGCGATCTCCATCTGAGCGGCTCGCGCGTCACAGCCCTTCCGCGCGGTCTTCGCGTGGGCGGGGCGCTCATCATCGAAGGCCGCTGCCAAATACAAAGCATTCCTCCGGATATTTCCGTGGGCAGCAATGTGACGCTTCGGCGGGTGCGAATTGAGGCGCTGCCGGAATCATGGCGATTTACCGGCGACCTGACGTTGCGAGGCGCAAGAAAACTCCGCGCATTGCCACAACGGATCCACGTCCCCGGCAACCTCGATCTGGCGGATTGCACTGCTTTGGAAACCTTGCCGGCCGGTCTCACCGTTGGTGGAAATCTCATTCTCCGCGGTTGCACTGCACTGCGCGCGCTCCCCGACGGTTTGAGAATCGCCGGCCGGCTCAATCTGCGCGGCTGCGTTGCGCTCACATCGCTCGGCAAAGCCTTGAACATCCAAAACTCAGCCACAAACGGCGAATCGTCTGCGACACCGGCATCTTCCCAAACGCAATCGCGGCGAGGCTCGCGCGCCGTAGCAGCGCTTGATATTCGGGATTGCTCGGCTCTTGAAGAATTGCCGGATGACCTGCGCGTCGCCGGTCCGATTGACGTGGCCGGGTCAGCCGTCCGCGATCTGCCGAAAACAGTTGCGATCTCGCGGCTGCTATGGCGTGGCGTGCTGGTTCCGCCGGAGGTGGTGTTTCACCCGGAGCGGCTCGACCCGCTGCGTATTTTGTCCGAAGAAAACGCCGAAATTCGCCGCGTGATGCTTGAGCGCGCCGGCCTGGAAGCGATTCTGGCGCGTGCAGGCGCCAAAACGGTCGATTCCGACACCGATGCCGGCGGCGAACGCCGGTTGATTCACATCAAGCGGCTGAAGCATGTTTACCTGCTGTGCCGTTGCCCATCAACGGCCCGGGAATATCTTCTGCGCGTTCCGCCTGCGATGCAGACCTGCCGCCAGGCCGCGGCATGGACGGCGGGATTCGATGATCCGGACAAGTATCGGCCGATTTTGGAAACGTAGCCACGAGAGCGGTTTCATCTACGTAACTGAGATAGCGACAATGTTGGGGAACTTGGAAATAGCGTGGACGATTTTTCGTGATCACCTCGCAAGTCTTTTCCTTCGACGCCGGTTCTGACACACCCGCCGCATGATGTTGTCCGCTTTTGTAGGGTGGGCGTACTCGCGTACTCGCCCACCAGCGGCCGGATTTCGGAAAAAAAGACGGTGGGCGAGTACGCCCACCCTACGGAGAAAACCGGACACTTTCATGCGGCG
>DASRRM010000430.1:0-5608 GCA_035695715.1 Tepidisphaeraceae bacterium
CGGGTGGTGGTGCACAGCGCGGAAAGAGCCGCGCACGGAGGGTACTTCCGAAGTACGCGGGTCCCCGAAACCGCTTACTGCGGGAGTACCCTTCGTGCGCGGCCCTTTCTGTGTACGACGACCTGTGGCACCCTAAAATGCAGGTGTGACTGTCTGCAAATCCAGATTTCGCCATTCCCTTCAGCTTCATTTCTCTTCCGTCACATTCGCCAGCCCAACATCCACGCCTTGCCCGCCTTCGGTTTGGTGGCAATGCACGGCTATCGTGATCTTTGCGCCGGGTTTTAGCAGCTCGGCGGCGTTGTGGCGGATTTCGATGGGGGTGTAGCTGTTGTTGAAGCCGGGGGCGGTGCCGCCCAAGATGCCGTTGATGTAGATTTCGACGTCTTCATCGTGGTAGACGACAAATTGCAGATTATTGCCGGGGTTTTCCGGCATCACGAATTCCCGGCGAAGCCAGATGTCGTCGCTCTTCCACTGGGTTTTGGGTTTAATGCCCGGCGTGCCCCGGCTGCCAAACGGCCCATTCGCTTTTTTCCAACTGCTGTCGTCAAAGCCAACCTTCGTCCAATCGGCGGGCGGCTTTTGCTCGGTGTAGCGCCATTCGGTTGGTGCATTGCGGGATGTGGGAACGATTTCCGTGACCACCGGCGGCTTGGGAAGCGGGGCCCATTCGCCGATTTTTTCGCGGTCGCCGCTGGACCATTTCTTCCAGATTGCCGGCTCGGTCAGCATCTTGATGAAGATGCCGCCGACCACCGGGCGGGCGTGCATGCCGTCGCTCTTGATATTGTTGGTCATGTAGGAATCGACCAGCGGCGAACGGGCCGAGGTGTGATCGAGGTAATCGTAGATCGGCGCGATCAGGGCCTGGAAATCCTGCGGGTTGGTTGCCATCGACGCCGACCAAACCGACCAGTCGGTCTTGGTCAGCTTGGTGCGCGAATCGAGCGGAACGCCATATTGCTGCAGATGATTCTTGTAAAAGGCGATTTCCTTGGCGGCAACCTCCGGCGGGAAAACATTCAGGCCCAGAATCCTGTCCCATACCAGATTGTATTTCTGGCTCCACGTTCCCGGCTTGTCGAACGCCAGCAGCGAATGATCGCCGTCATCGGCGGTTTTCATCCAATGCTCGGCGTCGGCCTTTGCCAGGTCGGCATATTTTTTGGCGTTCTGCATGTCGCCGCGAATCCGGCACATGTCCCCATAAGCGGCCAGGCCCAAAATCGCCTTGATCGACAAATTTGCGTTATGGGCCAGATGGCCCATGAAGTCGTCGGTGCAAAGCTGGTTTTCCGGATCGAGGCCGTAAGCTTCGAGATACTTCGCCCACTGCGTAAGCTGCGGCCAGTATTTGTCGGAAAAATGCGTGTTGCCTTCAGACTGCGCCAGGGCATCGCAGAGAATCAGCATGTTCCCGCTCTCCTCGACCGGCATCCCTTCGCCGCCATCGTCGCGGCCCATGACGATGGGATAGGTCCCCAAATCGTGCGGGGCGTTGGGGAATTTCCAATGGCTCGAAGCCGAATAATCCAGCACCGAAACCAGCGAGGCCTTGGTTAACGTGGGGCTGAGCAACAGCAGAATCGGCTCCATCGGGAAAATCACGTCGACGGTGGCAATGTCTCCATTGCTGGTGTTTTCCTTGGTGAACAGGAGCAATTGCTTATTGGCATCAGCCGCGTATCCACAGGCGCAAAGCGACTGTCGATACGCCAGCGCTGCAATCTTTGCATAGTCAGCTCCGCCGGCCTTGGTCAGGTCGGCCATGAGATCCTTATCGAAAGCCTCGCACCGTTCGACCAGGGCGGGATATTCTTTTTCGGAAGTTTCCAACAGGTCGGCCGGCATAGCACCGTTTCGCCGCCAGTAGGGGCGCAGGTTTTTCAGGAAATAGCGGATGGAAAAGATCTCGTCATAGGCGATGGTCACATGCCGCGAAACCGCCTCGGCCCCAACCTTTCCCAAGTCGAAGGTGAACGCCAAAACCGGCTGGCCGTCCTTCACTGCCCGCGGCATCTGGGCATCGTCGGCCGCCGGCAGGCTGCCATCGGCCACGAAACCATCCAGCAGCTTATCATTATCGCCGATGGCGGATTTGGATTGCGATGCATCCGCGGCGGCGTAGGCGTAGCCCCAGTCGATGCGCGTATCATCGCCCATGCGGCCAAGGATCGGCTGCTCCTGCGTGCCGACAAACATTGCCGACAGCGGGCCCATGCTCTTTTTTCCCCATTCCACCTTCTGGTTGGTGGTCATCACCGCCAGTTCCGAGCTGGTGCTGTCGTAAATCTGCACGGCATGCTGCGCGCCATCGGTCGAACGCACTGACCACGTGATATAGCTGATGGGCCGGGTCAGCACGTCGATGTCGTGCGGCAGGGCGGGCTGCATGAACGTCATCGTGACATGCACGTGGCCATCATCGAATTGATAAATGCTTCGCGTCGGCAAAACTTCAAGACCTTGCTGCGGAAAGGGCGCAACGGACTTCGGCTCGGCTCCCATTAAGCGGAAGGGTTTGCCGTCAACTCGAATCAGGCTGATGAGCGAATGAGGGTGATGCGTCCAGTGACGGGTGACATCATCGTTCAGATGATCCGCCTCGGACCAGATGCTGAGATAGGGATCGGAGGTTATCAGCGGAACGGCGGGCGGGCGAAAATCAGCTGGCGGCGCGCTGCGTGCCGTCAGCGCCAAGGCCGCGATGGTGGTGATCAGGACGAGCGCTCTAAGTGAATTCATGCCATGCATCATCGCTCCCGGGGCAAAACCCACAAGGAGAAAATGACGCTTTGAATTGAGTTTCTTTACGCTCCGGCGCAACCGGGCGGCTTAGTGTCCATCCTGGCTGAACGGGCTCCACCAAAGCTGGCCTCGTGGGTAGATATTAGCCTGCGTTGCCCACGTGCTGGGTTCCCACCATTCCACATGGTCGTCCAGGAAGAGCACATTTGCGCCCTTTCGATGCCGGGCGGAAAGAACTTCTTCTGTCGGGTAGCTCGAGCCGTCATTCCAAACCGAGCCAGTGAGCGTCTGACCCTGGTAAAGCTGTTCAAGCGCTTCCCAAAAAAGGACGTCATCGGTAATCGAGTCAACCTGCGTCACCTTGCAACTTGGGGTGCCAATCTTGGAGCCATTGCCAACCTTTCCGTACCCGCAGGCCGCTCCGTTCATCAGGTAACTCGTGAGCCACTCGGTGCCGGTGTAAAAATCCTCGTTGTCGGCGGGACAGTGATAAATCTCCAGCGTGCCTGTGTATTGCCAGAGTGTTCCGGTCATGACGCCTTTGGACGGGATGTGAGGCAGACCCATCCAGTCGCCATTGATTCCGTAAGCCGCCGGATAGTCCACCCGGTAAGTCGGTGAGGCAAAAAGCCAGCCAAAGGCAAACTCTCCGGTATCGTCGGCGTTGCCATCCCAGTTGCAGTAGGGGAGATATCCGCCCCAGTTGCTCTCGTATTGAATCACGGCGGTGCCGAGCTGGCGCATATTACTCTGACATTTGACCTTATAAGCCTGCTGGCGGACGAGGTTGGTGACAGGGAGCAGGATTCCCACCAGGACAGCGATAATTCCAATAACCACAAGCAACTCAACCAGCGTAAAGCCGCGCTTCCTTGACATGGTCACCTCATCAAAATTCCGCCGGCGACAGAATCGCCATGGAGAAATGTGTACGCCGGTCACTTTATTACCAAAGCATGAGTATTGCAATGTCAAATTGAATAAAACTGAAAATCGTTGCAATAAAACTGCAATTGGAGCGTAGGAGGACGGATTGTCAGTGGTCAGTGGTCAGTGGTCAGTGGTCAGTGGTCAGTGGTCAGTGATCAGGCGGGACTGCGACGGACCGTTTAGTCGCAATCTTCGGCAACTGAGAACGTGCGTCATGTCCTTGAGCCGCCCCAGCCTCGCAATAATTTACACGTATCCCCCGTGGCTTGCCCTCTTACCAGTCGAGAGAACCTCGCCATGCCTGCGTCATTTCGTCGATCGATACTTCTGTCTGGTCGATGTGCAGCCGGGGATCGGCTGACGTACCGCCCAATTCACGAACGCGGCTGCTGCCGGAAAGCAATTCAGTGATAGCGGGCAAATTCTTCTGGGCGACTTCGACTACATATTCAGCGATGTTTTCAGCGAAGTACGCATCGGGCGTATCGAGCGCGACATGGGCGCCCAACCCTGACGCGATGCACATTTCCGCGATTGCGGTCAGATATCCGCCGTCACTTAGATCGTGGCAGCTTTGCACCCATCCATTCTGGATCGCCCGCGACAAGGCGCGATGGACGGCGATACGAGCAGCAAGCGTGTCAGCGGCGGGAGAGATCAGCAGCAATTTGCCATCGCCGGGATTTTTCAGGTCCATCGTTATGCATTTTCGCACGTCGTCGATCACGCCGATCGCGCTGATGAGCAGCGTGTTGGGAATGCGAATCACCCGGCCGGTCTCGCTGTCGGTGAACTGGTTGTGCAGCGAATCCTTGCCGCTGATGAACGGGATGCCATACGCCAGCGCCGCATCGCGGCAGGCTTCGCAGGCGCGAACCAGCGTGCCCATGGTCTTCTCATCCTCCACGCTGGGCCAGCAGAAATTATCGAGAATGGCCAGCTTCCCAGGATCAGCGCCCACGGCTACTACATTCCTCACCGCTTCGTCAATCGCCGCCAGGGCCATTTCGTAAGGATCTTCGATTTGCGGCGACAATCCGCAGCCAACCACCACGCCGCGATGCGAATTCAGCTTCGGCCGCAGCACTGCGGCATCGGACGGCCCGATCTGCCTTCGCCCGATCAACGGCTTGATGACCGAGCCGCCCTGCACTTCATGATCATATTGGCGGATGATCCAATGCTTGCTGGCGATGTTGGGATGGGAGAGGAGTTGCAGCAGGCGGTCTTTCGTGGCATGGGCGGCCCGCCCATGGTTCGCCTGCGAAACGGGCGAAGACACGGGCGGACCGCCCGTGCCACGCTCGAAGACCACTGCCTTCCGCGTCGGCATTGGGATGCCATGATGGATGAACTCCATCGCCATGCGGCCGACTTCCGTGCCGCGATAGGAGAGAACGAGCTCGTGCTTTTCAGTGCCGAAGGTGCCGATAACGCTGGCTTCAACATCTTCACTGGCCGCCAGGGCGAGCAGTTCATCGAGCTTTTCCTTCGGCACCGACATCACCATCCGCTCCTGCGCCTCGCTGATCCAGATTTCATCATAGCGCAGCCCGGCATATTTGAGCGGCACCTTGTCGAGCTCCACCGCCGCCCCGATTTTGTCTCCCATCTCGCCGACTGCGCTGCTCAATCCCCCGGCCCCGCAATCCGTCACCGCGGTGAACAAATCCCGATCCCGCGCCTGCAAAATCACATCCGCCACCTTCTTTTCCGTGATGGCGTTTCCAATCTGCACGGCATGGGAAAACTCATCGGCATGCGTATCGGTGAGTTCCGCCGATGAAAACGTCGCCCCATGAATTCCATCGCGGCCGGTGCGTCCGCCCATGACCACGATGGCGTCGCCGACGCCGGTTTCCTTCTCGATTTTGTCGCGCGGGATGAGGCCCACGCAGCCGCAGAAAACCAGGGGATTGCCGAGATA
>DASRRM010000431.1:0-23632 GCA_035695715.1 Tepidisphaeraceae bacterium
GCCGCCCCCATGTCCCCCGCCGCCACCGCCGCCATGATATCCTTCACCGCCTCCCGCGCGGGCGAACAGCGCCTGTGGAAGCAGAAACAAAACGGCAGCGATCGCGCCCAGGGCCAGGAGCCTGACGATCCAACGCGGTTGCACGCGGAATTTTCGCATGGCGGCAATGGTAGCGGAGGATGCCGCCAGAATCACACATCAATGCTCCAGGGCTTTCGCATCTCCCGCGATAACCACTTGTCCGCGTCGGCATCGTTTACAAATCGCTCGGCCTTGGGATCCCAGTTCAACTTCCGGCCCATGCGCATCGAGAGATTCCCCAAATGACACACCGTCACCGACCGATGCCCGACCTCGGCCGTGGCGATCGGCTGCTTTCGGGTGCGGATGCAGTCGAAGAAATTGCCCATGTGATTGTTGCTTTCATACAACCGGATGGCGTTGGAGGGCAGCGGGTCTTTTAGAATTTCCGGCTTACTGGCTTCGAGCTTTCCGCGGGTGACGAAAATCCAGCCGTCGGCGCCTTTGAAGGTCACGCCGTTGTGAAGCTCGTTCTGCGAATTCTTCTCGGCGCCGCCGGTCCATTGGTCGCCTTTGGTGCTCAGGCAGGTGCTCTTGATGCCGTCGGCCCATTCATAGGTGATGGCGTAGTCGGCAATCGCTGTGTACCCGCCGGGGATTGGCTCGCTGAGAGGTTTGCCTTCGACGCTGATCGGCCCATCCTGGCCGATGCCCCAGCGGGCGATGTCGTTGTGATGCGCGCCCCAGTCGGTGACGGTTCCGCCGGAATAGTCGTACCAGAAGCGGAAGGTCGTGTGCGTGCGCTGCGGGCAATACGGCTGCTCGGGCGCCTGGCCCTCCCAGAATTCATAGTCGAACCCTTCAGGCACCGGCTGCGTGGCGAACGGCCCTTCGCGATGCCCGCGCGGAAGAACAACCTGCACTTCCTGAAGCTTCCCGAGCCGGCCGTTGCGAACCAATTCGCATGCCAGCCGGAAATGCGGATCGCTGCGCTGCTGGCTGCCGACCTGCAAAATGCGGCCGGTTTTCGCCACCGCCGCCACCAGATGCTTCCCCTCGTCGATGGTCAGCGTCAGCGGCTTTTCGCTGTAAATGTCCTTCCCGGCCTTGAGCGCATGAAGGTTCACCAGCGTGTGCCAATGGTCCGGCGTGCAGGTCAGCACGACGTGAATGTCATTGCGATCCATCACCTTGCGGAAATCGTGATAGGTTTTTGCCCCGGGAAAATCGATCGCCGCCCCGGCCGAGTGATGATCGTCCACATCGCAAAGCGCGACGACATTGCCAAATTTCGAGGCATCATGAATATCCGCCCGCCCGCGCCCGCCGCAGCCGATAAGCGCGATGTTGGGCTTATCATTCGCCGACGTCGGCGGCTTGGGTTCGGCCGCGTCGAGGGTTTCTTCCAAAAACCACTTGGGCAGCGCAGCGCCTGCCGCCAGTGCGCCGGCGGATTTCAACATGCCACGACGGGAAAAGGAATGGGACATCGTCGGTTCCTCGGGTGAAGGGTTGTGTTGGAAAACATTACAACGGGGGCGCGGCGATGTTGGATTTTCACATGCACAGCGCGCAACGATCTTTCTCGAGGAAAACCCTCCACGCCGGGGCAAGGAAGCGAGTGCAACGAGCCTCCGCCGCCCCGGATCGGGTCGCGGGGAAAAAGCCGGGCCTTGGGTTGGGAAATCGTCGCCTGAATCTTCAACGAGCTATTTATCAAATTTTTGCTGACATAGTAAAGTTTTTTTTCGTTTAAAGTTTAATAAACCTGCCCAGCGCGCGAGGGTCAAAAATCGTGCGCTCCCGTGCGCAATCGCGCGCGAGCCCGGCTGGCGGGGTCGAAAATCGGGTTTAATAAGTTAGAGCGTGCGCGCGACCGTGCGCGAATCGATCGGCTGACGGATCGCCGCTGGAATTTCCGCAAACTTAGGAACTCCCAATCAGCATCCCCGTCAGGAACACCAATATTCCTCCCACCACAACTTGTAACGTCGCCGTCAGCCAGGGCGAATCCATGTAGCGATGGCGGATCCAGGAGATGACGGCCAGCTCGACGACCACCACGGCGATGGCGACTTCGGTGCCGAGTTTTACGCTGCGGATGAGATAGGGGAGCGTGTGGCCGATGCCGCCCAGGGTGGTCATCAGGCCGCAGACGATCCCGCGGAGGAGCGGCTGGCCGCGGCCGGTGAGGGTGCCGTCGTCGCTAAGGGCCTCGGCAAAGCCCATGCTGATTCCCGCGCCGGTTGAGGCGGCAAGGCCGATCTTGAACGGCAGCCAATGGTCATTCGTATGCAATGCCGCGGCACTAAACGCGGCGGCGAAAACCGGCGCCAGGGTCGACACCGAGCCGTCCATCAAGCCCGCCAATCCCGGTTGCACGACCTGCAATACGAACAATCGCCGCCGGGCGGTTTCCTCCTCATGACGCGTGTCGGGGCTGATGCTCGCTTCCATTTTTTCCGCCATCGCCTCGTGGCCGCGCTCGGCCTCGGCCAACTCGGTCAGCAGCTCGCGAATGGAAATGTCGCTGCTGCGGTCGGCGGCCTTGAGATAAAACCGGCGCGTCTCGGCTTCCATCGACTCAGCGGTCCGGCGGATTTTCTCCAGGGATAAAGGTTTAATGAGCCAGACTGCCGGCCGCTTGATGAACCCGCGCACATCGTGCCGCCGGATCATTGTCAGATGCTCGCCGTAGGTTTTGCGATAGCGCTCGTAAAGCCCGTTGCGGTGCTCGACTTCCTCGGCCTGCATCTTGCGGAACATCTCGGCGGTGGCCGGATAATTAGCCTGCAGGCTCTCGGCAAAATCGCCATAAATGCGCGAGTCTTCCTCTTCGGAGGTGATGGCCAGGGCGAGAATTTCGCGTTCGGTCAATGAATCGAATGATCGCATATGCCCATCGTGGGCGGAGGCAGCGAACATTTCAATATGAACGTTCTGGTCGTTCGTGGCCCGCGATCAAAATATTTGACGCGAAGGCGCGAAGCGACGAAGGACTCGAAGAGATTTCCCACAAGCATCGATGGTGATTGGATTCTCAGACAAAGCTTGAGGAGAAAACCGCTTCGTCTCCTTCGAGGATATCCTGCCAAATCTTGTTTTCTTGACAAGAAATCTCGCGCCAAGACCGCCAAGCTGCCAAGAGCGCCAAGGAAGAAATCCAATAATTCTGTCTTGGCGTTCTTGGCTCCTTGGCGTTCTTGGCGCATCACATTTTTGGTTGCGGCCAGCGGCCGCGCTGAGTTTGCGCGCCTTCGCGTCAAATTCTTCATCGGGATAAAGGCATGACAACCTCACTTCGCCGCCGGCGCTGCGGCGGGCTTTTCGCCGCGCTTGTGGGAGAGGAACCAGGTGTAAAGCTCGGGGTTGGCGTAGGAGCGGGTCCAGCAGTCGTGGCCCACGCCGGGGTATTCGGTGTATTTCACATCTGCCCCGACTTTTTTGAGGGCGGCGACCATGTCGCGGCTTTTTTGCACGGGGACGGTCGGATCAGCGCCGCCATGAAAATCCCACACGGGGACGTTCTTGAGTTTCTCGGCGTCGGCGGGGTTTCCGCCGCCGCACATTGGGGCGATGGCGGCGAAGCGCTCGGGCGTTTTGCTTGCCAAAGCCCAGGTGCCGAATCCGCCCATGCTTAGGCCGGTGAGGTAAACGCGGTCGGGGTCGATCTTGTACTTGGCCTGGATTTCATCGAGCAACCCGGACAACGCATCGCTGTTCCACCACCCTTTTTCCGGACATTGTGGCGAAACCACGACGAACTGCTTTGCCAACGCCGAATCCGGCTCGGCTTCCACGATCTTGGGCGGGCCATGCACTTTCACCTTCATCACATCCGACCCGCGCTCCCCCGAGCCGTGCAGGAAAAGAATCAACGGCCATTTCTTATCGGGCTGCTTGTTGTAGTCGGCGGGAAGATAAAGCAGGTAATCGAGCTTGGCCGATCCCTTCTCAAATTTCTCCGCATGCTGCCCGGTTTGCGGCTCAGCGCGAACAGCGGAGGGAGTAAGACAGACGACCGATGCGATCGAAATCGCCGCCAGTGCCGCGATGGATTTCCACGATTTGAGCATTCGATTCTCCTGAATTGAACTGGGGTGAAAAGAGTTTCGGACCGAGGGGTTATACCACGCTATAGGGCGGATGTTCCGTGGGGAAATTACGTGTCAGGGGAGTGCCGAGAATCAGGTGGGCGACGCAAGCACGAGCGCGACGGAATCGGAAACGCCGCGCGATGAGCCGCGCACGAATGGTACTCCCGAAGTAAGCGGTTTTTGTTTCGCGAATGCGTCCCTGAGGTAACCATTCCGCTTACTCCGGGAGTACCCTCCGTGCGCGGCTCTTTTGGCGAGCGTTCGGGGCAACGACGCAATCCTCCAATTCCAAATGTTTTATGCAGAAATCGCATTCCGCAACATTCCGCCAGCGTTTTGCAGCAATTCGCGGGCGCTTTCGGCGCTCACGCCTTTGACATGCATGACGATCGCCAACTTCACGTGCCCATCCGCCTGCGCAAGCAGCCCGGCACATTTTTCTCGCGGCAGGCCGGTGATGGTCGCGACGATGCGCTCGGCGCGGTCCTGCAATTTTTGGTTGGAGGCGCGAAGGTCGACCATCAGGTTTTCATACACCTTGCCGAGTTGCACCATGGCCAGCGTGCTAAGGGTGTTCAGCACCAGCTTGGTGGCTGTCCCGGCTTTGAGGCGGGTTGAGCCGGTGACCACTTCTGGGCCGGTCAGCGGGCGGATCACTACATCAACCGGCGGCTCATTCGCCACCGGTTGCACGCAGGAGAGGAAGATCGTTTTCGCCCCGCGCGCCGCGGCACGGCGCAGCGCACCGTGAACGAAAGGCGTTGTCCCCCCGGCGGCGATGCCCATGACGACATCCGTCGGGCCGATGTCTTTGGCATCGACGGCCGCCGCGCCATCGTCGGAATGGTCCTCGGCTCCTTCCTGGGGGCGAAACATGGCCTGCTCACCGCCGGCGATGACGCCTTGGACCATCTGCGGATCGATGCGAAAGGTGGGTGGACATTCGGAGGCGTCCAACACGCCAAGTCGGCCGCTGGTTCCCGCCCCGAAGTAAAACAGTCGGCCCCCGTCGCGAAATGCCGCCACAATCAACTCCACCGCCTGCGCGATTTGCCCGCCCTGTTCCGCCACCGCCGCCACGGCCAGCGCATCCTGCTGGACCATCAATGCGACGGCCTCTCGGATGGGCATCGCATCGAGGTTCATCGATTCGGTCAGGCGTTGTTCGGTCAGCAGATGGGCGCGGTCCATGTATTTTGGTGTATCATGAGGGCCGGAGGGTTACCAGTGAACGACGGAGCCGGTCACGGGTTTGACGTTTGTTTATGGGACGTGATGAGGACACACTGCCCCGCAGTTTCTGAAGACGCCGGTTCTGAGGTACTCTTCTCCCGTGCATCGTTGCGCCGCCCGACCCGGCTCTTCGGAGTACCTCAGAACCGGCGTTAAGCGCATAAGACGACTTTTTCGCCCGCCGCGGTCTGACAATTGACCAAACCCCGCGATTTAAATCGCCGTAGATGTTACAATGCCAGGGTCTGCAATCATCAGGAGAATCAACATGAAAATCCCAGTAGCGCTTTTGGCGACGGCAATCGCGTTGGGCGTGGCATCGTGCGGCCCAACGACTTCGCAGCCGGCTTCCAGCACCGCTGACAGCAATCGCGCCATGGCGCCGGGTACGTCGGCTCCGACGCCGCCAGCCCCTGCAAACACGTCGGCGGTTGAAGCCCCACCGGCCGACGCGCAATTTACGCTGTATTGTACGCATATTCCGGGAGCGAATCACGTTATTGTCGCGACGGCGCTTAGAGATGATCTGGTTCAAAAAACAGGCATGCGCGGCTGGCATATCGTGCATGCCAACGACCAGAGCACCATCTATTTTGGATACTATCGCACGTTTGATGATCGCCAAAATGACCTCGCGGAAACCGAGCGGGCACAGGCCGATCTGAAGAGAATTGAGGCGCTGAAGAATTCCCAGGGCGAACGGCTTTTTCCGCGCGCGGTCTTCCTGCCGGTAAATAATGCTGACCCCGACGCGCCTGCGGAGTGGAATCTTGTCAACACGCCTCGCAGTGCATACTGGTCGCTGCAGATAGCTGCCTATGAGGGCAGTCCCGAGCGTAAGCATGATGCCGTTGAAATGGTGCGCGAATTTCGCAAACGGGGTGTTGAGGCCTACTACTTCCATGGCGAAACCATCAGCTCCGTCTGCATCGGGGCATGGCCTGAAAACGCGATTAAGCGTCAGGATATGAAAAGCGCCCACACAGCCAACCCGGATGATCGCTTTATCGTCACCAATCAGCCGCTACCGCCCAATGTTTCGCCCGAGATCAAGGATCGTGATGGGAAGAAGGTAATCATCGAGGCACCGAAGCTTGAGTTTCTCGATCCCACAATGGCCGACGCGATCCGACGTTATCCCAACCACGCCGTCAATGGCTTCGACCGCGAGCGGACGGCACGCAACGGGGCGAAAGTGCGTGATCCTTCCTTCCTCGTGCTCATTCCGCACAGCGATACTCCGCAGCCCCCGGCGATCGAACTTCGCCAACCAAAGGAAACGCTCACCAACGGCGCTGCCGCCGCCGCCAATTCGATTCTGGATGATGCCAAGCCGACACAGTCCGATCGCGGGCAACTTCGTGGCGTTGAACAGCCGTGAGCATTTGCGAGGCCTATCGTGGATTTGCTCATCGCCACCGGGAATCCGGCCAAAGTACGCGAATTCCGCCAGATGCTCGGCAGCGACCGCTTCGCCTGGCACGACCTGGGGGAATTCCCCGGCTTGAACGAAGTTCCCGAAACTGGAGAAACCTTCCTCGATAACGCGTGTCTCAAAGCCAGCGGCTATGCCCGCCAGACCGGCATGTGGGCGTTGGCCGATGACAGCGGGCTGGAGGTGGATGCCCTGGGCAAAAAGCCCGGCGTTTACAGCGCACGCTGGGCCGCGATGAATAAGTCCGGCGCGGGAGATGCCGATAACAACCGCACGCTGCTTGGCCAGCTATCGGCTGTCGCCGACGAAAATCGCGGCGGGCGGTTTGTGTGCGTTTTGGCGCTGGCCAACCCGGCCGGGGAGATTATTCTGACGGCTCGCGACACGGTGGAAGGCAGAATCTTGCGCGAAGCTCGCGGATCGGACGGTTTTGGGTACGATCCCCTTTTTTATATTGACGCCCTGGGTAAAACCACCGCCGAGCTGTCGCCCGATCAGAAGCACCAGATCAGCCATCGCGGTAAAGCCCTGCGGCAGATGCAAAAATTGATGGAATCGCTTGCGCTTGATGAGAAAGGGAAATGAGCTGGCACGTAGGGTCCGCCTTGGCGGACGCGGAATCGGAAGGTAACGTCAACTCTCCTCAACGCGTCCGCCAAGGCGGACCCTACGATGACACTTCATTCAAAACATGAGTCGAATCCTGGTAGCCGTCAGCAGCCCGTGGGCGGCGCAAAAATTGGTCGATCCGGTTGCCGACCTGGCGCGCAAGCTGTCGGCCGAGGTGCTGGTGATTCACGTCTCCCGCCCCAGCGGCGGACAACTGCGCGAACAGGAACAGGCCACCGGCGAAGAGGCCATCCGCCTTTTGCGCGACAAGCTCCAACAGCAGAACGTGGCGGTGCAGGACCTGCTGATGTTCAGCGACGACATCGCCCGGGCGATCTTGAACATCGCCGTTGAGCGCGAAGTCACGCTGATCGTTTTGGGACTGACGGGGAAAAATGTCTTCGCCCGATTGCTGGCGGGAAATGTGCCGGTGGAGTTGATCAAGAATACACGGATTCCGGTGTTGATTCTGCCCCCGGATTTTACCAGAACGGTTTAGAAATCCTCTTGGGTACATCCCCGTTTGCTCGTAACGCCGGTTCTGAGGTACTCCGAAGATCCGGGTCGAACGCGCGAATCACCCGGACCTTCAAAGATATGCACGAAAATCTTGTTTTCCTGACAAGATTTCGGGACGCTAAAATGTAGGGCGGGCACTGCCCGCCGCTGACGTCTCCCCCGGAATTATAGTTCGGCGGGTAGTGCCCGCCCTACGTAAACTCCGAAGATCCGGGTACTCCGATGGATGAACCCAATCCAGTTCCCGAACCGCCCGGCAAAGACCAGCCGCCGGCAGATAATCCGCTGGAACATATCGTTGACGATACCGAAGAACGTGGCGATTGCCACGAGTGGATTTACCGGCAGTTTGTCGCGGGGCGCGGTGCCGATGAGATTCTTGCCGAGCTGATTGGAAATGGATGGCCGGCGGATGATGCCGAGGCATGGGTCGAGCAAAGCCGTCGGGCCACGCGGCATCTTCGCGGGGTCATCACCCGCGAAGGCGTCGCCCGCGCGGTGGAAAAACGCTCGCGCAAGGCATTTAGAACCGCATTTCGCGTGGCACTGGCCGGAATTATTCTCGTCGCGATCACCTACGGCTGTCACTCGCTGGCGATGCGCGGTCAAAAGCCGCCACCCGCCGCCGGGTCATCGGCGCGGTGAACGCCAAGGCGCCAAGGACTCCAAGCAACGCCGCCAAGGATGTGGTGGATTTTTCTCCTCTTTCCGAACTTGGCGTTCCTGGCGTCTTGGCGTTCAACCCATTTTGTTCGGAGCTCTAAGAATAGCGACATCCCAATTCTGAAAAGTCCGTTCTCCCCATGTCGCGCGTTTTATCGGACTTGGATTTAAACCGATTTTCCGGTTATTGTTTGTTTTCCTGTTTCTCGCCAAACTGGAGCGAACGTCATGAAGCAACCGATTCCCGGCACTGGAGCCACTGTTCTTAACCGAGACGACCATGACAACAGGATTGCACCGATGAGCGACACATCCCATCCCAAACGCACCCATTACCGCACCATCCTTCTCTTCGGCGCGCCCGGCAGCGGCAAGGGAACCCAGGGGAAGATCATGGGAACCATTCCTGGCTTCTACCACAACTCCACCGGCGATATTTTCCGATCGCTCGACCTCACCAGCGAAATGGGCCGCAAGTTTCAGGAATATGCCGGAAAAGGCCTGCTTGTGCCCGATGAACTGACCATCAAGCTTTGGAAGCAATACATTCTCGGGACGGAAATGATCAACCAGTTCCGCCCCACCACCGAATTCCTGGTTCTCGACGGGCTGCCGCGAAATGTGAAGCAGGCCGAGCTTTTGAAAGACACCATTGAAGTGTCGGCCATCATCTATCTGCGTGCCGAGAAGGCCAAGATGGTCGAGCGGCTTCGCCGCCGGGCCTTGAAGGAAAACCGTTTCGACGACGCCAGCGATGTGGTGATCAATCGGCGGATGGACGTGTTCGAAAAAGACACCCGGCCGGTGCTGGATTTGTATCCCAAGGAATTGGTGACACGGATTGACGCCACGATGTCGCAGATCCGCGTGCTGGGCGAAATCGTCAAGGTGCTGACGCCCCTGAAGGAACAGATGGACCATGACAACGATGCGCATTCGGGGCATGCGTGAGGGGCAATCACTATTTGCAATATCCTGATTAAAGCAGCGGCGACAGCAGCGAGACGGCACTATCCGTGTAGCGCTTGATCGCCGGACGCGCACGCCATTGCTCGAGATTGACCTGCACGGAATCATTCAAGTAGGCGAGCTGGATTTGCCGCAGGCGGTCGGTGACATCCTGGTCGTAGGCCAGGATGCTGAGCTCAAAGTTCAGGTTGAAGCTGCGCACGTCGAGATTGGCTGAGCCGAACAGGGCGAGGGTTTCATCGACCGTGGTGGTTTTGGAATGGACCAGGCCCGGACGGAAAAGGAAGATCTTGACCCCCGCCTCCATCAGCTTGGCGTAGTGTGCCCGCCCGGCAAAGGCCGTGTAGAACTGATCGGAGACTCGCGGCAGGATGAGCGTCACGTCGACGCCGCGGTCGGCGGCCATCACCAAGGCAACCAAAGTTGGATCATCCGGGACGAAATAAGGGGTGGTGATGATCAGCCGCCGCCGGGCGGCCTGGATCGCGCCCAACAGCACGCGACGATAGCTTTCGCTGGCGAGAACCGGGCCGGTCGGCACCAGTTGCATACGGGCGGGGCTGGCGTCGGTGGTGTGATTGCTGTTGGGCGGCAGGTCCAGCACCTCGGGCGTTTCAAAGGCCCAGTCCTCGGCGAAGACGGCGCTGAACTGGGCGACGATTGGGCCGGTGAAGCGACCGGTCAGGTCGTGCCATGGTCCGCCGCACTTGCCGTCGTAGTCGGCGTTGATCATGTTCTGGCTGCCGGCAAAGGCGACCGAGCCGTCGATGATCGCCAGCTTGCGATGATTGCGCAGGTCGCGGCGACGGAGCAGCGACGTGGGAAGCGCCGCGGCCACCTTCACGCCCTTGCCGCGCAGTTCGTCGGCCAATCCCCCTTTGCGAAGGATGATGCGCGAGGCAAACGCATCAACCAGCAGCCGGCAGGTCACGCCGCGCGCCACGGCCGCCGTCAGCGCGTTGGCCACGCGGCGGCCCGTCTCATCGGGGGCGAGGATGAAGTAGAGAAGGTGAACGGTGGATTTGGCGGCGTCGATGTCGGCGATGAGCCGATCGACGAGTTTGACGCTGTCGGTGAAGAACTCGATGGCGTTGCCGCCAACCACCGGCAGGCGGCCCACCTTTGCCGCCTGAAGGGCGACAGGCTCCCAGTCATCGTCCGGCTTGTCGCTGGTTGCCGGGGTCGTCGAAGGGACGGCCGGCCTGCCAGGGCGATATCGCGCGACCAGTTCGCGATGGTGTGCATCGCGCTGGCGTCCCAGCCGGTTTTCGCCGACGAGGAAGTAGAGGAGCACGCCGATATAGGGATGAAGGAAAATGATGCCGATCCAGGCGATGGAAGCGCCCGGCGTAAACTGCCGGCGCAGCACGACGGGGATCATGACGATGCAGATCAGCCATGCGATGGCGACGACAATTGCCCAGTGGTTGATGTGCCAGTTCATGCGGGAGTGATTCCGGAGCGGGTGTTCATTTTGAGATGTCGTTGCATGCGCTGGTTAGCCGCGACGCGCAGCGGAGCGCTCCGCTGCGCGTCGCGGCTAACCCCATTCGCGATGCCCAGTTCGGCCATTTTCATGCGACGGGTATTTGGGGGTTGGAACCTGCGTCAAATCTTTCACGATTCCCAAGTGTACCCGGTGATGCGGCGGCCGTCGTCACTTGCGCGACGACGAACCGCCACTGGCAGGATATTCGATTCTATTTCGCGCCACGCCTTGTGCAATTGTCAAAATATGTGATACGTAACACCCATGCGGCCAGCGACTTTATTTGGGTTTCGTTTATATGCGCTGGGGTGGGCTTTGGTTTGGATGTGCGGGTGCGCGTCCACGCATAAGGCTTCCCCGCCGCCGCTACTGGCGGAGAACGCGACGGTGGTCTCGGTCAGGCATTTCGTGGGGACGCCGTTGTCGGGAACCGTTTTGAAAGAGCCGCCACCGATCGACCCGGCAGACGTGCTGGAAGTGGAAGTTTCCTTCGTTGCCCTTGAGGAAAACCCCAGCGGGTTCGATCCGCTGGGCGCGCGAGCCAGGCTGATTGTCGCCTCCCACGGGGCCAATCCCGTGCGATCCACCGGGGGTTTGACCAGCAGCGCAACTTATGCCGTTGGGGAGCAGGCCGCTGAATTGGAACGGCAGATCGAATCGGGCCGATTTCAGCGGCATCTCAACCTCGTCCGCGCCTTTGGCGGTTTGCCGCCGGGCGTGACGGCGCGGTTTGAAGTAACCGACAGCGGCAAGCCGCAGGCGCTGTTGCCGTCGGGCCTGGGCCATCGCCGATTCCAGGTGCAAATCTCGCGGCCCGAGAAATTCCTCTTCACGCGCAACAAGGCCGCCACCGCGCCAGCGACCGAGCCGGATATTGAGGGGGATTCTCCCGCAACACAGCCGACAACTGCACCGGCGACGCTTCCCGCCACTTTACCAACGACGCGACCGGCGACTCGCCCGACGACAAATCTCGCGCCGGCCCCGGCGACCGCCCCGGCGACGCTGGAAATAGAAATGGCCGTCGAGCTGGATGATATCGCCGCCGCCGATGCGCCGGAATCAATGGATGTCAAAGCGCCGGCGGTGGACAATTCGCTGCCGCATATTTTGCACATTGAAACAGTGATTCTCGATCCGATTTCGTTCGACCCACAAGCCGAAAACGCAAGTCGGCCGGTGGCGGTGGTTGTCGTGCCGTTCAAGTTTGCCGAGGGGCGGAATCGCTCGGTGGCGGCGATCATCCGCATCGGCCGGACAGTCGGCTCAGAGAACAATCTTCAGGTTCGCCGCTCGATACATTTGGCGTTGTGTCAGGCCATCGCCAACGATTTGCACGCTTCGTACATTGCCGCCAAGGCCGCTGCCGCCGCCCGGCCGGCGCCTTCGCCGGATGAGGCGACGGTGAACGATTTGCTGGCGTCGATGGAGCATCCCCAGACGCGGCGATCGTCGGCGGCTTACATCGCCGCGTGGAGCGGGGCGCGCTATTGCGAAGACGTCGTGCTGTCGGCGGACAACAAAACGCTGGCGGACCTGACGGGACAATTCCCGGCGGAAATCTCCGGCGTCGGCGCTCAAAAGCCGGTCGTCGGCTGGCGGCTCGACCGCCTGACGCTGCGGTTTCTGCTGAAACTGCAAAACGACGGTAAGCTGCCGCCGGAACTGGCGGCGATTCTTTCCGATCGCGCCGGCGAAGCGGGCCGACATCCCTCGGCGATGGAGGAAATTCTCCGCGACGTGGCCGGGCCGGTCGATTTGGACCAGCGGCTGGTCGCCACCAATCGGCTCTATCTGGAAGACAGTTCCCCCGCCTCGCGCGCCCGGGCGTATGACTGGCTGAAGAACCGCAACCGCCATGAGGAGCCCGCCGGCTATCTGCCGCTAAGTCCCGCGCGCGATCGGCGGGCGGCTTTGGAAAAAGACCTTCTCGACCGCGCCGCCGCCGCAACCCGTCCCGCGACCCAGCCTTCAGGTGTACCATGACTGAGCCGAACGATCCGAATTCCAAAGACCAATCCACGCCCTCGAACGAACCGGTAAAAGCCGCCAAAGACGAGGCGGCCAAACCTGCGCCCCAAACGCCGGCCGAATCATCACCCGAAGCAACCAAATCCGAGCCTGGCGGCGAGAAGTCAATGAAAACCGCCGCCAAAAAGCCAAAGGTGAAGGAGCCGGGCCGCTGGCGAAAACGCATCGTGCGCGCGTTCATGCTGGTGATCGTCATCGGGCTGGCGTTTCAGATATTGCTCTGGGCGCTGCTCCCCTGGACGCTTCGCCGGGCGGCCAAATATTACGGCCTCGATCTCACCTGCGATCGGCCCGATCTGTCCCTATTTAATAGCGATGCCGGGCTTTGGCATGTGAAGGTGACGCAGAACGGGCAAAGCGTCGCCAGCGTCGATTATTGCCGGGCGGATATTTCCATCCTCAATCTCCTTCGCGGCAAGCTGATCATCCAGCGCCTGGAAGCCGATGGGGTCGACCTGACGGTTCAGCGGAATGCGGATGGATCGATTCCCCTGCTGAAAACGATTCTTTTCACGGGATCAAACCCCGGCTCCGCCCCGCCGCCAAAATCGCCCAACGGCAAACCCACGCCGATCGAGCTGCGCTCGCCGGTGACCATTGATGCCTTGGTGTTGACGCATGTTCGCACGCATTTGATCGACCACGCGGTGAAGCCGGACCTGAATACCGAAGTGCAGATGAACCTGCGGCTGACCGATGTGGGCTCGACGGAGCGGCCGCCGAAATTCAGCCTGCAACTGGTGCCTTCGCCGCTGGGGGTGCCGCTGCTGGATTCAGTGGCGATTGAAGCGGGTTGCAAGAGCGTGAATGACGGGCAATCGGTGGACGCCTATTTCAACGCCTCGGCGCGCGGGCTGCATCCGAAGCTATTGGAGGGATATCTCGCGCCGCTGGGCATCAAAGTAACCGCCGACGGCGTGGCGATGGCCGCACGGGGGACGATGCAAATCCACGTGTTGCCGGCTAATCCCAGCGCGGTGGCGGGAAAAATAGACCTGACCCAGCTTTTGCTGACCGCCGACGGCAAGGACGCGGCGGCGATGGACGCGGTGGCGATCGATATTGATTCCGCGGCACCGAACGCGGTTAGCGTCGGGAAAATCGCCCTGACCAATGGCAGCTTCCTTGCCGAGCGCACGGCCAATGGCGCATTCCGCGTGGCGGGATTTGAATTCAAGCCGGGCGGGAAACCGGACAATTCCGGCGCGGCATCGACGTCGAAATCGCAGGCTGACAAATCATCGGCAGCTACGTCCGTGGCTTCCGCCGCCGGCTCGGTAACTCCGCCGGCCCCCGCGACGCCATTCATCTTCAACCTCGGCGAATTCTCCCTGAAGAACTTCCGCGCTTCATTCAAGGATGCCGGCGTCAAACCCGCGGCCGACCTCGAATTCGTCATCGACAGCCTCTCGCTTAAAAATGCCACCAACGACCCGGCCAAGCCGAATGCGACCATTGCCATCGCCGGCAATTTCAGCGCGCCGGGAATCCTGCGCGATGTGAAAATCGACGGCTTGTGCCGCGCCTTTTCCACAAAGAAAACATTCGCACTGAACGTGGACGCCGGGGGCATTCATCCCGATGCGCTGGGGCCGTATTTCGCCCTGATGGACGTCGATTCCGACCTGAAATCAGCGCGATTCACCTGCCAGCTAACCGCCGATGTCTCCCAGCCAACGGAAAATTCGCTGGCGATCAACGCCCGGCTGGCTCATATTAAATTCGCCGATGATACCGAGCTTCTTGCGCTGGACGATGTGAAGCTCAGCGGCATCGGCCTTTCGCCAGGCCGGGTCCGTATCGACGCGATCGACGTGGTCGGCCCGCGCGCCGCGGCACGCCGGGAAAAATCGGGGGCGATCTGGGCCGCCGGTTTTCGGCTGAAGAAAACCACCAGGCCCCCCACCGTTGCCGATGATGCGGCGGCATCTTCGTCTCCGTCGCATGGCGCTTCGGTTCATCCATCAACGCCGAGCACCAAGCCCGCCGTCGACGCCAGCACGCTGGCGTCCCTGCCAAAGATCGACATCGGGCGATTCACCTGGACCGGCGTGCAGTTTCACCTGTACGACGAGGACGCCCCGGATGGCGCGCCGCCAACAGCCGTCTCGGTCGATGATGCCGGCGTCGAGCTGACCGGCCTGCACGTCGACTTCGATCCCAATGCGCCCGTTGCCGCTCATCCGGCCCATTTGCGCGCATTCCTCAAAGCGCCGGGCCTGGCGGGTGACGTGAAGGTGGACGGAACAATCGCCCAGAAAACCGGCGGCCTGGTGGCCGATCTTGAAATCACCGGCAAGCAGCTTTCAGCAATTCTTGCCGGGCCTTATCTCAAGGCGATGAACATCGAGCCAACCCTTCGAAATGGATCGATTCATACCCGGGCGCATGTGGACATCGCGCAGCTTGACGATGGAATCGCCGCCAGCGTCAAGGCGAGCGAATTTCAGTTGAGCGATCCCGGCGGCGAGCTTCTGGGCGCGGATGAAGCCGGGATTAGCGGTATTCATCTTACGGCCGACACGTTGGAGGTGGGAGCGGTAAGCTTGAAAAAGCCGCGCGGGCAATTTGCCCGCGAAGAAGGCGGCGCGATCAGCGCGGTGGGCTTCCGGCTGCTGCCGGCGCAGCCCAAGGCCAAGGCGTCGGCATTTGCCACCGAGAAAATGCCGGGTGCCGTCGCGATATCGACTGTCGCGCAGCAGTCCCCGACGACGCACCCGGCCGGCACAGTTCCCACCACGCAGCCGGCTGAGGGATTGCAGATTTTCGTGTTGAACAAATTCTCCATCGAAGGCGGCGCCTTCGGCTGGACCGATCGAATGGTGAAGCCGACCGCCCAAATCACCGCGCACGTTGACGGCAACGTTGCCGGCGTCACCTGGGGAAGAGCCGCCGCTCCGGCGAAGGTGGATTTCACGCTCAAGGCCGACGGCATTGTCGATGAGGCCAAAATCGCCGGCACGCTGACGGCGGCGGCGGATTCGGCCGGCGCGAAGCTGGACATTTCCGCTACGGGAATTCGCCAGGGCGGCCTGACGCCCTATCTGCCGCCCGGCATGACCATCGAAATGAAGGATGGCCGGTTCAAGACGCACGCCGACGCGGCTTTTGCGATCAACCCCAAAGGCGGCGCGGGCGGCATGCTCCTCATCAGCGCGCTGGATTATCGCGAAGGAGCCGAGCCGACGCCGCTGTTCAGCCTCGATTCGGTGAAAGTGGTTGTGCCTCGCGTTGATATCCCGGCGGGCGTGGTCGACGTGGACGAGGTATCGGTGAGCGGCGCTTCGGGCCGTGCCCGGATTGGCAAGGATGGGACAATGCACGCGATGGGAATCGCCATCGTGCCCGCCACGCAGCCGGCCGCGACGCAGCCCGCCATCGTCGCACAAGTTCCCGCAACAAAATCTGCCGCCGTGGTCGAGGCAGCGCGGCCAGCGCGTCTTGCTCCGGGCGGCGTGGAACCGACGGCGGTGGCGTCGGATCGGCTTCCGTCGCTTGCGCCGCTGGTGGTGGTGAAGAAGAAATACCCGCTGATCACGCTGAAAAAGCTCGACCTGAATGTGAAGCGGTTTACGCTGACCGATGAATCGCGCGAGAATGTCCCGCCGATTGCCGTTTCCGATTTGCACTTGATCGCCAACAAGCCAATTGCACTCCTCGGGAAAGATGCAGCCACCGGCCCGGCGACTGATCTCGGCTTGTCAATGAAGATCGACAATGTGGTTGATGCGCTGAAGGTGAATCTTCAGGTAGCGCCCTTCGCGGGCGAGCCGACCGTCGTGGTGGATATCACCGGCAGTGGAATTCACGGCGACGGTTTGCTGGCCCAGGCGCCGGATTTGAAGTCGAAGATCGATGCCGCCCAATTGACCGATGGCAGACTGCACGCCCACCTTTTCGCCAAGGTCAAACTCGATCGCTTCGATCCCCTGCAATTCCCGCTCGACCGCGCGTTTGACGTCGATGCGACGGTGAAAAATGTGGAATTCCGGGCGGCGGATAAGGGTCCGGTGTTGATCGGCGTCGAGGAAATTCGCTCCGAGGGAATTCACGTTCACCCCGCCGACAAATCCATCGTCGCCAAGACGCTGGAGGTGGACAACATCGTCGGCCAGGCCACGCGCGAGAAGGACGGAATTCACGCGCTGGGAATTGTGATTAAATTGCAAGTCACGCCGGCCACCCAGCCCGCGACGCAACCAGCCGGCACGGCCGTGGCGAAATCGAATGCGAAGCCATCGCCACTATCCGCGGCCGCAACCGCGCCGCCGGGGAAAACGCCTGTCGCCAGCGCCGGCAAATCGGGAGCGGCTGCTACAAACGTTGCGTCCGCGCCTTTCGCCCCGGCGGCGGATGACAAAACCGGCGAGGTTCGCATTACCAAGGTGTTTGTCACCGGCCTGGATTTTCGGATGACGGACAATACGGTTTCGCCGCCGCTGCTGGTGCCGTTGAATCAGCTTGATCTGGAGGTTCGGAACCTGAGCAGCAAGGCGTTTACCGCCGAGCGTCCGCCGACGCATTTCAGCCTGCTGGTTGGGGCGGGGAAGGTGCCGCTGCCGCGAAAGTCGGATCAGCCGATTGCGGCGGCAGCGGCGGCGGCGGCAGCGCCATCCGCTCTGGCTGGGATCGGGGGTCTGGTTGGCGCGAAGAAGCCACCCGCACCGAAGGTCGGCGCGCTCAGTGACATCGAAGAGCGCGACTTGTTCTCCCAAATCCAGGCCGATGGGGAATTATCGTTTTATCCGCAGCCTAAGGGCTGGCTCAAAGCTTCCGTCAGCGCGTTCGACCTGGCCGAGCTCAGTTCGACGGCCAAGACAATGAAAATTGATCTGGCCAATGGCGTGTTCGACGCCGCCATTGACGAGCGCCTGCCGGGCGATGGATCGCTGCTCACCGATTCGCATTTTATCTTCACGGACATGGACCTTTCCGAGCCGGAGAACGGCCCGATTCGCCATTGGTTGAAGCTGCCCAGCCCCTTGAACTTTGTGCTGGCACTTATCGTGCGGGCCGATGGGTCAGTCGACGTGCCGCTGAAGTTTGGAATGAAAAAAGGCGAGCTGACCGGGGGGGAGATTGCCGATGCGGCCATCAATGCGTTCGACGTCATCGTTGCAAATGCGATCGCGGCCGTGCCAAAGAAAACTGCCAACGCCGTCATTGGCGTTGCCGATAAGATCATCCCCCTCTCCGCGATTTTCGGCCAGCCCAAGCCGAAGAATAACGGGCCGTTTACAATTACCTTCTCCGCCGGGGATGATGGCCTTTCCGCCGCCGACTTGGCGCAGCTCGACATTGCCCTGCAGCGGATGAAGGAGGAGCCGGACCTGCAACTGACCATGCAAAGCAGCCTGTCCGGCGGCCCGGCGGCAAAGTCATTGAACCTAAATGCGATGACCGGCGACATCGGCCGGGCCCGGCTTCGCGCCAATCCATCGCAGGAGGAATGCCGCGAGCTGATCAACAAGCTGTCGCGCCGCAAGGATGATCTGATTCGCCGGCGGCTCGATGTTTTAGGCGAGGCGCGGGGCGATGTGGCATCGCGCCCGGCCGCTGTATCCGCCGCCACGCTCCAGCGCCTGCGTGCCGTGGAGCGCGAGCTGTCGGCCGCGGAGGATGCACTGGATCGGCTGTATGAAATGGAGCGTCCCGGCGCAGCCAGACAGGCCGGCCGCCGCACCAAGCAGGCCGCCCTGAACGTCGCCCGCTCGCGCGAGCGGTCGATCATCGGGTATTTGATGTCCGGCGGGCTGGGCAACGTGGAGAAACGAATCAATCCCACGCGCCCGCAATTCTCGCCGGTCGTCTCCGACGACACGACCGGTGGGTCGGTGGTTATCACGGTGATCGTGCAGCGAAAATCGTAAAGGCCACCCGGGCCGCGAGCACCGTGGGCTTCCGCCCTCGGCTATTATTAGGAGCGCTGGGCTCCGCTCATTGCACTGACGGAATACCGAACTCAGTGCCGCTTGAAATACTGCACATCCCGCTCATGCTTTTCCGCCCCCGCCCGGCTCCCAAACGTCCCAAGGTTTCGGCGCTTTCCGGTCTTCGGATCTGCCTTGCGGGAATACAACCGATATTCTCCGGATTTTAGCTTGCGGATCATGAGAACTCCTTGGTTGGTGTTCCCTGGGAGTTCTGCAAAATGGGTACCAGCGCGGCGACGATGTAATCGTCATCCTGATAACACACGCCGCTTAACAATGTCCGGTCTGACGCAAGGGCGTAATCGGGAGACGAATGAGCCGCGCACGGAGGGTAGTCCGGGAGTAAGCGGATTTCGCGATCCGCTTATTCCGGTAGTACCCGCCGTGCGCGGCTCGTCCCAGCCAGCGTAAGAAACGGACAACATCATGCGCCGGGTGTGTTAGAGGCCAGGCTGCGTGCTGACGCGAGAAACATCTTCGAGTCCTTCGTCTCTTCGCCCCTTCGCGTCAAATTCATCGTCCGGAAGCATCAGCGTCAGGCATCCGTTTGAACGCTCAGTTCAACGGCTTCAACACCCCCGCCCGCTTTACCACGACGATCTCGAACGTCCCGGCCTTGGGCGTGGGCCGGCCACCGGCACGCCCGCCGGCTTCCGGGAACTCGGCGGTGGGGAGGTAGATGGTATGGGTGGTTGGGTCGAGCGCCATCGTGCGGGCGCCGTTTTTGGTTTTGACGGTTTGGGTCACCTCGAATTTTCCGGGCGATGTTTCGCGGGCGACGGTCAAAGTGCCGTCGCCGCAACTGGCGAAGGCTTCGCCGGTCACGGGATCGAATCCGCAGGCGTCGACGCCTCTGCCAATCGGCAGCGTGGCGATGGTTTTGCCGGTTTCGGTATCCAGCACGGCCAATATCTGGTTATGGCAGCCGGAGAAAACGCGGTGATGGGCGATGTCGATGGCAAGACCGGTCGGGCCTTCGCCGCCTTCGATTTTCCAGACGGCGGTTTGCTTCTTCGTCTTCATGTCGATCTCCGCCACCGAATCCTTGTCCTCGAAATTCACGTAGACATGACCGGCCCCGTCGCTGGCCGCAAATTCGGGAGCGCCGTCCAGTTTGATGCTTTGCGGCTTTTCAGTGGCCGGGTCGGCGGCGGGATCGATCACGGTGATCTCGTCGCTCTTCCCGCAAAACGCCAGCACTTTCTTCGAGCCGGGATCGTAGATGATGCAATCGGGCTTTTGCCCGGCGGGAATATTGCCCAGCTCCTTATTGGTCTTCAGGTCAAAGACGGTGACCGAATTCCCCTGCCCATTGCTCGCAAAGCCGCGACCTGCATCCAGCGCCAGAGCAACGCCATGCACGCCCGGCGTATCCTTCAGATCGGCAACCACCTCGCCAGTGTCGGCTTTGATGACTTGGGTATGCGACTGGCGCGGAACATAAAGAAGCTGCGTTTGGGGATTGATGATTACATAATCCCATCGGCCCTCGCCTCCCACGTTCAGCGTTTTGGCGACGCTGTAGGTTCCCAGAGCGCCCGGCTTTGGTTCATTGGCAAAAAGAGCCATCGACGCCAGGGCAAGCATTCCGGCAATCAGATATTTTTCTGGCAATTTCATAGGTTTCTCCGCGATATTAGATGGGGTTCGTGCATGTGGCCCGATGGGCCAGCCTTGTGACAGGCCATCCTACGTTGCCTTGTCGTATCGCACCACTGGCGGAAGGGAAATAACGTGCGGTTAATCTTGGGTTTATTGTTCGCATGTGCCATGACCGGCGCGACTGGGACGAAGAGTCTTGCGGCCGCGGCAGGTACCGCGCCGCAGCCGGTCAGCATTGAAGAGACGGCAGACGCCTTCACGCTATCCAACGGCGTTCTTTCCGCAAAAATCGACAAAAAAACCGGCGGCATGCGGGAATTGCACTACGAGGGCAAAGCGCTTCTTAAGCCCGACCCCAGGCACGCAAGTGGCTATTGGTCGCACGCGCCCGCCGGCGAGCGCGTAAGCGATTCCATCACCATCGATCCGAAAACCAACGCCGGCGCGCGCGGCGAAGTCTCCATCAAGGCCACCTTCTCCGGAAAACCCCTCGGCGGCGGCCCGGGCGGAAGCGTGGCCGCGGATATCGAAATTCGTTATGCCCTGGCGCAGGGAGATTCCGCCCTGTACACCTATTGCATCTTCGATCACAAGCCCGCTTACCCCGCCACGTCCATCGGCGAAGCGCGCTTCGCACTAAAGCTCAACGCCAGTGTTTTCGATTGGATGACGATCGACGCCCGGCGGAATAAATTGATGGCCAGCCCCGCCGACTGGGAAAATGGGACGCAGCTCAACATGAAGGAAGCCCGCCGGCTGAACAGCGGCATTTACGCCGGGCAGGTGGAACATAAATATGATTATTCCGCCGTGCAATTTGATACGCCCGCCTTCGGATGGTCCGGCACGAAAAGCCATCTCGGCCTTTGGCTCATCAATCCATCCAACGAATACCTCAGTGGCGGGGCCACGAAAGTCGAGCTGACCGGCCATCTGGACAACAACGGCGGCGCGCCCACGCTGCTGAACTATTGGCGTGGCAGCCATTACGGCGCAAGCCGTTGCGACATCGCCGCCGGGGAAAGCTGGAAGAAGGTGGTGGGCCCGTTCCTGATTTATTGCAACGCCGGGGCGACGCCGGATGCGATGTGGAGCGATGCGCTGGGCCGGGCGAAAACGGAGGGCGAGCGGTGGCCCTATGAATGGGTGGCTGGCGTCGATTATCCGCGCAAAGCCGGGCGCGGAACCGTCACCGGCCAGATCATCCTCGATGATCCGCAGGCTCCGGCGGCGCGCATGTCCCATTTATTGGTCGGCCTGGCATGGCCGGATGTCCCCAGCGAACCCGGCGGCCGCGAGCGCGCCATCGGCGGCGTTGTCGACTGGCAGCAGGACGCCAAGCATTACGAATTCTGGACCCGCGCCGCCGCCGACGGCACATTTACCATTCCCAACATCCGCCCAGGAATTTACACCCTGCACGCCATTGCCGACGGGGTGCTGGGGGAATTCTCGCAGGCAAACGTGATCGTGAAACCCGGCGAGTCATTGAATTTAGGTAAATTGCAATGGACCCCGGTGCGGTTCGGCAGACAAATATGGGAAATCGGCATCCCCGACCGCACCGCCGGGGAATTCCGCCATGGCGATCATTACTGGCAATGGGGCCTGTATAACGACGACGCCAGGGATTTTCCCAACGGCGTCAACTTCATCATCGACAAAAGCGACTTCCACGCCGGCTGGAATTACGCCCAGGTTCCCCGCCCGGACAAGCCGACGACGTGGACGATTTCGTTCGATCTTCCCGAAGCCCCCCGCGGAAAAGCCACCCTAAGAATCGCCTTCGCCAGCAACAGCGCCAAGCGGCTCGACGTGACGATGAACGGCCAACCCGCCGGCGCGCTGACCAGGCTTCCCGACACCGCCACGATTCGCCGCGACGGCATCCGCGGCTATTGGTTCGAGCGCGATGTCGCCTTCGATGCGGGACTGATGAAGAAGGGAAAAAACGTGCTGGGATTGACAATCCCAGCGGCAAATGTGTTGTATGGCGTCGAATATGATTATTTGAGATTGGAAATGGCGGAGGATGGCAAAGCCGGAGGGAGCAACAATCGATGAAAGAGCGTGTCGGTCGCGGACTTGATGGATGTCACCGTTACGGCGTCTCTCTTGGCTCTCAATTGATCATGAAGCGGCAATTCGGGCAGCCGGCATAATTTCAATAGGCAGGCGTCGAGAGGTGGTTACTATGGAATTTGATTTTAACGCGTTAAGCAGGCTATTAAAGAAAAATGTGGACGATCGCGAGATGTTACAACTCATCGGAAATCGCCGAATTGATCGCGAAGGTAGCCGTGGGGATTTGGAATTCAAGGAACATGGTGTAGCTCTCGTATTTAGCGAATTCGATGCCACCATTCCGCCGTCTGAAGTTGATAATCCTAAGGGCCTCTACCTCAGCGGGATCCATTTCCACCGACTTAACCATGAAGGATACCAAGGTTACATTGGCTCTTTTCCTTGGGATATAGGCTTTGGGGATTCGGAACCGCAAATCGTCGAGCGGGCGGGAAAGGCAGCAAAAGAGGGGGGAGGCGGCGGCCGATCACCGATCCTGAAAAGACCAATCCCTCGGTGGCTCCGATATGATTTCAGCGGGAATGCACTTCTCCTTCGTTTCGATTTGGATGGCAAGCTGGAGTTGGTAACCTTGTTTGTGCCGCAAATCCGTCGGACGTAGGGTCCGCCTTGGCGGCCGCCTTGGCGGACGTGTTTATGGCGGTTCATCTCGGCGAAAGGTAAACCAAGAGATTACGTCTTCCCGAACGCGTCCGCCAAGGCGGACCCTACAATTCGCGTTGTTTTAGCCATTGCACGTGCGGCCCTGCTGCGTGAGGTCTCAGGATGACGAGTGTGCTCGTTTTTGAATTGGACAATAACATGCATTAGGCTCTGTCTGAAAACTCTAAACGTAGATAGCGCTGGATGATAGCGAGTTTTATGGTGGCTACGAAGTTAATCGCAAGCTTCTCGAATCGGGTGCAGACTCTTCTACACTCCTTGAGCCAGCCAATACATTGCTCAA